>NZ_JAQSLK010000001.1:0-300000 GCF_028649595.1 Campylobacter magnus
TTGCTCCATCTCGAACCAAGAAGCTAAGCTCGTCATGGCTGATGATACTATCTCTTACTGGGACTGGAAAAGTAGGTCGCTGCGAGCTTTGTTAAAAATACTCTTTGATATTCTTATTTTTTTTAATTCTATTTTATAAAATCAATTTAGAATAATTAAAATATTTTTTATTAAAAGCTTTATAAACTTTTATTTTTAAATAAATTCATTTTACTTGTTAATTTCTTTTTATTTTACGCTATAATTAAAACTTCAATTTTATTTTAAAGGATTATCATGAAAAAATTACTTTTACTTATAGCTATGCTAGCTAGCCTTGCCTTTGGCGCTGTGGATATTAACACAGCTAGCAAAGAAGAGCTAATGAGCCTAAAAGGCATAGGTGCTGCTAAGGCTGAAGCCATTATCGCAGCTCGTCCTTTTACAAGCACTGATGAGATTAAAAAGGTAAAAGGCATAGGTGAGGGTATTTACAATAATATCAAAGATGAGATTATTGTAAAGTAAGCTTGCTGTGTTCTGCTGGGAATTCTAGATTGGGAATTCTAGTTTAAGAATTCTTGTTTGGGAATTTTAGTTTAGGAATTCTCTTTGGGAATTCTAGATTAGGAATTCTAGTTTAAGAATTCTAGTTTAGAAATTCTAGAATTCCTAAAAAAATTGCTAAGAAAATCTAAAATTCCTAGCATAAAATCTCTAGGAATTCTAGATTTATTTATTTTTAAAATTGCGGAATTCTAGAATTCTGCAATAAAGCTTCAACAATCTCTAGGAATTCTAGATTAGAAATTCTAGAATTCCTGCTAGTTTAAAACTAGCTTAGGCTTCTAAGTTCATAGTGTTGCCGCTAGTATCACCGCCAAGCTGTGCTATGCGGTCTTCTATTAGTTTTAAAGTAAGCTCTTGGGTCTTTTGTGAAATATCAGGTAATGCACCACCCCAAAGCTTCGTAGCTTCGTCGTATCCTCGTTTTATGCCCTCTAAGCCTGCTTTTAGCAAGTCTAGATTATCACCTGCGCCTTTTAGCACGAAATCAGCCACACGGTTTGCTGTGTTTTTCATACCAAAAAATCCTGAATCGCTCACAAGCGCAGCCGCATCATCCTGTGTTAGCTCGCTTAGCGGTTTGCCCTCGTAGCCTATATCGCTTAGATTAAACTTGCTTAAAATATCATTAAGCTGTCCTAGCGCACCCATCCGCCCAGTTACTGTTAGTGTGGTTAGATTGCTCTGCGTTTTGCTATACATACTCATGCTATCTCCTGAGTTAAAGGCGCTTTGAAAGCCGCTAGTATTTAGCACTGAGAGCTGAAATGAGAAGTTTCCACCGCTTTGAGTAAAACTTGCTTCCATAAAGCTTGCTTGGTAGCTTGAGCTAATTGAGCTACCCGCTTTTAGTTTGCTAGCAGCGTCTTGTAGGGCTTCTTTGTTGCCCCCCGCTAGGGCTTGGTTAAAGCTTGCCAAAGCGTTACCAGTGCTGTTTTTTTGGCTATTATTTTTAACTCCGCCAAAAAAGTTATTTAAGCTGCTTAGTGAGTTTGTGATTGTATTTGCCATTTTTTATCCTTTTTAGATTTACTAGCTAAATCGGCAAAAGTATTTAAAGTTTTAGCTTTTTGCTGTGAAAATGTGTGAAAATTTGCTTTTTGCTGTGAAAAACTATGTGAAAATCTTGGAGTTGATACATAAAGTCTGGGGAATTCTAGATTAAACCTGAGCCGTATTTGTTTTGAAGCTTTAAAAGAGCGTCATCTAGGGCTTTTTGTTTGTTTGATTTTTGCTGCCAAAACAGCCCCTTTTGTCCGCTAAAATCGCTGCTGCCAAGGCTGATATAAACAACACCTAATCTAGGCGAGTTATCAAGCGCACAAAAGCTTTGCCAAAACTCACTAGCTAGTGTGGTTTGAGTGAATTCTTTATCTGTGCTAAAAGTGTGGCTGGTGGTTTTTGAGTGTTCGTAGGCAAAGCGGATTTCAAGTTTTTTTGGCACGAGATTTTGCTCTGCAAGGTCTATGTGTAGGTGTTTTGCGAGTATTCTTATGCGGCGCTTTAGCTCAGTTCTATCAAAAACACGCTCAAAAGTGCGAGCAATGCTAAGGCTTTTTGGCGCGTTTTCTTTGCGCAAAAAATCGCCACTGCTCCCACAAATATGCTCCCATAAGCTAAGTCCAGCCTTACCAAGTCGCTCAAAGCTAGGGCGTGAGTTTTTAGCATCATTTAGCGTGATTATGCCCTCTTTATTTAGCTTATCTAGGCTAGCTTTGCCAGCCCCAGCAAAGTCTCTTAAAAGAACAGAGCCAATCTCATCAAAACTTGAAATATGCTTTATTCCAGCTGGTTTTGCTAGACTTGTAGCAAGCTTTGCCCACCATTTATGTGGCGCAGTGCCAAGCGAGCAAGGTAGGGCAAGCTCACTTTCAATGCGGTTTTTTATAATACTAGCAAGAGCACTTGGTTCATTATCCCAGCTAGTGCCTCTAAGGTCTAAAAAATACTCATCAATGCTGTATTTTTCAATCTCATTTGTATAATCATAAAGCACATTAAAAACTTCTTTGCTAAGCTTTTTATATAGCGTAAAATCTGTGCTAACTAGCTTTATTTGTGGATCTATTTTTTGAGCGGTGGCTGCTTGCATAGTGCATTTTATGCCTTTTGCGCGTGCTTCATAGCTAGCACTTAGCACCATACCAGGCGGTAAAAAATCGCCAAAGATATCCACGCAGTTTCCGCTGATTACAGCTGCACTCACTCCACGCAAGCTAGGCTCTTTTGTTCTAGCAGCGTTTATAAAAAAAGCATCAAGGTCAATGTGTAAAAACACTAAGCACTCTTTTTTATAAAGGCAAAAAAGAACCCCGTTGCTAGCGCAGAACAAGCAAAAATAACTAAGCCAAGTTGCCAAGGCATATTTGCTCCATACGCTCCCACACCAAAGCTAATAATCCCAGCTAAAGCAAACTGCGCAGTTCCAAGCATGGCTGAGGCTGTACCTGAGTGCTCTTTAAAGCGTGACATAGCTAGGGTTACAGCATTTGGCGCAATAAGCCCCAAGCAAGCAATAGCGCAAAATAACGCTCCCTCAAACAGCCAAAAACTATCAAAAAACATCAAAAGCAAAGAAAAAGCACACATCAAAGCAAGTCCAAACCCGAGCAAAGTGCGTGGCTGGCACCAAAAAACAAGCCTAGCGTTTATAATGCTAAGAATCATAAAGCCTAGCGAGTTTGCGCCAAAAACAAGGGCATAAACCTGCTCATGTAAGCCAAAATACTTAATAAACACAAAAGAACTGCCAGTAATATAAGCAAACATCGCCCCCATAGCAAAGCCTGATGAGAGCGTGTAGATGATAAAAGAGCGGTCTTTTAAAACATCTTTGTATCTTGAGGTAATAGCTTTAAAATCAAAGCTTTCTTTGTGTGGTTCGTGGCTTTCTTTTAGGGTAAAAATCACAAAAAGTAGCAGCGCAATGCCAAGCAAAAATAAGCTTATAAAAATGCTCTCCCAGCTAAAAAGCTGAAGTAAAAATCCGCCAAAAGTAGGCGAGAGCATAGGCGCAAGTGATGATACTACCATCATCAGCGCAAAAACAGCTGCTGCCTCGTGCAGCTCAAAAAGATCATTTACAATCGCCCTTGCTATCACGACCCCAGCACATCCCCCAAGTGCCTCTAAAAAGCGAAGAGCAATAAAATGCGCAACATTATCTACCATAACACAGCCCAAAGACGCACTCATAAATAAAGCAATGCCGATAATAAGGGGCTTTTTTCGCCCAAAAAAGTCGCTTAGTGGCCCATAAATGAGCTGCCCTAAAGCAAAGGCAATGAAAAAACTAGCCAGGCTAAGCTGGGTGAAAAACTCGCTTGTAGCAAAGGCTTCTTGAACGTTGGCTAGGGCTGGCAAATACATATCAGTGCTAAGTGGCGCAACTGCGCTCATAAAAGCTAGGATAAAAATAAGCCAGAGCTTTTTAAAGCCTGTGATTTTGGTGCTTGTTTGCATGGTTTGCCTTTTGATTTTGCGTTTATTATACAAAATTTTGGCAGAATTAATACTAAAAGACGCTTTAAAAAATGCGCTACCTTGGTGGGCATGATGGGGCGAGGGCTGTAATTATTCAATAGAGTTTAGAAGCAATGTGCGCCGTGTTTTCCACCATTTTACTATGTATGGCTTTATTTTCTATTTTATAGCTACTTTGCTTGGAGTTATTTATTTACATAACTTAAATCTAGAATTCCTAAGGAATTCTAGATTCTTATTTAAATAAATTAGCTGGCAAGCTTAGTGTATTTTTTATAATGTTATATGGTGTGCTTAGGATGTCTACTGCCACTGTGGATGTGTATTTTGGGTCGTCATAAGTGCCAAAGACTTCGATTATGGTAGAAGCAACTTTATTCTCGCCTAGTAAAATGTGGTTTATGATAGGGATATTAGCTATTACACTGCTAGCTGTTTTTAGCAGGCGTAATTCTAGTTGCATTTTTATATCCTTATTATCCGTGTTTATTCCACCAGTGCCGTAGATATCAGCATTTGAGCCATTTATCGTAAGAGCGTTTATTTGTAGCAAATTACCTTGTCTTTTTAGCTGGGCTTGGGCTGTTTTTGCCTCAAAGCCTTTTTTTGTAAAGTCATTTACTTTAAAAATTATAAGACTTGGAATGCTATCTAAAAAAGCAAGCAAATTTTGCTGTGCTTTAAGACCTAGAAAATATGTATCTTTAGCATTTATAGTGGCTGTGAAGTCCTTAAAATCCCTGCCTTCTAGCTTGATATCAAAGCCACCATCAAAAATGAATTTACCACCTAAAAAGTCGTTTATAGAAGTATCTGGTAGATTTGTGCCATTTATTTTTAGATAATTAGGCTTTAAGACAACATTAAGCTTCCTGTCATTTCCATAATCGCCAGTGAAATCTAATCCCTCTTTAAAATCAGCTCTAAAAGCTTTGAAGTTTAAGGTGCGGTTAAAATCGCTTAGAGATAGTGATGAGTTTTTGCCTATGTATGTTATGTTTGTTTTGCTTTTATTGCTTGTTGCTTGTTGATTTATAGGGATTATTATATTGTTTACAAAGACTTCTAGTTTGCCTGTTTTGCTATTTTTAGCAAGTATATTTCCGCTTCTAGATGTGAGATTAAAACCCTCTTTTGCTACCAAAAAGGTGAATATATCGTGGTTGTATGGATTTTGATTTTGATCTTTTAAGCCAAAGTTAAAAAACAGCTCAAAAGCTCCACCAAAGTTTGTAAAATCATCGCCATCTAGCTTAAAAGACCCAGCCGTTGCGTTAAGCTCACTTAGTAAAGGAGAGTATTTTATCACCTTGCTTAAATCATTTATACTAAGACGCTTTTTGCCTGAAAAATTCCCAACAAAATCAAAATCAGCTATGCTTACCTCAAAATCTTTAGCTAAATCTAGCTTGGCAGTGGTTTTTATATTTTTGATATTTAGCAAATCTCCTTCTAAATCAAGGCGCTTTATATGCGTATCTAGCGTGCCTTTATCGCTACTAAAGTCTAGTTTGCCAACAAAATCAATATCCAAAAAATCTGAGCTAAGATTTGCTTTTTTAAAGTTTAGCACAGTGCCATTTAAGTCTAAATCAAGAATAGTGCTATAAAAACTAGCCTCACCTATGCGCAATGGACTTTTGGTGCTAAAAGCGAAGTTGCCATCAGCCCTAACATCAAAAGGCTCCAAGCTAATATCAAGGCGCAAAGTGGTAGTAGTAGGCGCAGACGAGCCAAGCACACCCAAATCTATATCATAGTTTGCCAAAATAGGCTTAGCATCATCAAGGCTGATTTCATTTGAGCTAAGATCTACTATGATATGAGAATTCTCTCCTGTGATATTTGTGATGGCAACCTTTGAGCCCTCTAAGCTCTTGCCCTCAAAGCTAGGCTCATTTAGCGTGAAGTTTAGGCTGTCATTAGCTAGCTTTATATCAATGCTTTTAAACAAAATCGGCTTTAAACTAGGTGAGAGAAAAAGACTAGCATCACTAGCATGTGCTAAGCCATCTAGTCTTTTTATCTCTTTGCTTCTTGTATCAATGCTGCCTTTAAAGCTGTATATTTCATAATTTTTGGCTTTTATATAGACATGAATCCACTTCTTTATCTCCTCATCTAAGTCTATATTTTTAGCAAGGCTATCCATAAAATCATCAATACTAGCTGCCCTCGCATCGCTAATCTCAAAATCTAGAATTCCATTATTTAGCCTAGCACTCATATTAGCACTTATATCAAAGCTAGAAATACTGCCATTTAAATCAAAATTTTGCTCGCTAGCATCTATATTAATATCGCCGTTAAATCTAAAATCAAAGTCCTTTAAAAGCAGTTCATCAACCTTGGTTTTTGCGCCATCAAAAGTAGCAATAAGCGTTACATAGTCGCTATCTAGCGTAAATTTATCGCCAAAGTAAGTAAGGGCAAACATATTATTTTCATAAGAAATTTTATCAAAAATAAGTTCTTTAAAGAAAATTTTTATATAATTAGCGCTTTGAAAAAAAGTTTCTAGTTCTTCAGTCGAGCTATCAGTTTGCCTGCTAGCGTTGATATGAAGGCTCTCAAGTCGCAAAATAAACTTTTTTTCCAGCTTAAAATATAGATTTTCAAGTGAAAAATAAGGCGTTTTGAAGCTAGAAATGTGAATGCCTTGCATCAAAAAAACTATGCCACACAGGAATAACATGAGTATAAAAAGTAAAATATTTTTTTTCATAGCACACTTTGTTTTGCTCTTTTTTATAAGCTGGGGCGCAAGCTTGTGCCAGCCCATGAATACGAGCAAAGTTGTATTTATCCCAAAAGGATCTAGTGCTGATATTATATCTTATTTATCTTTGCGAAACTTTAATGTAAACAAGCTTGATAAATATATTTTAGCACTTCTTGGCTCGGCGCAGGCTGGCTGGGTGGAGATAGGCACTTCTAGACTAAGCAGGCTTGATTTTCTTTACCGCCTTACAAAAGCTAAGGCCGCCTTAGAAGAAATCACGCTAGTGCCTGGAGAGACTAGCGAATATTTTTTAAAAGACATTTCTAGCAAACTAGGGCTAAAATACGAGCTTTTGCTAAGCGAGCTAAGGGCAAATGCGCTGTTTTTTGAGGGATTTTTGGTGCCTGATACTTACAAAATTCCGCTTGGCATGAGCGAAAAGCATTTGATATTTTACCTAGTAAATTTATCCAAAAAAACCCATGAAGAACGCTCGGCCAAGATCTTTGGCACCTTTAATCAAAAAGAGTGGGAAAACTACATAATAATCGCCTCAATCATCCAAAAAGAAGCCGCAAACGAAGATGAAATGCCGTTGGTAGCATCAGTGATCTATAATCGATTAAAAAAAGGCATGAAACTACAAATGGACGGCACGCTAAACTACGGCTTATACAGCCACGAGAAAATCACCCCACGGCGCATAGCAAATGATAATACCAAATTTAACACCTATAAATTTGCAGGACTTCCAGAAGGGGCTGTGTGCACAGTATCTATGTCTGCTATAAGAGCAGCGATTTTTCCTAAAAAGACAGATTATTTATACTTCGTTCGCGATAAAAAAACTGGCAAGCATATTTTCACCACAAACTATGACGCTCATGTAAATGCTATAAATGCTAGTAGAAAGTAGGAATTCTAGATTTAGCAAGTTTTAATGCCTAGGAATTCTAGGTTTTAATGCGCAGGAATTCTAGATTAGGAATTCTAGATTTAGCAAGTTTTAATGCCTAGGAATTCTAGGTTTTAATGCGCAGGAATTCTAGATCAGGAATTCTAGATTCACAAGTAAAATCTAGAATTCCTATATTTATTGCGCATATTTATTGCGCAGATATTGCCTAGGAATTCTAGATTTAAATTATATTTTTATAAGGAATTCTAGAATTCCTTATAAAAAAAAAGGGAGCAAAACTAGAATTGAATTCTAGTTTGTAAAGATTTTATTACATACCCTCAAATGGATTTGTAACAACCTCGTTGCGATCAACGATATATGGGATAAGAGCTGCTTGACGAGCTCTTTTAATAGCACGCTCAACCATCTCTTGGTATTTTTTGCTAGTGCCAGTTAGACGGCGAGGCATGATTTTAAAGCGCTCTGAAAGGCAGTATTTTAGCATTGATGTATCTTTGTAATCAATAAACTCAACCTTTGCCTCTGAGTAGCGGCAGTATTTTTTGCTATATTTTCTTTTTTCAGCCATTTGTTATCCTTTTTTAAAATGGTATTTCGTCTTCTTTATCTAAGTCAATCTCTGGTAGTTTTTCTTCTTGTTGTGGGGCTCTTTGCTGGCGAGCGAAATTTGCGTTATTTGCTCCATTTGCGCCTTGATTAAAACCTTGGTTTACATTTACCCCAAAGTTATTTGCGCTTTTGCTAGGGTTTTGATATCCGCCATCAAATGAGCCATAATTAGCATTTCCAGCATTATAGTTAGCATTGCTGCCATTATAGCTTTGATTGCTGTAGTTTTGGCTAGCATAATTTTGGCTAGCGTAGTTTTGATTGCCATAGTTTTGGTTGCCATAGCCACCATCATTGTAGCCATTATCATAGCCACCGCCATTATAGCCGTTATTTGAGCCACTTTCTTTTGAGCCTAGCATTTCCATACTTTCTACTGTCACAGAGTGTTTTGAGCGGTTTTGTCCGTTTTGGTCTTGCCATTGCTCTAGCATTAAACGACCCTCAATAAGCACTTTTGAGCCTTTTTGAAGGTATTGATTTGCTATCTCTGCTGTGCGACCCCAAAAAGTAAGGTCTATAAAGCAAACTTCTTCTCTCATCTCACCATTTACATTTGCCTTGCGACTTACCGCAATACCAGTTTTTGCCACTGGTGTGCCTTTGCCCTGAGTGTATTTTAGCTCTGGGGCGCGAGTGAGATTTCCTACCAAGATTACTTTGTTAAAAGACATTTTTTACTCTTCGTTTTCTTCTTTTGCTTCTTCTTTAGTAGCTTTTGGTGCGCGTGGCTCAGGCTTTTTGATTTGGTTTAGCTTTTCGCCGCGGCTTAGTTTTTCCCAAGCTGCTATTTCGCGTTTTGTCTCGTATTTTACAACCAAGAAGCGAATGATATCTTCGTTAATGCGGATATTGCGTACTAGCTCTTCAATTAGAGCTGTTGGTGCCTCAAAATAGCATACTTTATACACGCCGCGCTCAAATTTGTCTATTTTATACGCTAGTTTGCGTGTACCCATGTCTTGCCAAGATGTGATTTTACCGCCGTTTTTGGTGATTACACCCTCGATGAAATCAACTCTTGCTTTTACTTCTGTTTCTTCAAGTGTAGGCTTGATGATAAGAAGAACCTCGTAGTGTTTCATTTATCTCTCCTTGTGGATATTTAGCTCTTTGCCATAGCAAAGGGCAAGGATTTTTGTCTTTAGAATTCTAGACCTGCGCCTTTAAATTCCAAAAAACAAGCGCGGATTTTAGCTAAAATATACTTAATGTTTGCTGTGTTTTGCGATAATGCTTGAGAGTTTTAGCAATTCTGAGCGTAAAAAAAGCTCTTTATCCATGAAATTTTTTGGCTTTTTAAGCTCATAATCACAAGCATTTAAATGCGCAAAAATATCATAAAACATAGGCAAAGAAAAGCGGCTTGCCTGCGCTTTTAGCTCAGTTTCTACATGTGCTGGCAGTGCGTAGCCTAGGAATTCTTGAAGCTTTGCGTTAGGTTTTAGTTTTAGCCCTAAGTGGACAAGAAAAAGGCGGTGAAATGATTTATAAAGCGCAGCTAAAAAAACGCTTTCTTCTATGCTATTTGCATCAAAATACTGCGCAATTTTTGCGCTTGCATCGTGGCTTTTTAAAAGCGTGTTAAAAAGTGTATCAAAGCTAATGGCATTTAGACTTGAGACTAGTTTTGCGATTAGTTCGTCATTTAATTCTAGCCCTGAAATAGCAATGCGGTTTAGCTCTGAGGTAGCAAGATATACATTTTCATTATGAATATGATAAATGCGTAGTAAAAGCGCAGGATTTGCGTTTGTAATGCCTAGTTTTTTTGCGTGATTTAGCAGGATTTCGCTAGCTTCGCTGTCGTTTTTTGGCACAAAAAAGCGAGCAAAATTAGCACCAAAAACCTTTGCTTGTTCTGCTACATTTTTTTGCACTCCATCGTGAAGCTCATAAACAAAAATCGCAGAGCTATTAGCAAGGCTAACAAGGGCTTTTAGCTCTTTTAACTGGATTTTTTTATCAGTTTTGATGTGTAAAATGCTTACATCGCCAAAAAGCGAGTTTTGCTCAATCTGCGATTTTGCTCTATTAAAATCATACTCATCAAAGCTAAGTGTGAGTTTATCCCCATTAAAGCGTGAGAGATATTCTTTGGCATAAAGCTCTATTTGATAGCTATCATCTCCATAAAACATAAAAAAATAGGGTATATTCTTACCCTTTAGTATAAAATCTAGATCTTTTTTATACATCTAGTTTCTCCACGACTTTGCCGATGATTTTAGCACTTGCGATATCGCTTGAGATTATGCGTACACGTACTCTTGTAAGCAGTGGGCAAGTGAAGTTTGGCAGGATTATCCTAGCGCCTTTTAGCTCATCATCAAGCCTAGCAATAAGTGGCTCACTAATCTCACTAATGTAGCAAATAAATTCCTTGCCGATGTTTTGCTCTGCCCATCTAGCAAACTTTCTATCCATAAAATCAAAGGCTACTTTATCAGCTTCTCTTTCTTTTATATTTAGCTCCTCGCAAGTAGCTTCAATGCCCTCTAACAAATAATTATAGAGCTTATCGTCTTTTGCTAACTGCGCTTTTAAAAGGCGGTGTAAAGTAAGGTCGCTATAACGCCTAATAGGGCTAGTAAAATGCGTATAAGTCTCAAACCCCAGCCCAAAATGCCCACTGCTAGTGTGCGAGTACTCGGCTCTTTTTTGCGCTTTTATTATTAGTTTATCAGCATCTTCTCTTATGCCTAGTTCATTTGCTTTGCTTTGGATTTTGGCTATCATCAAAGCAAAGTCACTCTCATACTGTGCTTCTATGCCAAGGGTAGCTAAATTATCAAGTAAGAAATTTATTTTTTTTATATCAGCTGGGGCGTGGTTGCGAAATATGCCTTTGCTTATCATTTTTGCAGCGGCTTTGTTTGCTAGAAGCATACAGTCCTCTATCAAAGCATGGCTTGGCGTCTCGCTCTCAAAATGCGTGCTAGCTATGAGCCCATCATCATTAAGGCTCATTTTTAGCTCTTTTGAGCGAAAATCAAAGCCCTTTTTTAATCTAATTTGTTTTAGTTTTTGCGTGATTTTGTGTAGTGGCAAAAGCCAATCTAGAATTCCTTGTTCGCAGCCGCTTTTATTTTCTAAAATTTTATCTACTTCATTATAAGTAAAACGCTTTTTGCTTTTTATAATCGCAGAAAAAAGCTCTTCTTTTTTTACGCTTAGATCGTCATTTAAGCTAATTTTAAAAGTAAATGCTAATCGTGGCTCATCAGGCCTTAGCGAACAAATATTTTCGCTTAGAGTTCGTGGCAACATAGGCACACTTTTGTGTGGAAAATATATAGAAAAACAGCGGTTTTTTGCTTCTTTATCAGTAGCACTAAACGCACTTACATACTCGCTAACATCAGCTATTGCTACATAAAGTTCGTTTTTGCTAGTATCGTAGTAAATAGCATCATCAAAGTCTTTTGCATCATCAGGGTCAATGGTGCAAAATGGCAAATGCTGCAAATCCACTCGCTCTTTATACATGCTAGGATCTACCGTATCTCCCCACGCTCTTGCCTCATCCTCGCAGGCTGGGGTAAACTCATCTTTTTTATTATATATAGCAAGGGAGATTTTCTCATCTATATTTGGATCAGTTATTAGCCCTAGAACTTCGGTTATTTCATTATTTGCGTTATTTATTTTTAGCAGAGTGCCAAGGGGCAAGGCTTTTAGGGATTTTTGGCTAGCTTTTAGAGCTAGACTAAGACCATTTTGGATATTTACGCCTAGAACTGCCTCGCCAAAGCGTTTTAGATATACTAGGCTAGTTTCATTTGCAGGTTCTAGCACGGCTAGGATTTTTGCGCTTTGGCGAGATTTTTTATTTGAGAGCAGATGAGCCACCACTATATCGCCAAGGTGCGCACCACCAAGATTTTTGCTCTCAACTACGATATCACGCATGGGCTTGTCGCTAAATACTTCTATAAAGCCCACGCCCATTGCGTTTATATCAAGGCGACCTGTTATAAAACCATTGTTTAGATATGCTTTGCCTTTGTGAAAGCTAATTGCTTTTAGGAATTCTAGAATTCTTAGGGCTTCTTTACATTTAGCATTTGGGTTACTAGCCCCACGACTAAGCGTTTCTAAAAAATATCTCACACGCCTACTTTTTCTAATGCTTGATTAAAGGCGCTTTCATTTAGTCCAGCAGTTTTTAGATTTGCTTTAGCAGCAGCTACGCCTTCTTCGCTAAATTTTGAAAATACATTAACTGCGTTTTTAACTACATTTAGCACTGCTGAGTAGTCTCTTATCTCAGTTGGGGCATCAGCAAAGTCATTTATGTGTAAAATGCTCTCAACCACTTTATACTCAAAGTTCCATTGCTCCAAAATTTTAGCTGCTACTTCCTCGCTATCTACGCCAACTAGCGATATTTCAAGCTCGCTTAGCTCTTTTAGACTTTTAATTTCATCAAAGGCTTTTTTAAACTCATCTGCTTTGCCACTCTCTATTAGCTCTTTTGAGATGATGATTTTACCAACTTCCATAAGAAAGCTCGCTGGCGAAATTACATTTAAAAACTCTCCGCCAAGCTTTTTGCACCAATCAAACGCTAGAGCATTTTGCGTGCTTACTATATCTAAAAACTGCTCAGAGTTTAGACTATATGGACCAAGGTCGATTTTAAAGTTTTGTTTAATAGCACCATATAGCGCAAAACCACGAATTGTCGCCATGCCAAATAGATTTACAGCTTGATTTATCTCTGTAATCTCGCGTGAAAAGCCATAAAGTGGGCTGTTTGCTGAGTGTAGGATATTTGCTGTTAGCATAGGGTCTTTTTTGATGACATCTACTAGTTCGCCGATTGTTGCGTTTTCATCACGGCAAATTTGCTGGATTTTAATCACAGTATCATCAAGTGGCGGTAGAGTTTTTATGCTTTTATAGATTGAATCATTCATAGCTTTGCCTTTTAGAAAAATAAATTGCGCAATTATAATAAAAAAAAATTAAATTTTGCCAAAATTTTAAAAATTTTTCAGCACTTTTGGCTATAATCGCAAAATCAATTTTTCTAAAAGGATCAAAAATGGCTGTTACAGTTTATTACGACAAAGACTGCGATTTGAGCATAATCAAATCAAAAAAAGTAGCAATGATAGGCTTTGGCTCACAAGGTCACGCACACGCTGAAAACTTACGCGATAGCGGCGTAGAAGTTGTTGTTGGACTTCGCCCAAATGGTAGCTCAGCAAAAAAGGCAGAGGCAAAAGGCTTTAAAGTACTAAGCGTAGCAGAGGCTACAAAATACGCTGATGTTATTATGATTTTAACCCCAGATGAGCTTCAAAGCGAGATTTTTGCTAACGAAATCGAACCAAACCTAAGCGAAGGCAAGGCTATTGCTTTTGGTCACGGCTTTAATGTTCATTTTGGTCAAATCAAAGCGCCAAAAGGCGTGGATTGCATCATGATAGCACCAAAAGCCCCAGGTCACACAGTAAGAAGCGAGTTTGTAAATGGTGGCGGAATTCCTGATCTAATCGCTGTTGCCCAAGACGCAACTGGCAAAGCAAAAGAACTCGCTCTAAGCTATGCTAGCGCAATCGGCGGTGGTCGCACAGGTATAATCGAGACTACATTTAAAGACGAGACTGAGACTGATCTATTTGGCGAACAAGCTGTGCTATGTGGTGGTCTATGCTCGCTAATTAACGCTGGCTTTGAGACGCTAGTTGAGGCTGGATATGAGCCTGAGATGGCGTATTTTGAGTGCTTACACGAGCTAAAACTAATCGTAGATCTAATCTACCAAGGCGGTATGGCTGATATGCGCTACTCTATTTCTAATACAGCTGAATACGGCGACTATGTAAGTGGCCAAAGAGTAGTAAATGAAACATCAAAAGCTGCTATGAAACAAATCCTAAAAGAAATTCAAGATGGCACCTTTGCTAAAAACTTCATTTTAGAGCGCAAAGCAGGCTATGTGAAAATGAACGCAGAGCGCGCTATCACAGCCAACTCGCTAATAAGCAAAACAGGCGATAAGCTAAGAGCGATGATGCCGTGGATCGCCAAAGGCAAAATCGTAGATAAAGATAAAAACTAAGAGTTTTTCTTTTGAGTCCAAAAATAAAAGGGGCGGGTAAAACCGCCTCAAAATCTAAGCCAAAGAATTCTAGCAGGAATTCTAGTTTAAATTCTAGTAGGAATTCTAGTTTGAATTCTAAAAAAAGATCTTTTAATATAACAAGAGCTTTTTTGGCTGTTTTTGTGCTAGTTATGTTAGCGTGGTTAGCTGCTCTTATGATGATAAAAGAAGAACCACAAGCAAAAAAAGCAAACCTAGCCCAAAATAATAACACACAAAAAATCCACGAACTACTAGAGAGTAAAAAGAAAAAAAGCTCTGTTTTAGACGAGCAAAACAGCAGCCAAAAAATAAGCAAAGACAATAAGATTGCTAATATCTACGAAGAAATCAGCGATGAAAAACTTAAGGAATTCTCTAAAAAACTACAAGAACAAAAAGAAGAGTTTATCGCTAAAACTGTAATAGAGCAAAATATAAGCGAACAAAACGCCAGTAAAGAGCAAAGCACTTTTGAAAAAACAGCCGAGCAAGCACCGAAATACAGCTACAGCGCAAACTCTCACTCCAAGCTAAAATCTCACAAAGCCCCAAACGGGGGACCAAAACTAGCTATCATAATGGATGATATAAGCACAAATGCACAAGCAAGCGAGCTAAAAAAGCTTAGCATAAAAGTAACGCCTAGCATTTTTCCGCCTGAGAAACAGCATCCAAAAACCGCCGAGCTAGCAAAGGAATTTTCTGTTTATATGGTGCATTTGCCCCTGCAGGCTCTAAACTACACAAACGAAAAAGCAAATACTTTGCGCACTGGCGATAGCAAAGAAAAAATCTCCCAGCGCATAAAGGATATAAAAAACGACTTTAAAGGCGTAAAATACATAAATAATCACACCGGCTCAGGCTTTACTAGTGATTTTAAAAGCACGCTAGCATTGCTTGATGAGCTAAAAAATAGTGAAATTTACTTCATTGACAGCCTTACAACAAACAAAAGCACTGTGCTTGATGCTAGCAAGAAACTAGGGCTAAAATATGCTTATAGAGATGTTTTTTTAGATAACGAACAAAATGTAAGCAAAATCCTAAAAATGATAAATAACGCAGTTGCGGTGGCAAAAAAAGATGGCGTGGCAATTGCGATTTGTCATCCTTACAAAAGCACTTTTGAAGCTCTCAAAATCGCACAAAAAGACGCATTTAAGGGCGTTGAAGTAGTGTATGTGGATAAAATCTATGAGTACTACAAATAATCTAGAATTCCCTAATTCTAATCTAGAATTCCAAGATAAAAATCTAGAATTCCAAGATGAAAATCTAGAATTCTCAGCCAAACTAGAACTAAAGGGGCAAATAGCAAAAAAGCTTTTGCGTCTTAAAAAACCGCCAAAAGAGCTGTTTTTCAAAGGCGATACTAGTCTTTTAAGCTGTCCTATTGTAGCAATTGTAGGCTCTCGCAAATGCTCAAAATACACGCAAAACTTGATTTTAAATCTCTCAACCACGCTTAAAAAGCACGGAGTTGTAGTAATCAGCGGTGGGGCAATAGGCGCTGATATTTTTGCTCACGAAGGCGCCTTACCACGCACTATAGGCGTGTTTGCAAATAGCCTTGATATGATTTATCCAGCCCAAAACGAAGGCATAATAAAGCAGATTTATAAGCGCGGTCTTGCTTTAAGCGAGTTTGCTAGTTCGCATGCGCCAAGAAGCTATGATTTTTTAGCCAGAAACCGCATAGTAGTGGGACTTAGTGATGCTGTAGTAATAGCCCAAGCTGATATAAAATCAGGCTCAATGTCTAGCGCAAACTACGCAAAAAGCGCAGGAATTCCCCTTTTTGGCTTGCCTCAGCGCAAGGGTGAGAGCAATGGGACAAATATACTTATAGCAAAAGGCGATATGAAGCTTTTAGATGATTTTGAGAGCTTTGCGCTGTCTTTTGGCGCTGAGCTTTTTGTGAGTTTAAGTGAGCAAAAGAGCAGAAAGGGTGATGAAATTCTAGAATTCCTTAGCGCAAATAATGATTTTAACGCAGCCTACGCACGCTTTGGCGACAAGCTTTTTGAGTATGAGATTGAAGGGCTTGTAGCAATTGATGGGGCTTTTGTGAGGGTGCTGTGATAATCGCTCTTGATATAGGCTTAAAGCGCATTGGCGTTGCTATTTGCCCTGATAAAAAGACTATTTTGCCTAGCACGGCGATTTTGCGAAAAAATCGCAATCAAGCAGCAAGAGATACTAGCCAAATGCTAAAAGAAAAAAACGCAAGCACGCTTGTTGTAGGTGTGCCGCTTGGTGGGGCTAGCGAGGATGAGATGAGACGCAGGATAGAGCATTTTTGCAGCTTACTTGATACGGATTTAGAGCCGGTTTTTGTAGATGAGAGCTTTTCTAGCGTGGAAGCTAGCAAGCTTTTGGCTGGGGGATACTCAAAAAGCCGTGATGGCAAGCTTGATAGCCTCTCAGCTTGCGAAATTTTAAGGCGGTATTTGTGTTTAAAGAGTATTTAAAAGAGCTTTTAGGCAGCGATTTTGAGAGTGTTTGGGCTAGTTTTTTTGCGCCAAAAAAATCTGGCTTTTTTATCACTGACAAAAGCGCAAAAAAGCGAGTGTTAGAGCAATTTAAGGGCGCAAAAGAGCTGTTTGATAACTTTTATATTTATGATAATAAAAGCGCACTTAGTCATAGTGAGTTTTTTAGCGCAGGGCAAATATATATCCAAAATCCTAGCTCGTATCTTGCTACCTTGTTTTTAGAGCTTTGCATGGGTGATGAGTTTTGCGATATGTGTGCAAGCCCAGGCGGTAAGAGCATAGCACTTTTTAGCCGCTTTGCTGGCATTAGCGGGGCTGCTATAGAGTATGATAAAAGCCGCTTTTTTACCCTCAAGCAAAACCTAGAAAAATACGGACTAAAAGGCATTAGAGCCTATAATAAAGATGCGCGCAGCATTGCAAAAACCTGCGCAAATCGCTTTGATAAAATCATGCTTGATGCGCCTTGTTCGTCATATTCGCACTTTAATGAGATGTTTAGCGAAAAATCTCCAAAAGAGCTAAAAGCCATAGCAAAACTTCAAAAAGGGCTTTTAAACGCAGCACTATACGCTTTAAAAGACGGCGCAGAGATGATTTATAGCACTTGTACCTTTTTTAGCGCTGAAAATGAAGAAGTGATAGAAAATGCGCTGAACTCACGCTTTAAGCTAGAGATTTTGCCACTAGATTTTGAGCAGTTTTTTAGCAGCCAAAATGCTGCCCCAAAAATTCTGCCACGAAAATACGGCGCGCTTATTTTGCCAGATGAGCTTTATAGTGGATTTTATATTTGTAAGCTAAGAAAAGTTTGCCAAAAAGAGCAAAATTAACAAAAATTTTTTTAAAATAAACTAGAATTTCTAGCACAGAATTCCTAGCAAAGGAGAGAAAATGAGATATTTTTTGATACTAGCGATGTTTTTTGCCTTAGCGCAGGCTAGGGTTGATGTTAGCATCAGCACGCCAAATGTTTTTATAGACATAGGCGGCGGCGGACACTATTACAAAAGAGGCTACAAAAATCACCACAGAGATCATTATAGAAATAAAGGTTATTATAAGCGTGGCTATATCCCAAGGCATCATTATAGACCACACCACTACCGCCCTTATTCTAGATGGTAAAAGTTTTTTAAAATTTTCTAAGGAATTCTAGAATTCCTTAGTATAAATTTTCTAGGGAATTCTAGCTAGGGAATTCTAAAAATTCTTTAGTCCAAATTTTCTAAGAAATTCTCTACGGAATTCTACGGAATTCCAAAATTCCCTAGTATAAATTTTCTAAAATTCTCTAAGGAATTCCAAAATTCCTTAGTCCAAATTTTCTATGGAATTCTAGGGAATTCTAGCTAGGGAATTCTAGAATTCCCTAGCCGCCCTCACTCTACAATCTCATCCCAAAAGCTCTCTAATAGCAGTGAGTAAGCCCTAAGCGCAGATTGTTCTCTTATATAATCTCTATCTCCGCTAAAATGACACTCTCTAACCTCGCAGTGCTCGTCATTTGCCACTGCTATATACACTAGTCCTACTGGCTTTTCTCTACTTCCTCCGCCAGGTCCAGCAATACCGCTAATTGCTATAGCAAAATCAGCCCCTGACATATTTAAAGCCCCTTTTGCCATTTGCTCTACGCACTGAGAGCTAACGGCACCTTTTGTCTCTAGCACGGCCTCATCCACGCCTAGCCAGACATTTTTGATGTGATTTGAGTAGGTTACAAGAGAGCCTGAAAACACCTCGCTAGCGCCAGCTATAGAGCCTAATTTAGCAGCTACAAGCCCGGCTGTGCAACTCTCAGCAAAGCTTAGATTTAGCCCCTTAGCTTTTAGGCTTGAAACTATGAATTCTGCTATATTATCGCCTTTTATGAAGTGCTTTTTAAGCCGTTCATTTACGCTTGCTAAAAACTCGTCAATTTGACCAAATTTTTGATTTGTCGCACGCACCAAAACAAGCTCAGGCAAGATTTGGCTAGTAAAAATATTTACATTAAAACTATCAGCAAGAGAGGCTAGCAAGCTAAGAGCGTCATCTTTATTTACAGCATTTAGCATGAAGTTTTCTGTGCGAGTGGTATTTTCTAGCAAGAATACAGGCAAAGCCTTATTAGGACAAGCTTTTAAGAGATTTATTTTAGCATCTAAGATTTCAGCCACAAAAGAGTTTTCTACAAAAAGCTCAGTTCTGCTTGGCATTAAAGTATCGTTTTTTAGCTCAAGTGAGTCGCTACTTAGAGTACAAAGAATTTTTGAGATTGTATAAAAGTTGCTTTCATTTGCGATAATGGTAAGATAATCATAGTTTTTGGCTAAATTTTCTATCTTAAAAGGCAGTTCTTTGTCGCTATTGCCGATGTAAGAAATAAGCGGCGTGTGTGTAAAATGCTCTTTAAAACGCTTTAAAATATAGTCCATAAAAGGCTCATTTATGTGAATTTCTTCTCCAACGATGATTAAAATATGTCTCAAGCTTTACCTTTAAAAATCTAGAATTCCTAGAAAAATTTTTCATTATTCTAGCAAAATAAAAGTTATTTTTATGTAATTTTTGCTAAAATTGCCGAATTTTTATACAAAAAAGGCTTATTTTATGGACTACAAAGATACATTATTATTGCCAAATACTGATTTTGCCATGCGTGCTAGCTTGCCTGAAAACGAGCCAAAGCGTTTTGCAAAGTGGCAAAAAGAAGGCGCTTATGCTAAAATGAAAGCAAACCGCAAGAATGCTAGTGCAAGCTTTTGTTTACACGATGGCCCTCCGTATGCAAACGGACACATTCACATCGGCCACGCACTAAATAAAATTCTAAAAGATATAATCATAAAAACGCATTATTTTAGCGGTGAGAGCGTGCGATACACGCCAGGTTGGGACTGCCACGGCTTGCCTATTGAACAGCAAGTTGAAAACAAGCTAGGCGAAAAGAAAAAAACCGCCTCAAAAGCTGAAATTAGAGAGCATTGTAGGGCTTGGGCTAGCGAGTTTATAAATATACAAAGAGATGAGTTTAAAGCCCTTGGCGTCATAGCTGATTGGGATGAGCCGTATCTTACGATGAAATACGCCTTTGAGGCTGATATTTACAAAGCTCTTTGTGCGGTGGCAAAAAAGGGGCTTTTAATAGAGCGTTCTAAGCCTGTGTTTTGGAGCTGGGCAGCACGCTCAGCCCTAGCTGAGGCCGAGGTAGAATATGAAGAAAAAGAAGACTACAGCATTTTCGTAGCCTTTGCCCTAAGCCCTGAGGCAGAGCAAAAAATAGACGCCAAAGGCGCAAGGGCTGTAATATGGACTACGACGCCTTGGACTTTGGTAGCAAATCAAGGCATAAGCCTAAATCCAAATGAAACCTACGTGCTAACTGCTGAAAATCTAATCTTTGCTAAGCCTTTAATAGAAAGCGTAGTAGCGCAGGGGCTAAGCAAGGGCGAGATTATAAAAGAGTTTAAAAGTACAGAGCTAGAAGGATTATACGCTATAAATCCGCTAAATGGTAGAAAATCGCTATTTATGCTTGGAGAGCATGTTTTAATGGATGGTGGCTCAGGTCTAGTTCATACAGCACCAGGACATGGAGAGGATGATTATTTCGTAAGTCTTAAATACAATGTAGAGGTTATAATGCCTGTTGATGAGGGCGGCTGCTATGATGAGACTTTAAGGCTTAAAGAGCTTTTGCCAAAAGACTTGCTTGATGAGTTTATAGGCATGCATATTTTTAAGGCAAATGACCGCATCGTAGAGCTTTTAGGCGAGTTTGCTCTAAAAGTTAGCAAGTTTACACACAGCTATCCATTTTGCTGGAGAACGCATAAGCCTGTGATTTATAGAGCGACAAAGCAATGGTTTATCTCAATGGATAGCCCAAAACTAAGTGGCGGACGCTCTTTAAGACAAGTTGCTTTAAGTGATCTTGAAAATGTAGAGTTTATCCCAGCTGCGGGCATAAAGCGCATTAGCTCAATGATAGAAAATCGTCCTGATTGGTGTATTTCACGCCAAAGAGACTGGGGCGTGCCGATTGCGTTTTTTAGGCACAAGGGTAGTAAAGAGCCGATTTTTGATGAGGGAGTGCTAGAGCATATTGCTAGCATTTTTGAGCAAAATGGCTGCGATGCGTGGTGGGAGCTAGAAATTAGCGAGCTTTTGCCAAAAAATAGTAAATACAAAGCAGATGAGCTAGAAAAAGTCTATGATATACTTGATGTGTGGTTTGATAGTGGCTCAACATGGAATGCTGTGCTAAAAAGCGGTAACTACGATGCAGGCGGTTTTAAAGCTGATATGTATTTAGAAGGCTCTGACCAGCACAGAGGGTGGTTTCAAAGCTCGCTTTTGCTAAGCTGTGCGATAAATGAGTGTGCTCCGTTTAAATCAGTGCTAACTCATGGCTTTACAGTAGATGGCAAGGGCGAAAAAATGAGTAAAAGCAAGGGCAATGTCGTTGCCCCTGATGCTGTGGCAAAGGAATTCGGTGTAGAAATTCTGCGCATGTGGGTAGCACTAAGTGATTATACAGATGATCTAAAAATCAGCCCTGATATCCTAAAACAAACTGCTGAGCAATACCGAAAAATTCGTAATACAATTCGCTTTTTGCTAGCAAATACAAATGATTTAAAAGAGATAAAAACTGATAATTTCACTTTTATTGATAAGTGGATTTTAAGCCGAGCTAGCGAGACTTTTAGCGCAGTGACTAAATGCTTTAAAAGCTATGATTTTTCAAAAGGCTTTAATATCTTATTAGGCTTTTTAAGTGGGGATTTGAGCGGAATTTATCTTGATATTTGTAAAGACCGCCTTTACTGCGATAGTAAAAACTCAGCTCGTAGAATTTCAGCCCAGTCAGCCATGAGTCTTATAGCAAAGGCGCTTTTAAGCCTTGTAGCACCTACGCTTACTTACACAGTAGATGAGGCTTTAAGCTCAGCCCCAAGTGCGATAAAAGGGGATTGGAGCGATGTATTTAGCATAAGTGAGTTTAAGCTTGATTTTGATTTTGGCATTGATGCAAGCTTTTTGCTAGCTAGCAGAGAGCTATTTAACGAAAGCATTGATAAACTAAAAAAAGATAAAATCATAAAAAGCACCTTAGAACTTGAACTTGTTACTGATAGCAGAAGAATTCTAGCTCTTTGTGATGAATTTGGCGATGATATTAGTGATTTTTATGGTGTTAGTGCTGTAGTAGCAAAAGAGAGCGGTGAGGTGCTTTGTAAGTTTGCTTGCGACGAGGCAAACTTTAGCACACAAAAAGCAAGTGCTTTCAAATGTCCTCGCTGCTGGAAGCTTAATGCCAGCAAAACTGATGCTCTCTGCCCTCGCTGCGAGGCTGTAATGGAGAACAAATGAGTCCAGTGCCAAGCTGGCTTGTAGTAGCTACTATCGTGATTTTAACAGCACTTACACTAAGTGGTGTGTATTTAGTAAATAAAGGAAAGAAATGATAAGTTTAAAAGAAGCTTTAAAGCTTGATAATAATGGTGTTGTAGAGCTTAGAAAAGAACTAAAAGAAAAAATAAAAGCAAACTCTCATTTAGGCGCATATATAGAACAGCTTACAAATGCAGAACTTAGCGATGAATATTCTGGAATTCCCATCGCTATAAAAGATAATATCCAAGTAAAAAACTGGTCAATTACAAGCTGTTCAAAAATACTTCAAGGCTACATCGCCCCATATAACGCTACTGTAATAGAAAAAATGCTTAGTAGAGGTTTAGCACCTTTTGGACGAACAAATATGGACGAGTTTGCTATGGGAAGCACGACTGAATCAAGCTTTTATGGCAAAACCTTAAATCCACTTGATAATGCCTATGTGCCTGGCGGTAGCAGCGGTGGGTCTGCGTGTGCTGTAAGTGCTGGTATTGCTCTAGCTGCGCTTGGTAGTGATACTGGCGGTTCTATCCGCCAGCCAGCAGCGTTTTGTGGTTGCGTGGGATTTAAGCCAAGCTATGGCAGGGTTAGTCGCTATGGGCTAGCAGCCTACTCATCAAGCCTAGATCAAATAGGACCTATTACAAGAAGCGTAGAAGACGCAGCTATTTTATACGATATAATAGCAGGCTATGATGAGCGAGATACTACTAGCGCAAATGTAGAGTTTACGAGCACCGCTGACAAGCTAGATTCAAACAAAAAATACAAAATCGCCCTAGTAAAAAACTACACAGACGAAGCCAGCGATGAGGTAAAAAACTCAATCTACCTAGCTGCTAATAAACTAAAAGAAGCTGGCCACGAAATAAGCGAAGTAAGTCTAAGTAGCGCAAAATACGCAATCGCAGCTTACTACATCATAGCCACCGCTGAGGCTAGCGCAAACCTTAGTCGCTATGATGGCGTAAGATACGGCAGGCGTGGTGAGGCTGAGAGCCTTGGAGCAATGTATGCTACTACAAGAGGCGAGGGCTTTGGTGCTGAGGTTCAAAGGCGTATGCTTCTTGGCACTTTCGTGCTAAGTAGCGGCTACTACGATGCTTATTATATCAAAGCGCAAAAAGCAAGAGCTTTTATTAGCAAGGCTTATGAGAGCGTTTTAGATGGCGCGGATGCTTTGCTAATGCCTGTTGCGCCGCACGCTGCTTATAAGTTTGGCGAGCTAAAAGACCCACTTACTGCTTATCTAAGCGATGTTTATACAGTTAGTGTTAATCTTGCTGGTTTGCCAGCTATCTCTGTGCCAGTTACCAAAAATGCTGATGGATTAAATATTTCAGCGCAGATTATAGGGGCGCAGTGGGAGGAACAAAAGGTGCTAGATATTGCCGCATCACTAGAAAGAGCGTGTAAATAAAATGGCTTTTGGCGATTCGTCTCGCAGCACTATTACACCAAAATCCTGCGGAAATGCGCACGGCTCGGTGAACTATATGTTCTACCCACGCCGTGCGCACCGCAGGTTTTTGGCATACTAGCACATGGGTACTAGAATCGCCTTTTAACAAATTTTTGATAGGGAATTCTAGATTTTATATTTTAGAAATTGCAGATTTTTAAAATGTGGAATTAAGAAAGAAAGGACAAACGATGAATATACTTAAAAAAGCTCTTACTTTTGAAGATGTGCTTTTAGTACCACAATACTCAGAAGTACTGCCAAAAGAAGTAGACATAACTACAAAATTCACAAAAAACATTAACCTAAATATCCCACTAGTATCAGCTGCTATGGATACAGTTACTGAGACTCGTGCGGCTATTGCTATGGCTCGCCTTGGTGGTATAGGTGTAATTCACAAAAATATGGATATAGAAAGCCAAGTAAAACAGATAAAAAGAGTGAAAAAAAGCGAGAGCGGTATCATCTTTGATCCAGTTTTTGTTCACCCTGATGATAGTGTAAGCCAGGCGCTAGACATTATGGGTGAGTATCACATTTCTGGTGTGCCTGTGGTGGATGAAAATAAAACCTTGCTAGGAATTCTTACAAACCGTGATTTGCGCTTTGAGAAAGCCTTTGATAGAAAAGTAGGCGAGGTGATGACAAAAATGCCACTAATCACCGCACCAAAAGGCTGCACGCTTGATGATGCTGCTAAAATCTTTGCTGGAAATAAAGTAGAAAAACTACCTATAGTAGATGATAATAACAAGCTTGTAGGCTTGATTACTATAAAAGATCTAAAAAAGAAAAAAGAATATCCAAACGCAAATAAAGATGAGCTTGGCAGACTAAGAGTGGCTGCTGCTATCGGTGTAGGTGGGTTTGAGAGAGCAAAGGCTTTAGTAGAAGCTGGGGTTGATGCGCTTGTCATGGACTCAGCCCACGGACATACAAAAGGCATAATTGATACGCTAAAAGCTATCAAAAAAGAGCTAAATATAGATGTAGTTGTGGGAAATATCGCAAATCCAGCCGCTGTAAAAGACCTAATAGATGCAGGCGCTGATGCGATAAAAGTGGGAATTGGACCAGGCTCAATCTGTACTACTCGCATAGTCTCAGGCGTGGGTGTGCCACAAATCACAGCTATAAGCGACTGCGCAGATGTAGCTAGAAGCTATGGTGTGCCTATCATCGCAGATGGTGGTATCAAGTACTCAGGCGACATCGCAAAAGCTCTAGCTGTTGGGGCAAGCTCAGTTATGATAGGCTCGTTATTTGCAGGCTGTGATGAGAGCCCTGGAGATATAGTAACTTTTGAGGGTCGTCAGTATAAGAGCTACCGTGGTATGGGTAGCCTTGGGGCTATGAGCAAAGGCAGCTCAGATCGCTATTTTCAAGAAGGCACCGCTGCTGAAAAACTAGTGCCAGAGGGCATAGAAGGACGCGTGCCGTATGCTGGGACAATGGCTAGCGTAGCTCATCAGCTATTAGGCGGCGTGAGAAGCTCTATGGGGTATTGTGGCTCTGCTAGCATAAGCGAGTTTTGGGCTAAGGCTGCTTTTGTGGAGATTACTAGCGCAGGTCTTAGAGAGAGCCACGCTCACGATGTAATCATCACAAGAGAAGCGCCAAACTATAAACTAAAAGGTGGTAATTAAAACTTGTTTTTTTGTAGGCTGGCTCAGCTTGCGGGCGAATTTTGCTAAAGTGCTTTTGCGCAGCCCAGCTCGTTCTGGCGAAACTTCTGCGGCAGTTTTCTACGCTCGCCGCTGAATTTGTGGTGTTTTTGATAGCAGCGGCGAGCTTGAAATTCAGCCGCACAATTTCACCAGCCGCTGCCGCGGACACGGCTCCACGGCTAGCGCTGCAAGCACTTTAGCAAAATTCCCGCCACAATCTTAGAGCCGTAGTCATAAGTAAAAAACTAGAATTCCTTAGGAATTCAAATTTTTAGGAATTTGAATTTTTGAATTCCTAGGGAATTCTAGAACAAAAGCATAGCCAAATAAAAAAGATGAATATACAAACAAAAAAAGAGTATTTTAACGAAGTTTTGCGCTTAGAGAGCGGTCGTATTTTAAGTGAGTTTGAGCTAGTTTATGAGACTTACGGCGAGCGTGCTAGCGATGATAGCAATATCATAGTGATATGCCACGCACTAACTGGCAGCCACCACGCAGCAGGCAAATACGATGAGAGCGAGCCAAAGCCTGGTTGGTGGGACACTCTAATCGGCGATGGTAAGTGCATAGATACTAGCAAATATTTTGTGATTTGTGTTGATATTTTAGGCTCGCCTTTTGGCTCTACTAGCCCACTTAGTATAGAGCCAAATAAAAATGCGCAGTATCGCTTGCGCTTTCCAGTGCTTGCTATTAGCGATGTGGTAAATGCGCAAATGAGGCTTTTTAAGAGGCTTGGTATAAAAAAGGTGCGAGCCATCATCGGTGGCAGTCTAGGTGGTATGCAAGCATTATGCTTTGCTATAGAGCATCCTGATTTTGCTAGAAATGTAGTGAGTATGGCTAGCACTTACGCCACGCAGCCTTGGGCGATAGCGTTTAACAAAATCGCTATGCACGCTATCAAAAATGACCCTGAGTTTAAAGGCGGTTATTATGATGAAAAGCAAGTGGCAAAAAATGGACTTTTAGGTCTTGAAGTAGGGCGAATAGCTGGGCATATAAGCTTTTTAGCCCCAGCTAGCATGGAGCGGAAATTTGCTCGTCGCTATGTAGGCACGGACGGACTTTATGAGCTTTTTGGTAGGTATGAGGTGGATCGCTACATGGAGTATAACGGCGCAAACTTTGCTAAGCGCTTTGATCCGCTATGCTATCTTTATACTATAAAAATGATGAATAACTTTGATACCACTCGTCACTACGGCTCACTAACAGCTGCGCTTAGCAAGGTTCGCTCGCAGCTTACTTTGCTAAGCTTTAGTGGGGATATGCTCTTTTTCCCAAGCGAGATGAAGGCTATAGCCGATGAGCTAAAAGCACTTGGCAAGGAGCATTATTACGAAGAGATTAAGAGTGATTATGGGCATGATGCTTTTTTGGTAGAAGTCCCAAAGATAGAAAATCACATTAGAAAGGCTATACAATGAGTGAAGAAATGAGTGAACTAAGCTTTGAAGCAGCACTAGCAAGGCTTGAAGAAATCACAACGCAAATACAAAAAAGCGATATTGGCTTGGAGAAAAGCTTGGAGCTTTTCAAAGAAGGCGATAAGCTAGCAAAAAAAGCTAGTGCGCTACTAGAAAACGCAAAACTAAGCCTAGAAGAATACCAAAAAGGCGAGCAATGAGCGAACTAAAACTTTGCGCCTTGCAAATTGGCACCTTGGCACTTAGTAATTCTAGACTAGATTATTACCTCCAAACAGCAGCCAAAAGTGGCGCAAAAGTCGTGCTACTGGGCGAATATGTGATAAATTCGTTTTTTAGTGAGCTAGAACTGATGCCAAAAAGCATGATAAAAGAACAAAGCGAGAGCAAGAAAAAAGCCCTAGCCGAACTTGCTATAAAGTATGATCTACACATCATCGCCCCTATCGTGCTTGTAAAGCCAAAAGAGTATGTAAAGGCAATTGCGCATTTTTCTCAAGCTGGTGTGAAATACCGAGTGGCTAATGCTCTTATGCCATATTCTCACTGGAATGAGGCGGCGTTTTTTAGCGCAAATGAGAGCCTTGAGATTGGTGCTTTTAGCGTGGATGGATTTAAGTTTGCTACGATTTTTGGCTTTGAAGCGCATTTTGATGAGTTTTTTGCGCTTGCTCGTGCCAAAAAAATAGACTGCTTACTTATGCCAACAGCTTGTGCTTTGGAGTCAGGACCTCGCTGGGATAGTTTGCTTAGTATGAGAGCATTTACTAATAATATATATATTTTAAGAGCAAACCGCCTTGGCAAAGCTACTTTTGGAAGCGGCAAAAACGAGTATGAAACGCAGTTTTATGGGCGTTCTATGCTATGTTCGCCACACGGAGAAATCACTCATATACTAGGTGAAAAAGAAGAAATGCTACTTGCTACAATCTCAAAAAGCGAGCTAAATGATGCTAAAAAAACTTGGAAATTTGGCACAATCTCAAATAGCTTTGTTAGATAAAGTTTATTAGGATTTCTAGAATTCCCAGAATCTAGAATTCCCAAGTCTAAAATCTAGAATTCTTTATGAAAATACAGCTAGGAATTCTAGACTTCCTAAGTCTAAAATCTAGAATTCCTTATGAAACTACAGCTAAGAATTCTAGAATTCCCAAAATCTAGAATTCCCTGAGAGAATTCCTAGAATAATTTTAGAATTCCTAGAATAAATTCTAAAATTCCCAAGCCTTGTGTCATCCCCCGACTTGACTCTAGGATCTCATCACAAATAAATTTTTGAATTCCTAGAGGCTTTTTGCGTTTATATCATTTAAGAATTCTAGAATTCTATATAGGGATCCCCCAAAGGGGCTGGGGGGGGGGATGACATAGTAGAGAATTCTAAAATTCCTTAAAGAGAATTCCTAAACTAAAATTCCCTAAACTAGAATTCCTTAAAGAGAATTTCCTAAACTAGAATTCCTTAAACTAGAATTCTTTAAGATAAAAAATACCCCCTAACCCCCAAAAAGCCTATGAATTCTAGAATTCCCAAAATCTAGAATTTCCAAGTTTAAAATCTAGAATTCCCTATGAAAATACAACTAGGAATTCTAGAATTCCCAAAAATCTAGAATTCCTACAATCCAGAATTCCCTAAAACTTCGGTACGCTAGCACGCACAAGCTGACTAAACTTCACGCCTTTTAGTCCCTTGATATTTGCGCTAAACTCCTCTATATCACGCACCACACCACGTAGTATCAGCGTCTCCAAGCAGTTGTGATGGTCTATGTGAATGTGATTTGTGCAGATGATTTCTACCTTGCTGTCGTGTTCTAAGCGCATTTTGCGCATTAGTAGCTCGCCTTCGTGGTGGTCATAGCTGATTACTAGCACGGCAGTGGCTTCGCTACTACTATCACTCCAACTCTTGCGCCCTAGATACTCACGGATGATATCGCGCGTAAACTCACTTCTACTAGCGTAGTTTTGGGCTTTTACAAGAGCGTCAAGCTCTTTTAGCAGTGGCGCAGGTAGCGAAATGCTATACCTTAAAATCTTCTCATTCATTTTCATCCTTTAATGCGTAGTAAAGCTGACCTAAGGCTATGCTCTCATCGCCAGCAGGCAGATTTTTTGGCAGGTAATAGGGCGTATTTTGCGCTTTTAGTAGGGTTATAGTTCGCTCTAAAAGAGCCTTATTGGCAAAACAGCCGCCGCCTAAAACCACGCTTTTTTCGTGCTTTTTGGCAATTTTTGCAATAAGTGCTGCGATGCCGTTTATAAAGCCAGTTGCTGCCACGCTTGGCAAACTCTGGGCCAAAATGCTCTTTAAAACAGCTTCTAGGCTGATTATCTCGCCACTTAGGCTAAACTCATAGCAAACATCAAGGCTAGAATCATAAAGAGCTTCTAGCTCCATAGCTGCTTGCGCATCGTAGCTAACGCTATCAAGCCCAAGTACAATGCTAGCAACTGCGTCAAATATCCGCCCCAGCGAGCTAGTTTGAACACTAGCGGCTTTTAAGCCGATTTCAAGCCTTTTAAGCTGATTTTCATCAAAACGCCCAAAAAAGCTAGGCGCGCTTAGCTCGTATTTTCTAAGCAGCGCAAAGGCTAAAAAATAAATGTTTTTTATAGCATTTTGGCTACCTATCATCGCAAAATAATCAAAATGATAAAGCCTTTTAAGCCCCTTGCTATCGCAAACTCCAAAAACCTCTCCGCCCCAGATTTTAGCGTCCTCTCCATAACCTGTGCCATCAAAGGCAAAGCCGAGTATATCAGCATTTAAGAGCAGGTTATTCTCGCACATTACGCTATAAATGTGCGCCTTGTGGTGGGCTAGTTTTTTTATGTTTTGCCCACTTTTTTCAAAGTCCTTTGTATGGCTAAAATGCGGATGCAAATCAGCGATAATCTCAGTGAATTCCAGCTCATAAGTACGCTTAAAAGTAGCTAGTAGGGCATCAAATCTCTCTTTTGTAGCTATATTTTTTAGATCGCCGATATAAGGACTTAGAAAAATATTTCCCTCGTGGTAAATGCCAAAGGTGTTTTTAAGCTCGCTGCCAAGGGCGAGTATGGTTTTGTGGGGGGTGCGGGGGGTGTATTTTGGAATTCTAGAATTTTCGCTAGGAATTCTAGAATTTAATAAATTATCGCTAGGAATTCTAGAATTTGGCGAAATATTATTTGGAATTTCAAAAGGTACAATGCTAGGTCTTAGCCCCCTTGAAGTGCGTATATACTGCGCCAGCTCCAGATTCTCAGAGTAAAACACCACGCTATCATCGCTAGGATTTAAAATCTGCCTATTGTGATCAAGCACAAAATCAGCCACCGAGTTAAGTTTAGCACAAAGCTCGTGGGAGCTTGTAATAATCGGCTCACCACTTAGATTTGCGCTAGTTGCGATGATGGGCTTTTTAAAGTAATGAAAAAGCAAGAGATTAAAAGAAGTTGGAGCCAGAAAAACACCGATTTTATCAATGTTTGGAGCGATTGCCTGACTAAGTTTAGCTCTTAAAAATTGTGATTTTTTTGCTAGCACGATAGGGCGAAGCTGTGAGTTTAGAAGCTTTTTTTCGCCCTTAGTAAAATCAGCCAAAGCACTTGCCATTTGCTCGTTTTCGCACATTATAGCAAGCGGCTTTGCTGGGCGATTTTTGCGCTTTCTTAGCTCATTTATTGCCTTAGCATTTGAGCCATCACAGCATAGATGAAAGCCGCCAAGCCCTTTGATTGCGATGATTTTACCTTGTTCTAAAAGCTCTGCGCAGGTGTTAAAAGCACTCTCGCCCTCCGCGAAAATCTGTCCTTTTAAATCTTTTAAAAACGCTTTTGGACCGCAGTTAGGACAGCAAGTAGGCTGAGCGTGAAAACGACGATTTAAAGGGTCGTTATACTCACGCTCACAGCTAGCACACATTTTAAACTCTGCCATGCTAGTGTTTTTGCGGTCGTAGGGCAAAGATGAGATGATAGAAAAGCGTGGTCCACAATGCGTGCAGTTTATAAAAGCGTGATGGTAACGGCGGTTTTTAGGGTCTCTAAACTCAGCCTCACAATCAGCGCAAATAGCAAAATCACTTAAAATCGGCGCGATTTTTTGCGCCTGCTGCGAGCTAAGAATTCTAAAATCATCAAAAATCTCGTTTGAGCTCTCACAAATAATCTCATCAATGCGAGCAAGTGGGGGTGGATTTTTTTTAAGCCTAGATAAAAAGCTCTCGCAGTCTGCTGCACTGCCACAAAGGCTGATTTGGACGCCAATACCATCATTATAGACCTGTCCTTTTAAGCCAAGAGAGAGTGCGAGATTATAGATAAAAGGGCGCATGCCCACGCCTTGGACTAGCCCTTTTAGCGTGATTTTAAGGCAGTTCAAGTGGATAAATCTCACTTAGTTTAGCATTTGTGTGTTTTAGGGCCAGCTCGCCAAGTGGCTTTGAGCTAAATAGCGAGCCTAAAAGAACGAAATCTTCGCATTCTAGCTCATTTTTTAGCAAGTCAGTATAGCTGTCAATAAAGCTAACAAGGCTCTCAATCAGCCCAAAGCTGATATTTCTCTCATCAGCGCCAGCTAGCGCAAAGCTCATCGCTGAAGCAATTAGGCTGATTGTATCAAACTCATCCTTACTTTGCATTTTATAATCAATCCTAACGCCCCTTGCGCCGCTAAAATCAGCCCCAAGGTCAAGTGGCTCATCCTTAAAGCCTAAAATCTCAGCGATAATACAAAATAGCGAGTAAAAATTCGCAGGGCGGTCTATTTTGCCGGTTTTTAGAGGGAATTTTGCCTTAAAATTTTCAATAAGAGCTGAGCGAGAGCTGATTATTTCATATATTTCTTCGTATGAGCTAGGGATATTGATTTTTAGCATTTCGTATTGGCTATCACCTTTGAAAACCTTGATAAAATCAGCATTTTCTTTGCTAAAATAAATTAGTCCGCAGTTTTGAGGACTGATTTTGTACTCGGCTAAAACTAGCGCAAATAGCGCTGCTAGCTTGTTTTTGCTGTTTATGACTGGGCTAAACTCTCCGCCTTTAATCACGCAAAGCTGGCGCTCAAGCAAGTTTGCGCAAAATGGGCGATTTGAGTCCTTTATAGCTAAGAAGTTTATGCCCTCTAAGCTCTGGGCTAGTTTAAAAAGATTTATATCAAAAGGCGCTCTTACCCCAAAAAATAGTGGCGCATCCTTGTGATTTTGGCGAAAAAGCGCACTGGTTCGCAGGCGAATAACTGGCTTTTCAAAACTACTTAGTGCTATCATATTTTTTTCATCGCAAATAAAAATCTTTGGCAAGAGATTTAGCCTTGTAGGCATGATATAATCGCAATCAAAGTTTTCTAGCTTTGAGATAATAAGCCCTTTGTAGCTGACACTTTGAGAAGCTTTTAGAGCTTGGGATGCAGCTTTTATAAAGTCCTCATCGCTCTCAAATCCGCACTCATTTTTGCCAGTTTCAAGTGCATATGGCGTGATATTTGCGCTTTTAAAATCCGTGCTAAATGCTGGGATATCAGGCACTTCGTCACAAAGCTGGACGCTAGTGTCTTTTAAAAACACCGAAGTAGACATCTTAGCTAGCTCATCGCTAAACTTTGTTAGCTCGCTCTCGCTGCCTTGTATAAAAAGCTCGCAGCTATCATCATTTTGGCGCAGAGCATAGCGCAGATTTGAGCGCCTAGCCCAAAAATCCACAAAAAACGCAATATGCCGCGCCTTGCTATAAAATGTGAAATGTAAAGTCATAAAAACGCCTTAAATTCTAGAATTTAAATATCGTGATTATAGCAAAAATTATAAGGAATTCTAGAATTCCTTAGGTAATTGTATGATTTTTTCTAGGGGGTGTGGGGGAATTCTAGTTTGGGAATTCTAGAATTTTGCCTTTATTTTAGCCCTAGCTTTGAGTGCGAACCAAAGCGTAAGCAGTGTAAAATAAGCTCATTTTCGTTTTTTTTCATATACCAAAAGTGCATTGCCTTTTATGTGGCATTCTCTCGTGCCGATAAAATCGCCTTTTAGTGCGTGGTCTTTGTATTTTGGCTCTAAAATCTCATCATTTGCTAGCTTTTCTATGACAGCACGAAGCTCGGCTATAAGCGCAGAGTCGTTTTTAAAAGGCTTTAAATCTTTTTTAAAAACCTTGTGGTATTTAATGCTAAATTTCATTTTAGCAAGTCGCTCATAAGCTCATCTACATCGCTATAAGCTTTTGAGAGATTTTTGTTATTTCTAGCTTCGTTTATTACTTTTAGCGTTTGGCTTTGGTCGGTGCTAAACTTAAACTTTTGATTTTGTTCTTTTGCTAGTTTTTTGGCAAATTCTAGAATTTGTTCTAAAAATGCGCTATTTGCGCTTAGTGTTAGGCTTGTCATCTTTGCTCCTTTTTGTGAATTTTAGCTGAATTTTTAGGCTTTATGTAGATTTTTTAGCAAATTCTAGAATTTAGAGTTAGGAATTCTAGATTTTATTCTAAGGAATTCTAGATTTAGAATTCTAAAATAATTTAGGAATTCTAGAATTGCTTTTAAAATTGTTTTTCTTGCCATTTTTTGGCAATGTCAGCTATGCTGTAATCAGCCTTTTTATCACAAGTAAAGCCAAGCTTACTCAGTTCTTTTAAAAACACCTTGCTCATTACAGGCACGGCGTTTTGTAGCTCAGAGCTTAGCTCAAAGCTCATAGGCTCTATGCGTTTTGGGATAACGCCTATTATCTTAGTCTTTGGGCGGTCGCCTAGCAAGTCCATCATTTGTAGGGTTTGGAGCATTTCTACTTCATGCGCTGAGCCACTCCATTTTATAGCATTTGGGGCATCCTCAAAGTCAAAAAAATACACATCGCCCACCAAGCCACCATTTGCGTCAATGCAGTCGCAAACTATGAGATACTCATAGTCAGCGATGATAGGGGCAAGGTGATTTGCCATTGTCCCACCATCAAGGAAAGTCAAAGTATGCTCTGGCGATGAGAATTCGTAGTTTTCGCTCATCATTTTCATAAAATGAACGCCTACGCCCTCATCGCCAAACATCACATTGCCTATACCAAGAGCTAGTATTTTCAAGTGCGTTTTCCGTCTTTTATAAACTTATAGCCGCTAAAAATCGCATCCATGCCGCCGTCTCTACCTTTTATAGCGTTAAAGACAGCCATATAGATATGAACACAGACAAAAATCACAACAGCCCAAGTAAGAATATGATGAATTTGGCGTACATTTGCTAGACCACCAAACATCGCCTCAAAGCTCCTCATACACTCATAAATAAGCCCACCAAAGCCCTCGTGATAGCTATTTGCGTATAAAATAAACCCAGTTAAGCAAAGTCCTATCATAAGCAAATAAAATACCACATAAGATATAAATTGTAGTGGATTATACACGCCTTTTAGGTGTGGGTGCTCGCCTACAAATAAATAATATTTTATTTGCGCTACCCAAGTTTTGATATTAAAGCTATCTTTTATACTTACTCTTTCTCCATGACTTTTTCTATCAAAGAAAAACAAATAGCTTTTAAAAATCAAGCAGCCAAGCAAGATAAATCCAGCCACTTCATGTACAGCACGCCATTTAGCGTTCATGAAGTTTATCGGCTCGCCAGTTACCACAGGTGCAGCAAATACATAAGCGATATATAGACCGCTTACAGTAAGCACGATTATGCTTATAGCACGCACCCAGTGAGTAAAGCGCAAGCCAATAGAAAATTCATAAACAGCTTCTCTATTGTTCTCGCCGCTTCCGTGTTTATATACTTCTTTCATGCTCGCCCCTTAGATCAGGTTTGGATTTACTTTGTAGTGGCTGATTTCATTGCCTTTCATATCCATTACATGTACAGCACAAGCGATACAAGGATCGTAGCTGTGGATTTTGCGGATGATTTCTAGTGGCTGTTTTAGATCAGCGATTTTTAGTCCTACTAGGCAAGCCTCATAGCTACCCATTTTGCCAGCAGCATCTTTTGGAGATGCGTTCCATGTGCTTGGCACTACTGCTTGCCAGTTTTCTATCACTCCGTTTTTTATACGACACCAGTGGCTTAGAGTTCCTCTTGGCACATGTCCTATGTAGCGACCTTTGTATTCTTTGTTTTTATCTATTACATATGGTGCGCAGGTGCTATCATCTACTTTTAGATTTTCTACTAGGTTGTTAAAGGCTTTTAGGCAGTTATCAGCTATTACTTTTGCTTCTATCATGCGAGTTGCGGTTCTACCTAGTGTGCTAAGAACTGCGCCTAGTGGCAAGCCAGTATCGCTTAGGAATTTCTCTACAACAGGCGCTACATATTGATTACCTTTTGCGTAGTTTACTACGATATTTGCAAGTGGTCCTACTTGCATAGGCTCGCTGTCATAGCGTGGTGCTTTTATCCAACTATACTTGCCAGCATGATCAAATACCTTGCTATCAGCCATTTGCCCTTTTGCGTTTAGCGTTTTTTCATCTTTAAGCCCTGTGAAGTTTGGCTCAGTCTCGCCGTCGTATGGATGTAATGCTTTGTCATTTTTATACCATGAGTGAGTGGCTTCTTCTGTGATTTTGCTCTCATCTACTTCAAGCACATTTTTTATATCGCCGTTCATAATAATACCGCTATCAAATAGATAGTCATTTTTGCCTACCATAAAGGTCCTGCTTGTAAACAGATTTGGTACGCCCACATCATTTAGCACGCTTGCTTCGTTTGCGTAGGCTTTACCTGCCATTACTAGATCTGGGTAGTAAGCACGGTTGATAAAATCAGCAACTTCCTGGAATTTAACCATATACTCGCCTAGTCTTGCTGGGCTTTTTAGATCCATTACGCAAGTTACGCCGCCAACAGTTAGGCTTTGTGGGTGAGGTTGCTTGCCGCCAAAGACAGCCATCATCTGCGCTGCTGTTCTTTGTACTCTTAGGCACTCTAAATAGTGGCTTAGAGCAATAAGGTTTTGCTCTGGTGTGAAATGATAAGTGCTGTGTCCCCAGTATGCGTTAGCAAAAGGTCCTAGTGCGCCCTTTTTCACAAAGGCTGCTACTTTGTCTTGGACTGCTTTTAGCTGGTCTGCACCACAAGCGTATGGAGTAGAGCAGTATTTAAAGGCTTCATCGCTTGCTTTTTTAGGATCGGCTGAGAGAGCGCTAACGATATCAACAAAATCAAGTGCGTGGAGTTGATAAAAATGCACCGGATGGTCGTGTAAAAATAGTGCTGCATTCATCAGCGTTCTAGTTAGCTCAGCATTTAGTGGGATTTGAATTCCAAGAGCGTTTTCTACTGCTTCTATGCCGGCTCGGTAGTGAGAAAAGGTACAAACTCCACAAATGCGCTGAGTCATAAAGCCAGCATCGCGTGGGTCACGGCCTTTTACGATTTGCTCGATTCCACGCCATAGAGTTGAGCCGCTATAAGCTTCTTGGACTACATTATTTTCATCTACCATTACTTCTATGCGCAAGTGTCCTTCAATGCGTGTGATAGGATCTACTACTATTCTTTGTGCCATGTTTTATTCCTCCGCTTTTTTCGCACTTGCGATTACTGCGTGAGCAGCTATCGCTACACCAGTTAGAGCTAACACGCCTATGCCGATTTTATCAGCCACGGCGTCGCTGCCAAGTCCGCCAAATACGCTTTTATATAATCTATCGCCCAAAGGCTCTTCAAATGGTCCCATGTTATCCCAGAAGTTTGGCTCTGAGCAGCCGATACAGCCGTGACCTGCTTGGATAGGCCAGCTTGTGTGGCTATTAAAACGTTCTTGCGAGCAGTTATTAAATGTATATGGGCCTTTACAGCCGACTTTGTATAGACAGTAGCCTTTTTTTGCGCCTTCATCGCCGAAGGCTTCTACGAACTCGCCAGCATCAAAATGTCCTCTACGCTCGCAAAGGTCGTGAATTCTATGTCCGTAAGCCCATTTTGGTCTATTGTAGCTATCAAGTGCTGGCAAAGTGCCAAATAGCAAGTAATGAAGCACATTTCCTACTATATTTTTCTCACTTGGTGGACAGCCAGGGACATTTATAACAGGTTTATTTGTTACTTTGTGAAGTGGCATTGCGCCAGTTGGGTTTGGAGCTGCTGCTTGGATACCGCCAAAGCTAGAACAGGTGCCAATAGCAAATATAGCAGCCGCATTCCCAGCTGCGTGCTTAGCATGTGCCTCGCCAGTTTTGCCCTCTGGACCTACGCTTAGATAAAAGGCGTTTTGTCCGGCTGGAATTCCACCTTCTACCATTAGCACATATTGACCTTTGTATTTTTCTATCGCGCCCTCTAAGTTCTCTTCTGCTTGCCAGCCACTAGCTGCCATCACAGTCTCGTGATACTCAAGGCTAATGTAGTCAAATATAAGACTATCAATAGTTGGCGCATCGCTGCGAAGTAGGCTCTCAGAACATCCTGTACACTCAGCCATGTGTAGCCAGATAACAGGCAGACGATCTGCCATCTCAGCAGCCTTTGCCACGCTTGGTGCTAAGCTAGCAGGCAGTGCTAGTAGGGCAGTCATAGAACCAGCCCATTTCATAAAATCACGGCGAGAAAAGCCATGAGATTTAAGAGCGTCCATTATAGAGCCGTCTTTCATCTTTGGCAAAGCTTGAAGCTGTGCTAGACGAAGATCAAGCGAATTTTGAAGGTCTTTCATCTTTACCCCTTTACAAAAGATTTTTCGTAATTATATTTAATTATTATTTATAAAAAAATAAGTTTTTAAACTAATATTTTTTTTTAAGATTTTATTAATAAGACAGGGAATTCTAGAATTCCTAGACTAAAAATACCCCCACACCCTGGGTCAGCGGATGCGAAGCAAAAAATCTAGAATTCCTAGCAAAATTCTAGAATTCCTAGAACTTATAAATAAAAAAAGCCCTAGGGAATTCTAGAATTCCTAGCAAAATTCTAGAATTTCTTAGGGCTTGAGATTTAGTGAATTCTAGATTTATAAAAGAATTCTAGAATTCCCTAGAAAAGCTTAGAAGCTAACTCTTAGTATTTTTTCTTTTCGTTATCTTCTACGATGCTTTTTGCGATTTTGCTTACTTCGCTAGCGATAGTAGCTGAGTCGTGAGCGATAGTAGCATTTTCGTTCATATGAATTTCTATATTAGCTACATTTTCGTTAATTCTCTCAATGCCTTCGCTTTGGATGCGGATTTGCTCGCTCATGTCATTTACGCTTTGAACTAGTATGCTAGTGTTGCTCTCGATATCAGCTAGTGATTTTTGAGTTTTTTCAGCTAGATTTCTTACTTCATCAGCAACAACAGCAAAGCCTCTACCATGCTCACCAGCTCTTGCAGCCTCAATAGCAGCATTTAGAGCTAGCAGGTTGATTTGATCAGCGATATCGCGGATGATAGCAGTTACATTTTTGATATCCTCAGACTGAGTGGCAACTTCGCTAGTTTTTTGAACTACATTTGACATAGATGCTGTGATATTTGCTAGTAGATCAGCACTAGATTTTAGATTTTTGTTTTGCTCATCTGAGCTGTTTCTTAGAGCATTTACTCTTGATGTTAGCTCCTGGCTTTGTGCGCTAAGTGCCTGCGCAAAGCCAGCAGAGGTGCGTAGCATTTTGATAATCTCATCGCCAAGAGCATTTGTAGTAAGCTCAACATCGCCTTTTGCGCCTTCAATTTTATTTCTAAAATCAAGTGCTTTATACTCATCAAAAGTTTTTAGTATAATATTCATATCATTACCAACTCTAGCTTGAAGAGTATCAAGCATTTTATTTAGCACATTTTTAAGTTTAACTAGCTCTGGGTTATTTGGATTAAGAGCAATGCGAGCTGTTAGATCACCTTGCTCTATGCTTTGAGCTACTGCAACTGAGTTTTCCACAGCATCGGTATCTTGTTTTAAGCCAGCTTCCGTGCTTTTTATATTTTTATTTATCATAGAAGCAATTCTGCCAAACTCATCGCCTGTGTTGATATTTAGTAGTTTTGGAGCAGATGAAAGCTCGTGATTTACATATTTAAAGCTATCTGCTACGCTTTTTTCGATTAAAGCAATAGGTGCTAGGAAGTGGCGCAATACAAAATATAGTGAAATCGCACCGATGATTAAAAGCACTATAACAGCAATAACCTGAGCTAATAAGTTTTCATTTAAAACGCCGTTATAGTCTTTGTCAGCTGCTTCTGCGACAACAGTCCAGCCAAAATCAAATCTTTGATAAATTGCTGTTACTTCCTCATTGTTAAAGTTTATAAACTTAAATGTGCCAGTAGTATTGTTTGAGCTTTTAAGAGCGGCATCTAGTTTTTCTTTTAGATTACCGTTTGCTTGAGTGCGAATAACACCATTATCTTTATGTGAGAAAATTCTACCTGAACTATCTAGTAAAAAAATATTTTGACTAGGAATTGTTTTACTAACAAATTTATCAAATCTTGTTTGAAAATCATCAACAAAAATATCAACTGCTACAACACCAACAATAGCTCCATTTTTCTTCATCGGCAAAGCTGCTTTAGCTACCATGCGACCTGCAAAAGGACCATCTTGTAGCTGATGAACTTCGCTGATGTATAGTTTGTCAGATTTTTTTGCTGCTTGATACCACATTTCATTTCTTAGATCTGTGCTTTCATCCCAAGCAGTGTTAGCAGGGCGGAAGTCTTTATTTAGCCAGCTTACAGCACTACTGCCAGACTCAAATGCTACATAAGCCTTAGGATAGCGGATTAGCTCCATTACATCATCTTCTATAATGCGAGTATTTTGTAAGCCGTGAATAGCCAAAGAATCACCAAGAGCTTTTAGGTGCTGCTCTGCTTCTATGTTCATAGTGATATTTATGGTTGTGTGAGAAGCACTTAGTGCTAGGCGTTGAATATCACTAAAATAATCAACTGTTTCTGATTTTACTCTTGCATGCGAATAAGCGCTAAGTGCGCCTACAAGCACAATAAAGAGCAAAACAACTACGCTAATTGTTTTAGCGTTTAAACCCATTTTGTTCATGTTTTGTCCTTTTTTTGATGAAAATTAAGGTTTGATTCTAGCAAAATAATTTTAATATAAACTAAAATTTAATATTTTTTCATTTTAATTCGAAATTTTATTTTAAATTTTTTAATTTTATATATTTAAGTTTGAAAGTAGAAGATAACGAAAAGAAAAATACTAAAAGTTAGTTTTTAAGTTTTTCTAGGGAATTCTAGAATTCTTTGTATAAAAATTCTAGAATTCTTTTATAAATCTAGAATTCCCCAAATCTCAAGCCCTAAGGAATTCTAGAATTTTGCTAGGAATTCTAGATTTTTTGCTTTGCATCCGCTGACCCAGGGTGCGGGGGTATTTTTAGTCTAGGAATTCTATATTTTGCTAGGAATTCTAGATTTTATTTGTTTTTTTTCTTTACAAAACTCGCTTAAAAAGCAGTCCTCGCAATGAGGCTTAATTGCCTTACAAGTATAGCGACCAAAGATTATCATTGCTTGATGAAGTCTATTTAAATCAGTTTTAAAAAGCTCGCTTAGCTCGACATCAGCTTGTTCTGGCACCTTAGCTTTTTTTAGCAAATCAAGCCTTTTTGATATGCGAAAAACATGCGTATCAACAGCCATGAAGTTTGCTCCAAGTGCTTCTATTAGCACCACATGCGCAGTTTTTACGCCCACGCCTGCTAGAGCCTTTAGCTCGTTTTCATCTAGTGGCACCTCTCCTGCGTGCTTTTGGCACAGAGCTTGCGCCATTTTTATGAGATTTTGCGCTTTGTTGTTAAAAAACGAACACGAGTTTATAAGCAGTTTTAGGCTGGGTAAGTTTGCCGCTGCTAGACTTTTTGCATCAGGATAACGCTCAAAAAGCGCTGGCGTGATGAGATTTACACGCTTGTCAGTACACTGGGCTGAGAGCATAACGCACACAAGTAGCTCAAAATTGTTTTTAAAAACAAGCTCAGTTTTTGCGCTTGGGTAATGCTCCAAAAGGCGTTCTTTGATAATTTTTACATTTTTTTTACTTTGCATGCTCGCAGTTTACCAAAAAATTCTTTAATTGTGCTATAATTTGCGTCCAAACTTACAAAAAGGAAAAAAAATGAAAAAATCACTAATCGCAATGCTAGCACTTGCTGGCGCTCTAAATGCTGCTCCAGTAGCTGTAGTAAATGGCGAGAGCATCGATGATGCTATCTTTGGTCCAAACCCAGCCGAGCTAAAGCAAATGCCAGCTGATGCTAGAAAACGCCTAATAGATAGTGCAATCGATCGCAAACTAGTGTTAATGGAAGCAAAAAAAGAAAAAGTTGAAAACTCAAAAGAATATAAAACTCTAGCTCAACTAGCAGAAGAAAATGTTTTAATCCAGCTTTGGGAGAAAAAACAATTTGACGCTATTAAAGTAAGTGACGCTGAAGCACAAAACTTCTACAACCAAAACAAAAATCAGTTCGTTGTCCCTGCGCAAGTTCGCGCAAAACACATTTTGGTTCAAAGCAAAGCAGAAGCTGATGCTATAATAAAAGAACTAAGCGCACTAAAAGGCGAAGCACTAAGCGCAAAATTTTCTGAGATCGCAGCAGCAAAATCAATAGACAAAGGCTCAGCAGCAGCTGGTGGTGAGCTAGGCTGGTTTCCAAAAACTCAAATGGTTCCAGCATTTGGCGATGCAGCATTTGCTCTTAAAAACGGTGAGATGACAAAAAAAGCAGTTCAATCACAATTTGGCTATCACATCATCTATAAACAAGATTCAAAAGCACAACAAACACTAACTTTTGACCGTGTTAAAGATAATATAATCGGCAACCTTAAAGCACAAAAACTTCAAGGTGACCTAGCTAAAAAAGTAGAAAATCTACGCAAAAACGCAAAAATCGAGTATAAATAAAAAGGCGAAAAATGGGAGCATTATCATTAGTCCCAGCCGGTGTGCTAACTGGCTGCCAAGCTTGCCAGCTCTATGAACATGCAAAAGAAGTAGGCTTTGCTATGCCTGCTGTAAATGTAGTAGGCACAAACAGTCTAAATGCCGTGCTAGAAACTGCAAAAAAGGTAAACTCACCAGTCATCATACAGCTTAGCAATGGTGGAGCGTCATTTTATGCTGGCAAAGGCATAAATGGAGCTAGCCAAGTAGGTGTTGGAGATGCGCTAGGTGCGATAGCTGCGGCTCATCATACGCATCTTTTAGCTGAGCATTATGGCGTGCCTGTTATACTTCACACCGACCACGCTGCTAAAAAGCTTTTGCCGTGGATAGATGCTCTAATCATAGCAAACCGCAAGTATAGAGCCGCTAATGGCAAACCGCTTTTTAGCTCTCATATGCTTGATCTTAGCGAAGAGAGCCTAGAAGAAAATGTAGCAATCAGCAAAAAATACCTAAAAGAGCTAAGCGAGCTTGATATCGCTCTAGAAATTGAACTAGGCGTAACTGGCGGCGAAGAAGATGGTGTGGATAACACAAATGTAGATAACGCCAAGCTCTACACTCAGCCAGAGGATGTGGCATATGCTATAAAAGAGCTAAGCGAGGTTAGTTCTATGTTTAGTATAGCAGCTAGCTTTGGCAATGTTCATGGCGTCTATAAGCCAGGAAATGTAGTGCTTCGCCCTGAGATTTTGGATAATTCTCAAAAATATGTGATAGAACACCTTGGTGCTAGCACTTTTAAGCCTGTAAGCTTTGTATTTCACGGCGGCAGCGGCAGCGATATAAAAGACATCAAAGATGCTGTTAGCTACGGCGTTGTCAAAATGAACATTGATACTGATACACAATGGGCGTTTTGGGACGGAGTGCGAGATTATGAGGCTAAAAACCACGGATATCTACAAGGTCAAATCGGCAATCCAGAAGGCGATGATAAACCAAATAAAAAATACTACGACCCACGCAAATGGCTAAGAGAGGGCGAGGCTAGTATAGTAAAAAGACTAGAACGAGCTTTTGAAGAGTTAAATTGTATAGGTAGAAACTAAAATATTTTAGTCTAAATTCTAGAATTCCTAGTAGGAATTCTAGATTTTTTATTAGGAATTCTATATTTTTTATTAGGAATTCTAGAATTTTTATTAGGAATTCTAGAATTCCTTAAGATAATCAAAAAATTCTCAAAGTACAAAAACTTTTGTTTTTTGAGAATTTTTTTTAAAAAATAGGGCGCATTGTGAATAAAAATGAGATTGATTTAAACCTGCCTGAAGGAAGAGCTGGCAGTCGTATCATAGTTTATAGCAAGATTGTTTTCTTGCCTGTTTTGGTGCTTGGACTTTTTGCTTTTGGGTATTTTAGCGGATACTGGCCAAGCATTGATAAAACAGCCCTTGTGCTAATGGGTGTGATTTTACTTTTTGCTCTGTTTTTTGCTAGACATAATGCTAGATTTGGTTGCTATATTTTTGAACAACAGCAAATAGAGTTTAAAAAAGACTTAAAAGAATTCATCATAAAAACCCTGCTTACCATCGGCAAAGAGACCAAATCAAACGGCGATTTTGACGATTTTGTGCGAAACTATACTAGATTTGTACGAAATGACAGCTTTGCAAATGTCGCCTCAGCTACATTTTCTATACTTGGCGTGCTTGGTGTTTTTGTGTGTATCGCACTAAGACTGCCAAACTTCGCTTTTAGCGATGCAAAGGAGTTTGAGTTTGAGATAGCACAGCTTTTTATCTCTGTGGGTTCTGCTTTTTATGTGGCTATTTATGGACTTTTACTAGCATTGTGGTGGATATTTTTTGAGCGTTTTGGGCAAAGTAGATTTAGGGTTGTTATAAACCGCCAAAAGCTTGCTACAAGGAGCTTTTTTTGGAGCAGAGACGAGATAGAACACCGCCAACTTCAAGAATCCATTGATAGCTTTGCTAAAATCAGTCAAATTTTTGGCTATGTAAGCAATCAAGAATTTTTCAAAGAACTCGATAGAGTGATTGAAAATAAATTTGAAAACTTCACGAATATAATGAAAAATGAAGAACAAGCCGTAAAACTAAGTGGCGAACAGCTAAAGCAAACCATGGCAGGACTTAGCAAAGCCCAAAGAGAACAAAAAGATATGGCGCGCGTCCATAGCGAGATTATAAATGTGCTTTATAACTTTAATCAAACCTTAAAAGAAATGCAAGAAAGCTTTGCACAAAACTATGCTAGACTTCAAACTATCAGCGATGAGCGTATTGTACGCTTGGAGCGTGCTATAGGCTCGCTTTGTGAAAATGTGGATAGATTTGAGATGAAATTAGAGCATTTTAATGCCAACTTGCTTGATAATCAAAGGGTGGTGCTTGATGGATTTAGATCAGCAATGTTTGATGGCATGCAAGCATTTCGCAAGACCTTTGATGATGAGGGCACAGACGCACAAGAAAGCATTGATACTATAAAAGACTTGAGAGAGAGCATTGCTCAGCTAGATAAAGAAGCAAATGACGCCCTAGCAAATCTTCAAGAAAAAAGAGCCCAAGAGTGAGACCAAACGAACACACCAGCTTTTGGTTAAGTTATTCAGGGCTTTTTTTGGCTCTGTTTTTTATATTTTTACTGATTTTTGGCGCGCTTAGTGCTAAGCTTGTGTTTTTACAAGATGGCACAAAAGCTAAAAACCAAGCCATAGAAGAAGATAGAAAAGCACTGCTACTAAAAGCTCATAAGCTAGAAAAAGAGCAGCAAACCTTGCTTAGTTTCATCTCTGAAATAAACGCTACAAACGAGCTGCTAGCTAGCAAAATCTCACTTAGCTTTTTAAAGCTAAAAAATGATAGCAATGAAACAGCTGATTTGCTAAGTCGCAAAGAAAGTGAGATAAATCAGCTAAAACTAAACCTAAACAAGCTAGAAAGCAAGCTAAATGAAGCTAGGCAAAAAGAACCAGTGCTAATGGTAGATCAAAACTCCACAAAAGCAAATCAAAATAGCCTAAAAATCATCGCTAATCTTAAAATGCGCTTAAAAGATGCTGAGCTTAGTGAGAAAATCGATGCCAAAACTGGCTCTTTAGCACTTAGCGCAGATGAGTTTTTTGATGGCTCAGCTCTAAAAAATGAAGATGCTTTAAAAAGTTTGATTGAGTCTTATTTTGCCGTGCTTTTGGACCCTGAGATTTTTGAGAGAGTGCTTTTTATCACAGTGGCTGTGCCTGCGCCAAAGGACATTGATGATGCGCTTTTAGCACTTGAGAGAGCTAGTGCTTTGGCTGGATTGATTTATGGTTTTAAAGAATCTGCTGTTTTTAAAGACAAGCTAGTCTTTGCTCCACTCTCAGCGCAAAATGAGCTTTTAAGTCTTTCTTTTGTGCCAAAGCCTTAAAAGAGACTTAAAATGAGTGAGTTTTTTAGCCAAATTCACTTTGAAAATCGTGATTTTTTCGTGCTTAGAGATGATTTAATAGATGCAGAGTTTAATGGCAATAAGGCTAGAAAATTAGAGTTTTTTCTACACGCTGATTTGAGTGCTTTTAATTGTATTTTAAGCCACGGCTCATCTCAAAGCAACGCTATGTCAGCGCTTAGCAGCTTTGCTAAGCTAAAAAATCTAGAATTCCTATATCATCCCACGCATATTAGCTCGTTTTTAGCGCAAAATCCTTGTGGTAACTTTGCCTTTGCGCTTAAAAATGGCATGAAAATTATAAGCCAAAAAAGCCAGTTTGATAGCTTAAAAAACAGTCCCAGCACGCTTTTTATCCCTGAGGGAGTAGCCTGCAAAGAAGCTGAGCAGGGCTTTAAAAGCCAAGCAAGACTGATTGATAATCTTAGCGTAGAATTAGGCTGTGATTTTGATATATTTTTGCCAAGTGGGACTGGGGCTTCGGCTGCTTTTTTATCTAGGAATTCTAGATTTAGCGTATTTACCACGCCTTGTGTGGGCAGTCCCCAGTATCTAGCAAAGCAGATTTTTGCGCTTGTGCCAGACTCAAAGGTGCGTATTTTACCCCCAGCTATTAAGGCGTATTTTGGCGAGCTAAAACTAGAATTTTTGCGTATTTGGCAAAGGCTAAAAGAACAAACTAGCATTACTTTTGAATTGCTTTACGACCCTCAGGGCTGGCTTACTTTGCTAGCAAATCTTAGCGTGTTTTCAAAGCCTGTGCTTTATGTTCACCAAGGCGGACTTGGCGGACTTGCCTCCCAGCTAGCAAGGTATGAGCGAAAATTTGGTTTAGTAAGTTTGGTTTAGCAAGTTTGGTTTAGAAAATTTGGCAATAAAATGATAAAACTAGAATTCCTAAGCGAACTAAGGGGCAAAAAACTACTTTTAGCCTTTTCACACGGTAGCGATAGCACGGCACTTTTTCATCTGTTATTGCAAGCAAACATCAGCTTTGATTGTGCTTTGTTTAACTACAAAACAAGAGCCAGCAGCGACCTTGAAGAAGCAAGTGCAAAAGAGCTTTGCGAGCGTTTTGGCAAAAGATTTTTTAGCAAAAGCGCAGAGCTAAAAAACGGCAATTTTGAAAGCAAGGCTAGGGCTTTGCGCTATGATTTTTTTAAGGGGCTTTGCTTAGAGCATGGATATGAGGGGCTTGTTTTAGCCCACCAGCTAAATGACTATTTTGAGTGGTTTTTGATGAGATTTTCTAAGGGTGCTGGGCTTGCTAATTTGCTTGGCTTTGATGAGAGTTTGAGGCTAGAAAATGGAGAAAAAATAAATATTTATCGCCCTCTTAAAAACACGCCAAAGCACGAAATACTAGCATTTTTGCGCGAGAATAATATAAAGTATTTTAACGATGAGAGCAACAAAGATGAGAGTTTTGAGAGAAATTATATAAGGGCTAATTTTAGCGATAAGTTTATTTCTAGTTTTGCTGCTGGCGTGGCAAGGACTTTTGAAGCTTTAAATGCTGATAAAAAGGTGCTTTTGGGCGATTTTGCCTTTGAGAGTGGTGGGCTTTTTGTGCTAAAAAATGATGAAAAAGCCATAAATCTAGCCGATAAAGCACTAAAAAAACTAGGTGTTTTGCTAAGTGCGGACTCTAGGGCTGTGGCTGCTCGGGCCATGAAAAACGAAGGGCAAATCGTGCTTTCTCATAAAGTTGCACTTTGCGCTAACAGCGCTTTTATTTTCATCGCTCCACTAAAAACTGTTGTGCTAAAAAAAGAGTTTAAAGAAGAGTGCAGGCTGCTAAAAATCCCTAGTAAAATTCGGGCATTTTTGTTTTTAAACAAAGATATTTTTAAAGATTTAAAAGAGTTTTTAAGCTAGTTTTTTTCTGGGGGTTAGGGGGTATCTTTTAGGGAATTCTAGAATTTTCGTCATTGCGAGCGAAGCGAAGCAATCTCTAGAAATTCTAGATTCATCCTTAGGAATTTTAGATTTATTTTTAGGAATTCTAGATTTGTCTAGGAAATCTAAATTTTTGCTTGCTTTAGTGGGGTTTGCCTCACTGCTCGCAAATTTTATAAAGGCTATGCCTTAAACCCTTAGGGGCTACCTCCCCTAAAACCCCACTAAAATCTAGAATTCTCTTGCTTTATTTTCGTTTTTGAGGTTAGGGGGTATTTTTAGCCCTAGGAATTCTATAATTCCTAGAGATTGCTTCGGTCGCTCTGCTCCCTCGCAATGACGGCAATACGGAATTTTGAATGAGATTGCTTCGCTTCGCTCGCAATGACAGAATTTCCGCAATGACGGGAGTTTAGACGAGATTGCGGAAATTTGAATGAGATTGCTTCGGTCGCTTTGCTCCCTCGCAATGACGGATGAATTCTAGAATTCCCTATAGAGATCCTCGGGTCAAGCCCGAGGATGACAAAGAAAGTTAGGTTGGGGGATGGCACAAGGTTTAGGGAATTCTAGATTTATTCTTAGGAATTCTAGATTTTGCTTAAAAGAAACCCCCTAACCCCCAGAAAACTAGAATTCCTAGCTTCGGTCGCTTTGCCCCCCCCCAATGACGCAGGGAATTCTAGATTTTTTCAAAATACCCAGCGTTGCTAAGTTTTTCTAAAATATTATCTAAAAAGCCTTTAAATACAGCGTCATTTGGAGCTTCTATTTTTTCTTGTTTGCCATTTCGCACTTGAACTAGGCTTTGTCCGCTTGATTTAATTATATCCTTAAAGCCTTTTAAAACCTTGCCAAGATCCCTGCCATCGCACAAAAGTGCTACTTTTGCCTCAAGCGGACTTAGCGAAATTAGCGCATTTAGCTCATTAGCAGCACCGATTACAGGCGCATCAGTGTTAGCAAAGTAACTTATATAGCCACGCAAACTCTCTTTTACTCTGGTTTTTGCGCCCTCATAGCCTAGCACTCGCAGCGGCGCAGCGCTAAAGTCAATCACGCCAAGTGCTAGTAGTTGCGCTACGCTAGCCCAGATGATATCTTGCTTTTGGCTGTATTTTTCTAGCAGGTCTTTTAGACTAAGGGTGCCTGGATAAAGAGCGTTAAACTCATCGCAAAGCCATTTTAGCTCGGGATTTATTTTGTGAGCTTTGTTTAGCTTTGAGATGATTTCTAGTTTGCCATCGGGGCTGTTTTGATACTCAAAGCCAGCTTGAAAATACAAGTTTTGTAGCACGCTTTTTTTCACACCACCATCAAGCCCACCGCCAGCTGTAAAAAGCTCTAAAACACTCTCTTTTAGTCCCAAAATAGAGCATCTAAAAGCCTTATTTAACAAAAAGTCGCCAAATTGCTCTTTTATAATGCGGTCATTTGGCATCATGCTAGCAGGTATTGCCTCAAAAATCTGTGAAAAGTGCGAGCTTAAATGCGTATCAGCGACATAATCTAGCCCATGACTTCTAGCCTTTGCTACAAAATCCTTAAAATAGCAAGGGTCATTAAAGGTCTCAAAATACTCGTGCATCACATAATAATCTTTTTCTGGGTTATTGGTCAGCACATGTTCTTTAGCAAAGTTTATTGTGTGGCGTGAGATTCCAAGCTTGTAGCACTCATCTTGACCGATTTTTTCGCTAAAGTCCACTAACGCAGTACAAAAGCCCTTTGCCATAGCTAGTTTGTTTTTAGCACTTAGCTCGCCATTTGCGTCTATTTCAGCTTTTGCGATGTCTTTGGCAGCTGCTATGCTAAGCGCTGTCTCGTTACTAGCAGCAAATAGCATGAGATCACGCAATACATCTTTGCCTTTCCAGCCTGGGTAAGTGTTGTATGAGATGTAGATTAGTCCGTGCGGGCTAAGGTAGTTTTTGCCCACTTCAAAAATAGCATCTTTGACAAAATCAGGCACCCAGCTATAAATGCCATGAACGATGATATAATCAAACTTTTCGCCAAATTCTCTGCTGCCCCCCCCCATAGCGATTTGACTGATGTCGCCTTGGATGAGTTTTAGGTTTTTTATACCCATTTGTTCTACGATTTTTGAGCCGCGCTCTATTTGCTCGCTTGAGAGGTCGATGCCGATAAACTCGCTATCAGGGCAGCGCAGAGCACTCATCATGAGATTGCCACCAAAGCTACAGCCAAGCTCTAAAACACGGCATTTTTCGTGTGGGGCTGGCTCAAAACCGCTCATTTTAGCGATTGCTTCTAAGCGAAAAATGCTTGATATTGCAAAGGGATTTGAGGTATAAGGGATGCTATCATAGGTGTCTTTTATATTATTTTCTTGCATTTTTTGACCTTTTTATTGTATTTATTGTGGGAATTCTAGATTGTTCTAAGGAATTCTAGAATTTGCCTAGGAATTCTAGAATTTCTAGCTTCGGTCGCTTTGCCCCCCCCCAATGACGCAGGGAATTCTAGAATTCCTAAGCTCTAAAATTACAGCTCGTAGCCTAGCATGCCATTAAAGTCATTTGAAACTCCAAGTAGTTCAAGTTCTGCGCCTACTATGCCTCTGTGGTGGGTGCTGTGATTTAGCAGAGCCAAAATTAGATTTGCGCGAGATTTTTTAAATGTTATGCCTGGAAAGCTTAGCTCGTCTATTTTTTCTAGCTCTGGCGTTTTTTCTATGATTTGGATGATTTTTTCATCACAGGCGGCAAAAAGCTTAGCAATGCTTGCTACACCCTTATTTTTGAGGCTTAGATCTTCATTTATCTGGCTTAAAATATCAGCGCAGTCCACGTCAGCCCACTTAGCAAACACACCGCCAAAAACAGCCACTTGAACGCCTAAAATATGAGCAAGCTCAGCTCTTAGATTTTTGTAAAAAAGCCCTAAATTAGCATCTAATTTCTCATCGCTTAGACTTGCTGCAATGCTCATCATAGCAGCGTTTGCGGCTTTATTATACTTTGCTTGAAGTACTAAAATTTCTTTCATTTTTTATCCTATTTTAATATTTTTGTTAGATTTTTAGCAAATCGCAGTCTTTTTTTATAGCTTCTTTTGCGGTTTTAAGCTCGCAAATATCAGCTAAAATCTTGATTTTTTTGCCAAATTTCACAGCCCTGCCGCAAGGATAGCCACTCTCATTAAGTGCCGAACAGACAAGCACTTTGCCATTTCTTGCCCTTAAAGCTTCGCAGATTTTTAGAATTCCTGCTGCTGGGGCAAAGTAAGCTGACGAGCCAAGCAGACTAATTATCCTTGCGCCACTTTCTTTGGCTAGGTTTTCTAGCTCGCAGGCTAGATTTTGGCTTATTTTTTGCCCTTTTGCGTATAAGTTTGCAGCGCTCATATTTTCTCCATGCTCGCCGTAAATCTGCCCTTTGCATTCGCTGTTTTTTAGCCCAAAGTGTTTGGCTATCTCAAATCTAAGCCTAGCACTATCAAGCTCGCCAGCCATGCCAAAGACTTTCCCACGCTCAAAACCGCTGGCGGAGTGAGCGCAAAAGGTCATAGCATCAAGTGGGTTGCTAACTACGATTATCACGCTTTTTGGGGCGTATTTGGCTATTTGCTTGCTTGCGTGCTTTATGATACTAGCGTTTGTGGCTAGCAAGTCAGCACGGCTTTGGCCAACTTTACGGGGCACGCCTGCTGTGATCACGCAGATATCAGCGTTTTTGATGATTTTATACTCATCGCTGGCTTTGATTTTTGTATCATTGTCAAGCAGGGCTGCCATGTGATTTAGATCTAGTGCTTTGCCTAGGGTAGGGTTTTTGGCGATGTCTACAAGGGCGATTTTTTTTGCTACATTGCGAGCAATGAGCAAAGCAGCTGCGTTTGCGCCGACATTGCCTGCGCCGATTATTGCTATTTTCATAAAATTTTACCTTTGTGTGTGGCTCTTGCAAAGTGGACGCTTTTTAGAGCCTTTTTTATAATATGTAAAAAATAAATTCACAATAAATCTCTCAAAATATTTTAAGAAATTTATTGTGAATTTACTAGGGAATTCTAGAATTCTTTAGCAAATTCAGGAATTCCTAGAATTCTCTAGGAATTCTAGGAATTCTAAACTCGCGGCAGCGGCTGTTAAAATAAAGTGCAGTGTGAGAAAAGCCGACAAATACGCTATTTAACGGCGATTCTAGTATCGTGGTGCTAGTATGACAAAAGGCAGCAAGCGCGCCGCAGGGATAGAATACGAAATTCATCCCAAGGCGCGCGTGGCTGGCTTTTTTTATAATAGTGCTGCGAGACGAATCGCCAGCTGCTAGCCAGCAAAATTATTTAGACAAAGCCTCGTTAAATAATTTTGATGATCTCATCACAGCATTTGCCTTAGCATCATCAAGCTTATAGTATCCGCCTACATCAGCTGGACTGCCTTGATTGCCGTTTAGCTCGTTTGCGATTTGCTCTTTATTTGCGTTTAAAAACTCAGCCAAGCCTTTAAACTTATCCCCAAGTTCGCTATTTGCAAGCTCATTTGCCCAGTAAAGTGCTAGGTAGAAGTGAGAGCCGCGGTTGTCGTTTTCACCTACTTTTTTGCGTGGTGAGTTGTCGTTTTTAAGATACTGAGCGATTGCTTTATCAAGCGTGCTAGCTAGTACTAGTGCGCCTTTTTTGCCAGAGGTATTGCCAAGGTGCTCTAGACTTGCCCCAAGTGCTAAAAACTCGCCCAAGCTGTCCCAGCGAAGGTGTCCTTCATCTAGTAGTTGGCGAGCGATTTTTGGTGCTGAGCCACCAGCTCCGGTTTCAAATAATCCACCGCCATTTAGAAGTGGGACGATTGAGAGCATTTTAGCACTAGTGCCAAGCTCCATGATGGGGAAAAGATCTGTTAGATAATCACGCAAAACATTTCCAGTCACGCTAATAGCGTCTTTTCCTGTGCGCATGATAGCTAGGCTGTCTTTCATCGCTTTTTCGTAGTTTTCTATGCGGATATCAAGCCCTGTGGTGTCATATTTTTTTAACTCATCTTTTACTATTTTTATCATATTAGCATCGTGGGCTCTTTTCTCATCTAGCCAGAAAATCGCAGTAGCACCAGTGGCTTTTGCTCTATTTATCGCTAGTTTTACCCAGTCTTTGATAGCCTCATCTTTTGCTATCATCGCACGCCAGATATCGCCTTTTTCTACTTTAAAGCTTAGGCTTTCTTTGCCATCACTTAGCACAAACTCGCCGTCTTCTTCGGCAATAAAGGTTTTATCGTGGCTGCCGTATTCTTCTGCTTTTTTTGCCATTAGACCTACATTTGATACTGAGCCTACCACAGCTGGATTTAGTGCGCCGTTTTCTTTTAGCTCATCGATGATTGCGCTATATATCATAGCGTAGGTTTTATCTGGGATTGCAGCCAAGGTCTCTTGCTCTTTGCCATCTTTGTTCCACATTTTGCCGCTATTTCTTATCATATTTGGCATTGAGTTATCTATGATGATATCGCTTGGTACATGTAGGTTTGTGATACCATTGTCGCTATCAACCATAGCTAGGGCTGGGCGAGTGGCTAGGATTTCATTGTATTTTGCTATTACTTTATCTTTTATAGGGCTATTTTCTATTTTGGTAAATAGGTCTTTTAGTCCGTTATTAGCATTTACGCCAAGGTTTTTTAGCTGCTCGCCAAACTCGCTAAATAGCTCAGCAAAAAATACCTTTACAAAATGCCCGAACATAACAGGATCGCTTACTTTCATCATTGTAGCTTTTAGGTGAACTGAGTAGAGAAGCCCTTCTTTTTTAGCATCAGCAATACTGCTTTCAATAAAGCTATCAAGGGCTTTTGCGCTTAGATAAGTTGCGCTTATTACATCGCCTTTATTTAGCTTGATACCGCTTTTTAGCGTTTTTTCGCCACTTGCACCTTTAAATTTTATGCTAAACTCGCTAGCATCACTAGCAATTAGTGATTTTTCATTTGAATAAAAATCACCGCCGTTCATGTTAGCTACTCTTGTTTTTATACTTTTATCCCAAGCGCCGTTTTTGTGCGGGAAAGCTTTTGCGTATTCTTTTACAGCAGCGGCGCAGCGGCGATCGCTATTACCTTCTCTTAGCACTGGATTTACAGCTGATCCTAGCACTTTTGCGTAGCGAGCTTTGATTTCTTCTTCTTTGGCATCTTTTGGCTCTGCTGGGTATGCTGGGACTGCGTAGCCTTTTTGATTTAGTTCAGCGATAGCTGCATTTAGTTGTGGGATAGAAGCTGAGATATTTGGAAGTTTGATGATATTTGCTTTTGGATCCTGCGTCATTTCTCCAAGTTTAGCTAGAAAATCAGGGATTTTTTGATCTTCTTTTAGATAGTCGCTAAAATTAGCCAGAATTCTACCAGCTAGCGAAATATCCATAGTCTCAATGCTAACATCGCCACGGCTTAAATATTCTTTTAATACCGGAAATAGCGAATAGGTCGCAAGTAGCGGCGCTTCGTCTGTGTAAGTGTAGATGATGTCACTCATTTTAAGTCCTTTTTAGAAAAATAAACGCAGAGATTTTAGCAAAAAAATATAAATTCTTTTAAATTTTTTAAAATTTTAAGGAATTCTAGATTTTGTTTGCTCTTTTTGTTACAAAAAGTAACGCAAATATCAAAAAAACTTAAAAAAATATAAAATTAAAAATTAAGTTTAAATTGTTTACTTTGATTAAAGGTTTTTTAGCTAGAATTGCGAAAAATTTTTAAAAAGGAATAGTTATGGTAGAACAACCGCAAAACCAAGCGGTATGGGTAGACGAAAGTCGCTGTAAAGCCTGCGATATATGCGTTAGCTATTGTCCAGCAGGCGTTTTGGCGATGAAAGAGGATACTCATGCCATCCAAGGCACGCTAATTGAAGTAGTACACCCAGAGAGCTGTATAGGATGTAGAGACTGTGAGCTTCACTGCCCAGACTTTGCTATTTATGTAGCTGAGAAGGGATTTAAGTTTGCTAAGCTAACACCAGAGAGCAAAGCAAGAGCAGAGGCTGTAAAGGCAAATCATTACCGCAAAATCGACTAAGGAGCTAATGTGAGAGAAGTAATTTCAACAGGAAATGCGCTTGTAGCAAAAGCTGCTATTGAGTGCGGATGTAATTTTTTTGGCGGCTATCCTATCACTCCAAGTAGTGAAATAGCTCACGAAATGAGCGTGCTTTTACCAAAACAAAGAGGCACATTTATCCAAATGGAAGATGAAATCTCAGGTATCTCAGTAGCACTTGGTGCTGCGATGAGTGGAGCAAAGGCGATGACAGCTAGCTCAGGTCCTGGAATTTCTTTAAAATCTGAGCAAATCGGTCTTGGCTTTATCGCTGAAATTCCACTTGTTATAGTAAATGTTATGCGTGGTGGCCCATCAACTGGACTTCCAACTCGCGTAGCACAAGGCGATATTTTACAAGCAAAAAGCCCTAGCCACGGCGACATTTGCTCACTAGCAGTCGCTCCTGGTAGTATCAGTGAGATTTATACTGAGACTATTAGAGCATTTAACTTGGCAAATAGATTTAGCACTCCGGTTTTCTTGCTGCTTGATGAGACTATCGGTCACATGCAAGGCAAAGCTTTCTTGCCAGAGGTTAGCGAGCTAAAAATTGAGCCGCGCCGTGAGTTTAAAGGCGATCCAAAAGACTATAAACCTTACGAGGCAAAAGAAGATGAGCCAGCTACACTAAACCCTTTCTTTAAAGGATATCGCTATCACATCACAGGACTTCACCACGGCCCAACAGGCTTTCCAACAGAAGATGGAGTGATAGTAGATTACAATATCAAGCGTCTATTTAACAAATTCCACGCTCACTTAGATGAGATAGACAACTACGAAGAATACAAGCTTGATGATGCTGATATTTGTGTGATTTGCTACGGAAGTGTTAGTCTAGCGGCAAAAGAAGCGATAAACAAAGCAAGAGAAGCAGGTATAAAAGTAGGGCTATTTAGACCTATTACTCTATGGCCAAGTCCAGAAAAAAAGCTAAAAGAAATCGGTAAAAAATTCAAAAATATCTTAGTAGCTGAGCTAAATATGGGGCAATATTACAGCGAAATCGTGCGCTGCACACTAAGAGATGATATGAAAACATTATTTAAAGCAAACGGAAGACCGCTAAGCCCAAGCGAAATTCTAGCTAAAATCAAGGAGTTCTAAGATGGCATTTAATTATGATAAATATTTGCGCACAGACAAAATGCCTACACTATGGTGCTGGGGCTGTGGCGATGGTGTAATTCTAAAAAGCATAATCCGTGCTATCGATGCGATGGGCTGGGATATGGACGATGTGTGCCTAGTAAGTGGTATAGGCTGTTCAGGACGCATGAGTAGCTATGTTAATTGCAACACAGTTCATACTACTCACGGACGCGCGATTGCTTATGCAACTGGAATTAAGCTAGCAAACCCTAAAAAACATGTAATCGTAGTAAGTGGCGATGGTGATACACTAGCAATCGGTGGTAATCACACAATCCACGGATGTCGCAGAAACATAGATATAAATCACATTCTAGTAAATAACTTCATCTACGGCCTAACAAATAGTCAAACAAGTCCTACTACTCCACAAGGATTTTGGACTGTTACAGCGCAGTGGGGAAATATAGATCCAAACTTTGATGCAGCTAAGCTTGCTATTGCAGCAGGTGCGTCATTTGTAGGTCGCCAAAGCATTATTAACCCAGCTCAGCTTGAAAAACTATTTGTAGAGGGCTTTAAGCATGAGGGATATAGCTTTTTTGATGTGTTTTCTAACTGCCACATTAACCTAGGTAGAAAAAACAAAATGGGCGAGGCTGTCCAAGCGGTAAAATGGGTAGATAGTAGAACTGTAAGCAAATCAAAATTTGAGGGGCTAAGCGAAGAAGAGCGCAAAGGACTATTCCCGCTTGGTGTGCTTCACAAAGACGAGAGCCGCATAGAATACTGCAAAGCATACTCTATGGTTCAAGAAGCAGCTGCTACTAAGGGCAAAATTAACTTTGAGGAGATAGTAAAATGACGCAATTAAGATTTGTTGGTGTTGGCGGTCAGGGCGTTATTTTAGCAGGTGAAATTCTCTCAGCTGCCAAAATCGCTGATGGCGGATATGGAATAAAAGCAAGCACTTATACCTCACAAGTGCGTGGCGGTCCTACAAAGGTTGATATTTTGCTAAGCGATGATGAGATACTTTATCCTTATGCAAACGAGGGCGAGATAGACTTTATGCTTGCTACTGCGCAAAAAAGCTATGATGCTTTTAAAGACGGCGTAAAAGAAGGTGGCATAATCGTAATAGAGCCAAACCTAGTAAAACCAAGCGAAGAAGACAAAAAACGCTGGAAAATTTACAATATTCCTATCATCTCAATTGCCAAAGATGAAGTAGGAAATGTGATCACTCAAAGCGTGGTAGCACTTGGTGTGGCTATGGAATTTACTCATGTAATGGACATGGAAAAAGTGCGCCAAAGAATGCTTGATAGCGTGCCTGATAAAGTGAAAGCCGCTAACGAAAAAGCCTACGAGCTTGGTATAAAATACGCAAAAGAAGCTAGGGGATAATTTCTTTTAATTAAATAAATCTAGAATTTCTTATGGAATTCTAGATACTTTCTTTTTATTCTACCTTATTTTTATATTTTCAAGATGATTTAGGAAATTCTAGATGAGAATTCTAGTTTGTAGGAATTCCAGATTGGGAATTCTAGTTTAGGGAATTCTAGAATTCCTAGGCTTTTTGGGGGTTAGGGGGTATTTTTTATCTTAAGGAATTTTAGTTTGTAGGAATTTTAGAATTCTAGAATTTTCTACGCTATATTAAAATAAACTTAATTTCATCTATTTTTAAGTTTATTTTAATGGGGGGGGGTATAATAAGAGCTTATTTTACAAAAAAGGTAGGCTATGAGTATAGAAGAAATTTGTCAAATCGCCCAAATCGAACCTAGCGATGAAAATAAAGAAATAATTGAAAAGTATACTAAGCATATCATTGCTTGGATAACTAGCGATGAGTTTAAGCAAAACTGGGCTCATAAGCCTTTTCCACCGCTCATTAATCCAGCTGTTATGGACTATGCAGGCTCAGATGCCTCTCATGCGTGGGTACTAAATCTGCCGCTGCCTAAATACTATGATTTTGTAGTATTTGGAGCGCATGCTAGTGGCTTGCACTCAGCCATTCCTGCTTTTCTATATCTTTGCGGCTGTGGTTTGCGAACGATGTATCTAAGAGAAATGGATGGTCAAAAAGACGAACATAAGGGCAATAAAGGCAATTATATCCGCATGTATGACGAGCTAGTATTAGCAAAACAATTAAAAGACCGCGGAGATATTAAATATGCGTTTTTACAGCTTAGTGACTTGTGCTTGGATAAAGATGGAGTGAAGTTTTTTAGTCTTGTTGATGCTAGCAAGGCTTTGCATGTAGTAAAAGATCCACTTGAAATCATAAAATCACACTCTGCTTGTCCGCACCGCCTAGAAAAACTTGGCTTTAAAGACAGCGATGAGAGCGTGCCTCTTGGTGTGTTTTTAGATACTGATCCAAAGGAGTTTGCCAAAAATCATATTTTTTACAGCTCGCCTAATGTAAAAGACTGGACGATAGAACGCCCAAAAATGCCTGATATAAATAGTGCTGAGGGCTGGATAATGGATGGGGCGCAAAACTTTCATAATGCGCTTATGTTTGCTTTGCTAAAAGGTAGTTTGAAAGTTGTTAAATTAAAACAAACTAATGATTTTATAGGCGATAAATGTTTTGATACTATGAAGGAAGTGGCGGAGTTTTTGGGTATTGATGCACCAAAAGAACAAGATAGGTGGCTTTTTGAGAAGCGTGTGAGTGACTATAAGCATTTTTTGCCACTTAGAGTATATGCAAATGATGAAATGAGTGTGTTTGACGGCTCAAATGCTAGAAAAATAAGCTTTGATAAAAGTGCTTATTATATGGACAAAGTTAGCAAAGAAGTGGTAGAAAATAGTGTAGAGTTCATTATCTCCACGGCTTTTAGCGACCTTAGTGCTAGGGCAAGCGACCAAGATATCAGCGAGCTTTTTGAGCTAGGCGATGATGTGATGAGAGTGTTTATCCGCCTAAAAGATGCTATAAAGCTGCTGAAAAATCCTAATTTGCTCCAAAAAGCTAAAAAGTATATAAAAATGCTAACAAATGAAATAAAAGAACAAGCAAAGATTGAAAATACAAAGAAATTTAAAGCAAGTGATTTGCTAGAATATTTAGAAAAACACCCAAAAATTGCCTTTGATTTAAAAGAAATTTTAGAGCAAGATTTGAGTGTTTTAATGGCAAACAAACCTGAAATTATAGATGGTTGGCAGACTTATCAGGACTTTTTAAAACTTTGTGAAAAACTGCAAAAAGAACAAAAAGATATTGAGCTAAAGCCTATGATGAGCAATTTATCTGTTTGTCTAGCTCTTATGGATAGCAGACTTGTAAAGAGCGTTTAGAGATGAAAATTCTAGGGAATTCTAGAATTTCTCTGACTTCAAAACATATCAAGGATAAAAATGGGGCAGATTATTTGGATAAATGGCTTAGCTGGGGCTGGTAAAACTACTACTGCAAAAGCTCTGGTAGCTAGACTAAAAGAACTACAAAAGTTAGGCGAGCTAAAAGACGATGGTGTGATTTACACAGATGGCGATGAGTTTAGAACTATTTTTAAAAGCATTGGGTATAGCAAAGAAGCTAGAATACAAGGCTCTAAACAAAGAATAGCACTCAGTATAGCCTTAGCAAAGCAAGGTTTTTGTGTAATTGATGCTGCAATAACACTTTTTAATGAATGCTACGAAAATAACCGTAAAATGTGTAAAGAAGCAAATATAAAATATACTGAAATCTTTATAGACTGCCCATTTGAAGTGCTTGAAAGCAGAGATCAAAAAGGACTATATAGCGGTGCTAAAAACGGCACTCAAAAAGATGTAGTGGGCGTAGATATAGCCTATGACATACCAAATGCTGATGTAGTGCTAAATGGTGCTGGCGATGTAAAACAAAATATAGAGCAAATTGTAAAATATCTAGGTTTGTAGATGAATATAGCAGTCGTTTTAGCAGCTGGTAGTGGTAGCAGGATAGCTAGTGATACACCAAAGCAATATATAGAGATTTTAGGCAAACCGATACTTGCTTATACCTTAGAAATTTTTGAAACAAACAAAAATATAGATGCTATTTTGGTGGTAACAAATGATTTTGATAGAGTTAGAGAGATTTGCGCTACTTATCATATATCAAAGCTTAAATGGCTATGTGCTGGCGGGGATAGTTTTCAAAACTCGGTTAAAAATGCTGTATTTGAGCTAAGGGATAAAATAGCAGATGATGATATAGTTGTAATTTCATTTGGTGTGGCTCCGATGACCCCACAAGATGATATAGATGATGCTATCCTTGTAGCTAAAAAATATGGTAACGCTATAAGCGCAAAAGATATTGATCTTTGTACTTGCATAAAAGACAATGAAATTTCATCAAGTAAGAGCATTTTAAGAGAGAGCTTAAAAGGCTTTGCTAATCCTTGGGCTTTTAAATATGCTGAGCTATTTTTGGCTTATGAATATGCGATTGAAAAGGGAATTCTAGAACAAATCGAGCCGCATACGACTTCACTTTATTTTGAATTAGGCAAAAAAATATATTTTTCAAAGTGCACTAGTGCGCAAGCAAAAATCACTTATAAAAGCGATTTAGAGCTTTTTGAGGCTTGGGTTAGATTTAAAAGGACTTAAATGTTAAATTATAAAGAATTTGAGTTATTAAAAGATTTGTTGGAGACTTCATGCATCGCTGATATAGCAAAAAACTCTAAATATGAAGTGTTTGAAGATGAAAATGAAATAAATGAAATCATAAAAGAACTAAGTAGTAGAGGTTATTTAGAGAATTTTATTCTTAGCAAAAAAGCTCTTAGCGAACTAGAAAAGTATAAGGTAAAAAATGCTGTAATTTTAGCAGCTGGTGGGGATGAAGTATCTGCTAAGTCTGTTTATTCTATGCCAAAAGGACTTTTTGTAAAAGACAATGAAACCTTGATAGAAAGGCAGATTAGGCAATTACACGAAGTGGGCATTGATGATATTACAATAGTAATTGGATATAAACAAGAGTTGTTTTTCTTTTTAGAAGAGAAATGGGGCGTAAAACTGCTAATCAACCCAGATATCAAAAAAAATAATATTTATTCTTTGTTTATAGCAAAAGATAAACTAAGTCAAACTTATATTTTAAACTCTGATAATTATTTTACGCAAAATCCTTTTAGTAAGTATGAATATCACGCATTTCACGCTACTGTTTATAAAGAAAATACAAAAAATGAGCTTTTTATAGAAAAAAATGATTTTAGCAGAATAACTAAGGTTTTTAGTGGAAAAAATAGTGGCGAGTGCGTATATGGACATGCTTTTTTTGATAATAATTTTTCTAAAACTTTTAAAAAATACTTAGAAAACCAAATAGATGATTTTAGAGTTTGTATGTTATTTTGGGAAGAATTTATTTATAAAAATATAAAAAACTTAGATTTATACGCTCATAAATATAATGATGATTTTGTTTATGAGTTTGATAGCATTTCGCAGATACAAAATATAAATACTTTATTTTTAGATACTGTAAGCCAAAAGATAAATAATACAATTTGCGCTGTGTTTAAATGCCAAAAAGAAGATATTAAAAATATACAAATACTACAAAAAGGCTTAACTAATATTTTATTTACATTTGAAATAAAAGATGAAAAATATATTTTTAGATATCCGGGTGATTCTAGTCAGTTTTTTATATACAGACAAAACGAGTGTGTAGCACAAAAAATAGCAGCTAGTTCTGGTGCTGATGGGACTTTTGTCTATATAGATGATAGTGGGATGAAAATCTCTAAATATAGACAAAATTGTATAAACTTAGCAGATATTTACTACAAAGATATAAATTTTATGAAAGAAGTAGCTAGAAAAATTAGGCTTTTTCACGAAGCAGGACAGGCTAGAAATGACTTAGAGCGCTATTTTTACGACCCAGTAAAAGAGTGCGAAAAGCTATTTTTTGAAGCTTCAAAAATCAAGGGAAATTTGTTTGATATTTTTAAAAAAGAGTGGCAAGAAATAAGGCTTCTACAAAAATACGCCGATATGGATGGATTTAAAAAAACTATGTGTCACAATGATATAAATATAGACAATATCTTATTAAGCGATGAAGGTATAGATATTATAGACTGGGAGTTTGCTGGATTTAACGACCCTGGATATGATTTTGGTCGTGTTATGGCTGGGCTTTGCTATGAGTGTGACGATGCTAGAATTGATGAGATTTTAGAGGCGTATTTTAGCAGACCTGCTAGTGCTGATGAGAAGCTACATTTCATGGCTTATAGTGCTATACATAATTGGTATTATGTCGGCTGGGCTTTGTATAAAGAGTCTATAAACGAAAGCAGCAGGGACTGGATGATATTTTTTTATAAACAAAGCAAAAAGCTACTTTCTTGGTGCTTGCTACGATATGAGAAAAAATATAAAATTTCTAGGGAATTCTAGTTTATGGAATTCTAGAATTCCTAGGCTTTTTGGGGTTAGGGGGTATTTTTTATCTTAAGGAATTTTAGTTTAAGAATTCTAGATTGTAGGAATTCTAGTTTAGGGAATTCTAAATTCTGTGAATTTTAGATTGTAGGAATTTTAGATTTTGGGAATTCTAGAATTCCTAGCTGTATTTTCATAAGGAATTCTAGATTTTAGACTTGGGAATTCTAAATTTTGGGAATTCTAGAATTCCTACTTGCTGGCGATTAGTTCCATTGGATTTATATGATAGTTTTTTTGCGTGACTTCAAAGGTCAGGTCTCGCTCAACCCTGCCTATCACATAGCCTTTTTTTAGTCTTGAGCCTACTTTTATGGTTGGGGCGATTTTGCTAAGGTGCGCGTATATCGTGTGTATGCCATCCTTGTTTTCTACAATCACTACTTTTTGTAGCAAAGAGGTTTCTTTGGCAAAGACTACCTTGCCATCAAGCACATTTTTTACCACAGCATCGCTCAAAGCCGAGCGAAGCACGACTGATTCGTTGAAAATCTTGATTTTATATATAGGATCAGTATAGTCGCCAAAGGCTTGTTTTAGCGTGAATTTTTCGAGCGGTGCTATGGTTTTTGCACCGGTGTAGCGTTTGACTTGGCTCATTTGGTAGCTTGAGCCTACTTGACGCACATCATTTTTGGCTGTTTTTTGGCTTTGGCTAGCTAATTTTTCATTATTTTTAGCTTTTTTGGCTTCTTCTAATTTGGCTTTTTGCTGGGCTCTAGCTTTTTCTTCTTCTTCGTTTTTAGCGATTATTGCTAGTTTTTCTAGGGTTTTTCTTAGTTCTTCTTGGTCAGCTTGGATAGCGCTTAGTTCTTTTTCGTAGCTATCCTTGTCGCTTTTTAGCTGGGCTAGGTCTTTTTTTTGCTTTGTTTGTAGGGCGATTAGCTTGTCTTGTTTGCTGCGAAATTCTGCTAAATCAAGCTTTATAGCACCTATTTTATCGGTTTGGGATTTGATAGAGTTTATTGTTTTACTATAGTCTTTGGCGATTTTGTTTACTTCGTTTTGTGAGTCTTTGGTAAGGGAGTTTAAAATTTCAGCTGAGATAATGCTCTCTTCGCTTTCTATGTAGTTTTTTGGCACTATTAGATCGTAGGCAAAACGCTTTGAGATGATAGCTAGCAAGGACGCTTCTATGCGTTTTTGTTCGGCTACTAGGTCTTTGTTTTGCGCTATTAGTGTATTTAGCGAGGCATCAGCTGCTTTTGCGCTGCTTTCTAGCTCTTTTACTTGCACGCTTAGGGCTGAGATTTGCTCGGCTGTTGTTTTGACATTTTCTTCGCCACTTAGTATGCTTTTTGCCAGCTCGTCAAGCTTTTTGTTTAGCTTTTTTTCTTGTTCAGCTTTGGTTTTTAGATTTTGCTTGGTGCTTTGAGTTTTGTTTGCTGTTGTCCCAGCAGCAAAAAGAGTAGCACACACTGCCAAAATAAGTAAAAAAGCCCTAAAAATCATAAGAAGCCTTTGAGGCAAGCATTACTACGCTAACTGTGATGATAGAAATGCCCACACTAGCAGCTAGCAAAATTACTGCATCTTTTACTATATCGATACTTGGCATACTAAATCCTACGCTAAAAAGCACAGATGAAAGCAAAGATGGAGCAAAAATATATATAACACAAACCAGCGCAGTCGCTACTATACTATCACCTATGGCTAGTTTGTATAGCCTAGATGCTTTTAACCAAAATGAAGCCCCAAGATCACTCATAACCTCTATCCTGCGCCTGTGCTCGTAAAGCCAAATGCGCATTTGCTTGAAAATCAGTGTAATTCCCATAAGCGCAATGAGAGCTGTAAAGCCCTGAGCTACAGCTTTAAATAGCACTAGCATTCTATATACTTTATCGTGAGTTTTAGCAAAAGTTTCTACCTTGCTAACCCCTTCAATGCCTAGTAAATCACGCTCAATTTTTGCCATAAAAGTAGGGCTAGGCAAAATATTTAGCTTGATTGAATAAAACTTTGGCAAGGAATTTTCTAGCTCTTTTAGGTTTTTATCACTCATTTGCCCTTTTAGGCGGTCTAAAACAGGCTTAGCATCAAGTAAAATTGCGTTTTTAAAACTAGGAATTCTAGATTTAAAAACTTCATCGCTAAGCTCTTTTTGGCTAACTGCGATGATATTATACTCATCACTCATTGAGCTTTCATAATCGCTTAAAATTTTGCCAGCTACCACGCTAAACTCTATAGCAAAAAGTAGCACAAATAGAGGTAAAATCACGCCAAAATGGTTTTTTAAACTTCTCATTTTCTAGCCTATTTCTATTACTTTGCCATCTTCTATCTCAAAGTGGCGGTAGCTCATGCGTAGGTTTGTGGGAATTCTATGAGTAACTACGATGATAGAGGCATTTAACTCTTCTCTAGCTGAGCGAAGTAGCTTCCAAATAATCTCACTTGAGTACTCATCCAAGCTTCCAGTTGGCTCATCACACAAAAAAAGCTGTGGATTGTGCGCTAGTGCTCTTGCTACTGCTACTCGCTGCTGTTCGCCACCTGAGAGCTGCATAGGATAAGCATCTGCTTTGTGAAGTAAATTTACTACTTTTAGCATTTTTTGGGCTTGTTTTTTTGATATATTTTTTGAGTAGCCTTTTATAAGCAGTGGTAGCATTACATTTTTTTCTATGCTCCACTCATCAATTAGCTTAAAGTCTTGAAAAATCAGCCCTAGCTTTTGGCGGAGTTTTGCTAGCGAGCTAGAGCTTATGTTATTTAGCTCTTTTAAGCAGACTCTTAGACTTCCACCAGCGCAGGGTAGGGCACCATAAAATGAGCGAATTAGCGTGCTTTTGCCAGAGCCACTTTTGCCTGTTATAAACACAAAGTCCTTTGCATTTATACTAAAACTAGCGTTTTTTATGATGGGCTGAGATTTTTCGTAGCAAATGCTTAGATTTTTTGCTTCTATTATTGTTTGCACAAAATTTCCTTTAATTTTTCATGCGCTTTTGCGTTTGCCTTTGTTGCTGGTGGGGCAAAGATATAATTTATGTGTTTATTTATCAGCAAATAAACATTACATGGTGCGTAAAAATCGCCCATGCTCAATTTAAGTAGCAAGCCAGTAGGCCCTACATGCAAGCTTAAAAAATGCACAAAAAAGTCATCAAATTTCAAAGTAGCTGTGTTAAAGTTGCTTTTTAGTTCGTCTTTTAAGCCCTCTTTTGGAGAGTTAAAACTAAAATCAAAGTTTTGGCATTTTTGTAATAAATCTGTATTTTTATCGCAAATATAAATCATATCATAAATATCTTTATCTTGTTCTCTCCATCTTGCTTCGTATTTACTAACTATCTCAAGTTGGCGGTCTTTTATTATACGCAAATTAGCATTAGGTAGTTGCATGAAAAGCTCTACTGCGTCTTTAAAAAACTCTTTATCATCGCTTCTTAGCTCAAACTCTCCGTTTTGGATGAGAATTCTATTTAGTTCTTGGACGAAGTTTTTATTTAGAACACGGCGGCTTGGGCTTTCATTCCATGGCACTGGAAAGTGCATATAAACTAGGCTAAAAAGGTCGTTTTTAAACATTTCGCTTAGCTGGCGGATATCAGCGTTTGTAAAAAGCACATTTTTTAGCCCCATTTCATTTGCTATTTTGCTGGCTTTTGCGACACCTGGGCGGTAGATTTCTACACCTACAAAAAGCACATTTGGCATTTCTTTTGCGCGGTAAAGTAGGTGAGAGGCAGACCCAAAGCCGATTTCTAGGCGAATTTCTTTAAAATACTCTAAATTCCAAATCCCAAAAAGAGTAGGAAAATCAAATCCATGCCCATTTTCATTGCCGTTTAGCACATTTGCTAGTCTTTCTGGCTCAAGTACTAGTGGCATTTTTGCCGGTGTTTTGTTGCTTGTAGTATCACTCATGATATCAAAGGCATAGTTTTGCTTAAAAGTATTTAGTACCATGTGAAGGTGGCTAGTGTTTGTTGGCTTTGTATTTTTATCGCCTTTTACTACATATTCACCATTTGTTTTTTTTGAGATACTTATGAAAAAAGCACTATTTTCAAAAGCAGTAAGAACTAAAAAATTCCCAGTATTCTTGCCATCTCTAAGCTCTTCAAAAGAGCTTTTAAACTCACAGCCGTTTATGCTGGCTGGGAATTCTAGTTTACTTAGTTTTTTACAAACGAAATTTGGCATTATTGTAACTCTATTTTGGCAGTTTTGCTTTTATCACTCTCTAAGCCGTATTCATCTATGGCTGAGACTTCATATTCATATTTTTGAGAGCTTTGAACATTGCCATCAAAGTAACGGGTATCATTTACTTCTATAGCCTCATTACCTAGGTTTGAGCTTTTATAGATTATGTATTTTTGTGCTCTTGGGACTGGATTCCATGCTATATCAATGCCTCCGTTTGTATAAGATGACATTATTATATATGGCTGTTCTGGTGCGCTTAGGGTTGCTCCCTCTACGCTAGAGCTTGGCTTTTGCCCCTCTAAGCCACTAGTATCTACAGCTGTCACCTTATAAAATCTAGATGAACCATTTGTGCTTATATAATCATCATAGCTAGTTTCTTTTGTGGTGCCTAGCTTGGTTGCTGGCAAAAACTTTGAGCGAGAGCTGTAAATTACATAGTGGTCTATATCATCTTGGGCTGGGGCTTGCCAGCTTAGCGTGATTTTTTTAGGTTGATCTAGGCTTGCGCTTAGATTTGTTACTGGTAGTGGTAGAGCCTTTGTAGTAGAGTTTTGTGCTCCACTTGGTTCGCCTAGCACACCATCACTTGATTTTGCTCTAACTCTGTAATCAAAGCTTTCTTCAGGCTTTAATCCGCTATCTATATACTCAGCACTTAGTCTGCCCTTTACTTCAGCGATTTTGCTCCAGTTATTTGCGCCTGCTTTGCTACGCTCTATTACATACGAACTTACCCTTAAATCCTCATGCGGAGACCAAATGATTTTGGCTCTTAAAGGTAGGTTTGTGATAACTTGAGTAAACTCCACAGCAGAAAAAGATGAGAGAGTTTGTATAGTGTATATGCTGCCCATTTGCGAGTGAGCGCCGTCTTTGTCATAAGTACTCATAGCATACTGATAGTTAGTGCTTGGCTCAAGCCTAGTATCTACATAGTGCGTGCTAAATCTATCTTTTATGGTTGCAATTTTTTGTAGTTCACCGCCGTCTTTGGCGCGGTATAGGTTGTATCCAGCGACTTTTGGATCTTCGCTTCTCTCCCACTCAAAGGCAATCTGCGTCATTTCACTAATTGTATTGAAGTTTGAGATAGTAGCAAGCTCTGCATTTAGCGTCTCTTTCTTGCTTGCCTGCAAACTAGCTAAGGCACAGCCACTGATTAATAGGCTCAAAGCAAGAAAGCACAAAGTTTTTAGTAAGTTTTTCATTTAAAGTCCTTGTATCCACACCAGTAAGTGCGGCAAAATCATCCTCTAAAGGTGCGCAAAAGCTCATCATTTGCCCTGTGCGTGGGTGTTTTAGCTCTAAAATATAGCCGTGTAAAAAAACTCTCATTATATCGCAAGAGCCCTTAAAACCATATAAAACATCGCCTAAAATATGGCGATTTATGCTAGATAAGTGAACTCTTATTTGATGCGTTCTGCCTGTGAAGAGCTTTGCTGCGATGATATTTGGCGTGTTTTTTTGAGGTGAGTTTTGCGAGTTTTGAACTTCATCTAAAAAAATATTACAAAAGGCTGATTTTGCGTATTTTGCGCCGTTTTTACCTAGCGGATAGACAGCCTTTTTTAGCCTGTTGTTTTCACATCTGCCAATGGCTCTTTCTACTACGCAATTTTGCTTAAGTGGCAAATCGCAAAGTGCGATATAGATGCGAGAAGCAGTCTTTTGCTGCAGCTGTGAGCTTAGTTCTGCACTAGCAAAATCGCTTTTTGCTACGACCATTACGCCACTTGTATAACGATCAAGCCTATGGACAATCCCAGCTCTAAACTCTCCACCAAGCGTGGCTAGCTGCCTGCCGCTTTGCTTTAAAAAATCCACCAAAGTACTCTCGCCTTTTAGCGAGCTAGCCTCGTGGACTACTAGCCCTGAGGGCTTTGAGATTACCAAAATATCATCATCTTCATAAATAATCTTGATTTTTTCAAAAAGCTCACTAGAAATTCTAGAATTCTCACTAGGAATTCTAGAATTCTCACTAGGAATTCTAGATTTTTTTACTAGCACTTCATCGTTTATTTTTAGTTTATGAGATGGCTTTAAAACAGCCTTTTTATTTACGCTTACAAGTCCTGCTTTTATCGCTGCTGAAATGCTAGAGCGAGATGCCCCGGGCAAAATTTCGCCTAAAAACCTAGCCAAAAAACTATCAAGCCTTTGCGCATCATTACAGACGATTTTTTGAAATAAAACTTCATCACTCACAATAAAATCCTAAATTTTTGCTACAATTCTAGCTAGTTTTTTAGAATTTTTTGCTTTAAGGTAATAATTTTGATTTTGCTTGATAGAAGGCTTTGGTCGCATTTTGATTTTATTTCGCCTTGTTTAATCATACCTATAATCATACTTTCGCATATGCTAATTAGCGATAGTAGCGATTTTCTGGCTAGCAAGCAGCTTGTGTATTTTGGCTTTGGGGCGGTGGCTTTTTTGGCATTTTTCTTGCTGCCGCTGCGCAGGTTAGAGTGGCTGATACCGCTTTTTTTCTGGTTTTGTGTGGTGCTACTTTTGGGGGTTGAGTTTTTTGGCGTTAGCAAGCTTGGTGCCAAGCGCTGGCTAGAAATCCCTTTTGTACATTTTACCATCCAGCCTAGCGAGATTATGAAGCCAGCGTTTATAATGATGATTGCTTATCTTATTAAAAAGCGTCCGCCAGGCCCAGATGGCTATGGTTTAAAAAGCTTTGTGAAATTTAGCTTTTATATTATGGTGCCTTTTGCGCTGATTTTAAAAGAACCTGACCTTGGTTCAGCGTTAATCTTGCTTATTAGTGGATATGGAATTTTATTTTTAGTTGGCGTAGATAAGCGCATTTGGATCACGCTAGCAGCGATCATAGCTATCTCTGCGCCGGTGCTTTATGATTACGGGCTTAGAGATTATCAAAAAAAGCGCATTGCTGATTTTTTGGGCGAGCCTAGCTATCAGGTGCGCCAAAGTGTGATTGCTATCGGCAATGGCGGACTTTGGGGCAAAAGCGAGGATGAGGCTACTCAAAGTAAATTTAAGTTTTTGCCGATTTCTACTAGCGATTTTATTTTTGCTTATACGATTGAGAGGCACGGTTTTGTGGGTGCGCTTGTGCTTTTGGGGCTTTATGGGGCGTTGATTGCGCATTTTTTATCCTTGGTGTGGCGTTTTAGGCGCGATCATTTTGCTAGTGGAGTTAGTGCTGGTATTGCGATGCTAATTTTTATTTATGTTAGCGTAAATGTGCTAATGACTATCGGCTTTGCGCCGGTGGTGGGTGTGCCGCTGCCGTTTTATAGCTATGGTGGCAGTAGTTTTATTACTTTTATGTGTCTTTTTGGGATAATGCAAAACTTAATTACATTTCGCTATGACCCTGAGTATAATAAGCTTTTAAAAATAAAATTTTAACTCTAGGGAATTCTAGTATCGTGGTTCTAGTGTGGCAAAAAATAGGCTCCAATTGTGCGGTGATTTTTTCTACTCGCAGCGTAGTGCTAGGGCTGTGTCTGCAGTAGCGGCTGGCGAAATTTTGTGCTGATTTTTTAAGGCGGTAGCCACAGAAAAACGCTGCGAAAGTTTTGCTAGAACGAGCTGTGAGTACAGCCAAGCTTTTTAGTGCTTTTTGCTCAAAAATCTTAGAGCCTGATTTTTACTGCCGCGTAACTAAAAGCCCTAGGGAATTCTAGAATTCCTAAATCTAGAATTCCCTAGAAAAATTCTAGAATTCCTAAAAACTAGAATTCCCTAGAATTCCTAAAAACTAGAATTCCCTAGAATTCCTAAAAACTAGAATTCCCTAGAAAAATTCTAGAATTCCCTAGAATTCCCTAGAATTCCTAAAATCTAGAATTCTCTAGAAAAATTCTAGAATTCCCTATTGAAATTTCAAAGCCTCTCTAATGGCAAAAACTTCTTTTAAGCTTTGCTTTAATTGCGCTGGTGTAAGCATATTTGCCCCATCGCTTAGAGCGTCTTTTGGGCTTATGTGCGTTTCATAAAAAAACCCATCCACGCCCACAGCCGCAGCAGCTCTAGCCAAAATCGGCGCAAAGCTAGAATCCCCGCCGCTAGTCTCCCCAGCTCCTGCTGGCATCTGCACGCTGTGAGTGGCATCGTAGATTACAGGTGCATACTCACGCATTATAGCTAGGCTTCGCATATCTACTACTAAGTTGCCATAACCAAAGCTGCTGCCTCGCTCGCAAAGGCAGACTTTGTTCTCAAGGCAGATTTCATAGCTAGGTTCCTCTTTAATACCACGAGTTTCTAGCACTTTTTTTAGGCTGTGCTTCATGGCTTGTGGGGCTAGAAACTGACCTTTTTTTATGTTTATAAAAGCATTGGTTTTTGCAGCTGCTACAAGCAAGTCAGTCTGGCGACACAAAAACGCTGGGATTTGTAAGGCATCAGCGACCTTTGATACAGGAGCAGCCTGGTAGCTTTCGTGGATATCTGTTAAAATCTTATAGCCAAATTTTTCTTTAACCTCGGCTAGTATCTGGCAGCCCTTTTCAAGTCCAGGACCACGAAAGCTTGAAATACTCGTGCGATTTGCCTTATCAAAGCTAGATTTAAAGTAAAAATCTACATTTGGCAAACTAGCAATTTCTCTTAGTTCTTCTGCCATTTGTAAAATAAAATCACGGCTTTCTATTACGCAAGGCCCAGCAATTAAAATCATTTTCTATCCTTTTATTTTTTTGTGATTATAGTTTATTTTTGCTTAGCTAATAGCACGCCACTAAGTGCGATTACAAAAATTCCACAAAGTGCGATGAAATTTGGCAAAGCCTCACCCAAAAACAGCCCAAAAATCATAGCAAAAATAACATCGCTATAACTAATGCTAGCTATTATCCCAGCTTTTTTTGAAGCAGCAAAAGCCTTTGTAAGATAAAGCTGAAAATAATACCCACCAAGTGCCACAAGCCCCAAAAGCAGCCACTCATAAGCATTTGGAAAACTAAATTTCACGCCTTTTAAAAGCCCGCTACCCTTTGGATAAAGCTCGCCTAAAATCAGCAAAACCGCCATTAGCAAAGCCCCTGCTATCATGTATGAAAGCACGATTGAGTTTGCTTTGTAGTATTTACGCAGCTCATGGACGCTTGCTAGTGCTGCGCCTGAGCACAGACCTCCTATGATGCCAACAATATCAGTTAGCGCAAATCCACCGCTTGGCTGCGCTGTTAGCAAAAAGCCAACAAAACCAAGCAATATAGCAAACCAGCTAAGGGCTCGCAGCTTTTGCGCAAAGAAAAATCCAGCAATCAAAGCTGTAAAAATCGGTGCTGTCTTGTAAAAAGCAAAAGCCATAGAAAGCCCAGCATTTGCGATATTATAAAAAAACGCAGCCATACCGCAAACGCCGATAAATCCACGAAATAAGAGCAAGCACATATGCCCACCACGCAAAAAATCGCACTCACCGGCTTTTTTAATCGCCCAAAGCACGATAAAAAGCCCTATTAGATTGCGCCAAAAAACTATTTCAAAGCTATGAAGATTTTGACTTAAAATTTTAGCCAAAAATCCAAGGCAAGCATTGTAAAAACTAGCAATAAGCATATAATAAATACCAAGGTGGCGAAGTAAAAATGGATTAAACTCTCTCATTATTTTTCTTTTGCTATTAAAAGTCCGCTAAATATGATCACGACTATACCAAGCAAGGCAAAGCCCATAGGTAAAGCATCGCCTAGTAAAACGCCCAAAATCATACTAAATACGATATCAGCGTAGCTAACAGCAGCTGGAATTCCTGCTTTTCTAGTGGCTCTATAAGATTTTGTCATATATACTTGATATATATAGCCTAGCAGCCCCACACCAAGTGCTAAAACCAAGCCAGTACTATCAGGCATCACAAAAGCAGGCAAACTCTGGGTGTATTCACCAAGTGCTAAAATAATAGCCATAGGAATAGTGCCAAAAATCATAAATGATAGTATTATCATATCAGCCGAGTAGTATTTTCGCATTTTTCGCACGCTAGTCATAGCAAGCCCCATACACACGCCACCACTAAGTCCTATTATACTATCAATTAGCCCCATATCTCCGCTTGGTTTCATTATAAAAACAATACCGATAAAACCTAGCAAAATCGCTACCCAGCCAAGCTTTGATAGTTTTTCTTTTAGCGCAAAATATGAAAAAACAGCTATAAAAATCGGTGCTGTTTTTTGAAAGGTAAAAGCCGTGCCAAGCTCGATGTGAGCGATATTATAAAAAAAGCAAAGAAGTCCAAGTGAGCCAATAACCCCACGAAAAACAAAAAGCCACGGCGCACCACCTTTGCCAAAATTGCGGTGTCTATATAGCGCAGCTAGGATAAATGCTAATCCTATAATATTACGAAATAGCACAATCTCTACGCTGCTTACTTGCTCGCTAAGTAGTTTTGAGGCAGCCCCCATCAAAGAAAACGCAAAACAAGCAATAAGCATGTAATAAACGCTTAAATGCCTGATAATAAATAATCTTAAAGTATTCATAGTCTTACTTTTAAAAAATAAGCGCAATTTTAACATAAAGTTTTAAATTTATTCGTAAACTTAAGGAGAAAATTCATTTTTAAATATATTTTCAATAATTTTTTGCTAAAATGACAAAGCAAAATTTTTTACAGGTGAAAACATGAAGCACACACTACTTTTAGCAAGCGTACTTCTAGCTTTTATCGCATGTAGCGACAAAGAACTAGAGGAAAAAGAACGCTTAGCTCAAAGCGCTGTTCGTGGAAAAGTTCTTTTTGAACAGTGCGTAGTCTGTCACGGAGAAAGAGCTGAAAAATCATATATGGAAGAAGTCCCACCAATCAAGCTTATAGACTATGGCATGAGAGCACAAATGATGAAATCATATCGTGATGGCACTCTTGGCAAAAAGGGAATTTATGGTCTAGCTGACCTTAAAGGGGAGGTTATGCTGCGTCTTAGCGATCAAGACATGGCTGATATTGATGAGTATATCGAGAGTATGAAACTAGCCGATGAGGCTGCGGAAGAGAATACAAAATAAAGAAAATAAATGAAAAAAATAGCAATTAGCCTAGGTGATCCAAACGGTATAGGCATAGAAATAGCTTTAAAAGCTCACGATGAAATTAAGCAATTTTGTAAGCCACTTTATTTTATAAACAAAGCCTTACTTCAAAGAGCAGCCAAACTGCTTGGATGTAGAATTCCTGATGATTTTATAACCTGTGAGTGTGGCAAGGACTTTGAGCTAAAACCAGGCAAACTTAGCAAAAAAGCTGGCAAGTTTTCTTTTGTAAGCTTTGCAAACGCATTTTTAAATGTAAAAAATCATAAAGCAGACGCTCTTGTGACCTTGCCGATAAATAAACAAGCTTGGGCAAAAGCAGGTATTAAATACCACGGACACACAGAGGCACTAAGTGATTTTTGTAAGCGTGATGCTATTATGATGCTAGGCTGCGAGGAGCTTTTTGTGGGGCTTTTTACCGATCATCAGCCTTTAAAATCAGTCCCAAAAAGCGTTAAAAAAAAGGCATTAGCAAGATTTTTGCTAAGCTTTGCTAAAGCTAGTGGCTTTGATAAAATCGGCGTTTTGGGGCTAAATCCTCACGCAGGCGATGGCGGAATTTTAGGGCGTGAAGACGAAAAAATCGTAAAAGCCATAAAAATCGCAAACAAAGTTTTAGGCGCAAGGGTTTTTAGCGGTCCACTCGTGCCTGATGTAGCCTTTAATCCACTTGCGCTAAAAAGGACAAATCGCTTAGTAGCTATGTATCATGACCAAGCCTTAGCACCGCTAAAAGCTTTGTATTTTGATAGTGCTATAAATGTAAGCCTTGCTTTGCCTATTATCCGCACTAGCCCAGATCACGGCACGGCTTTTGATATCGCTTACAAGGGCTTTGCAAACATTACAAGCTATATAAATGCTGTAAAATACGCAGTAATACAAGCTAATAATAAAAAACGATCTAAGTAAAAAAGGAGGAAATTTTGAGTGCAGGCTTTTTAAAAGCAAAAGATAATGTTTTTGCTTTAATTTTCTTTATTATTTCAGTTTGTGCTTTTTTTGTTTGGGGCTATAACTATATACCTAGCAATCATTTATTGCTTTTCATGCTAGCTAGTGTTTTTGGTATTTTTATGGCTTTTAACATCGGTGGAAACGATGTGGCAAACAGTTTTGGAACAAGCGTGGGCGCTAAGACGCTTACGATCAAGCAAGCTTTAGTGATCGCTGCTGTTTTTGAACTAAGTGGTGCGATTTTTGCTGGTGGAGAAGTAACAAATACCATTAGAAGTGGAATTATCACCATTAGCGATAATGTGCCGCCTATGTCTTTTGCAGCTGTTATGATGGGGGCTTTGTTTAGTGCTGGTGCGTGGCTGTTTATCGCTACGAAGTTTGGTATGCCAGTAAGTACTACTCACTCTATCGTTGGTGGTATTTGTGGTGCTGGAATTACTATGGGTATGATGCACTTTGGTGGTTGGGTGGAAACATCTGGGATGATAAATTGGAGCAAGGTTTTAAGCATCGTTGCTAGTTGGTTTATTAGCCCTGCGGCTGGACTTATTATAGCTTTTCTTATCTTTGGCTTTGTAAAAACTAAAATCATCACTCCAAGTGAGAAAAAATACGAACAAGTCCGTGAGCTAAAAAAAGAGCGCAAAACATACAAAAATCAATACTTCAAAGAACTTCGCTCTAAAAGCGAAGCCGAGCAGCTTGCAACACTTAGAAAAATAGCTTCAGTAGATGATGATGACGAGGACGACCCAGAAATGTCAGTATCTACAAAAAGCGAGTATAGAAATCAAATCCGCAAGATGAAAAAAGCTGAAAAAGAAATAGATGTTGGCAGCCACATGAGATTAAATATCCCGATTGTAGCAGCTTGTGGTGCTATGGTTATTGCTTCATCTTTGCTATTTAAAGGACTTCAACACCTAAACCTTGGCTTTAGCCTTTTTGAGACGCTTTGGATAATCTTTGTTATCGGGCTTTGTGCTTATCTTATTATCTTTGCGCTTGTAAATATGGTAAAAAGAGATAATCCTAAAAAAAGCATTAACCGCATTTTTGGCTGGTTTCAGATCTTTACGGCTTCAAGCTTTGCTTTTAGCCACGGCGCAAACGATATCGCAAACGCTATAGGTCCATTTGCAGCGATTTTGGATGTGCTAAAAACTAGCTCAATCAACTCAGAATCACCAATTCCATTTATCGCAATGGCTACTTTTGGTGTCTCTCTTGTAGTGGGACTTTGGTTTTTAGGTAAAGAAGTTATCACAACAGTGGGTAATAAACTTGCAAATATCGAGCCTTCAACAGGATTTAGCGCAGAGCTAGCTAGTTCTATTGTTATCCTAGTAGCTACAAAAATGGGTTTGCCAATCAGCTCAACACATGTGCTAATCGGTGCAGTTTTAGGCATCGGCTTATATAACAAAAGTGCAAACTGGGCTATGCTAAAACCAATAGGCCTAGCGTGGGTTATCACAGTGCCAGCTGCTATGCTAGGCTCTGCGCTTTGCTACGCTGTTATTGCTTATTTGATGGGACTTGCGTAGCCAGGCTTACTAAGAGAGCGATTAGGAATTCTAAAATTCCCAAGCCTTGTGTCATCCCCCGACCCCTTCGGGGGATCTCATCACAAATAATCTAGAATTCCCAATCTAGAATTCCTTATAAATTAACCACCATTAACCAAAGTTTATTATAATTTAGACATGAATACAAGTCAAAGTAGAGTTTATCTTATTTTTATCTGTATTGCGTTTTTTGCAGCTGTGTTTGCCGTCTTTACGCTCTACCGAGTAACGCTTGATCGCTCACTACCAAAGCTAAACACCTCAGATGAAGACACGGCTCTTAGAGGCGATATTATTACAAGTGATGGATTTAGCGTAGCAACAAGCCAAAAGCTCTACTCAGCTGTCGTAAACACTCGCAACATAGACCCAAACAAAAAAGAGCTTTTTATAAATTTATATAGTCTTTATAGTGGGGCTGATCCTAAAAAAGTAGAAAAAATCCTAAAGACTAAAGGCTCAGTTACGCTCTCAAAAGATCTAAATGCTAAAGAGGCAGCTCACCTTAGAGAACTAGCGCGCAAGCTTTATCGCAAAAAAGTCTTTATCCCCTATCAAGACCCAAAAACTGGCATAGTCACCACCCAAGGCCTAGATGTAACAGAAAGTGGCGAAAAACGCAGCTACATAGCAGGTGATACACTCACGCCACTGATAGGCTATACAAGCAAAAAACAAGAGGGCAAAATCACCAAAGCAAGCGGCGTAAAAGGTATAGAAAAGTTTTACGAAGACCAGCTTGATGATATCACAAATGAGAGTTTAAAAGGTCCAAGAGACCTCTCAAATACCATAATCCTCTCAGGCGAGAGCAAACTAAAACGCCGCAAAGACGGCTATAATGTAGTGCTAAACATAAATCTTCGCCTCCAACAAATGCTAGAAAAAATGATAGATGAACGAGCCAAAAGTCTAATCGCAAAAGAAATAGTTTTGGCTGTCATGGAGGCAAAAACAGGCAAACTTCTAGCCCTAGCATCAACCAAACGCTACAATCCAGGCGCAATCACGCAAAAAGACTACGAAGCCCTAAACTCATCAGCTAGCGAGTATGCTTATGAAATGGGCTCAGTTATGAAGCCGATTATATTTTCACTTGCCTTGCAAGAAAACAAAATAAATCCGCTTGAGAATATAAATGTCTACGGCGGCAAATATAAGCTAGGCACACGCACCATCACAGATAGCCACAAAGCAGACAGCCTAAGTGCCGAAGAAGTCATCGTTCAAAGCTCAAATATCGGTATGATAAATGTCATCGAGCGCCTTGATGATGTTAGCATTTACAATGGTCTGCGCAACTTCGGCTTTGCGCAAAAGACAGGCGTGGATCTAAGCTACGAACAAACGGGCAAAATTCCGCAAATCAGTGACCTAAAAAACCGCACTTATAAGGCAACTTTAAGCTACGGCTATGGAATTCAAGCTACTTTTATGCAACTTCTAAGCGCGTATAATGCTATAAATAATGGCGGCGTGATGATGGAGCCAAGGCTGTTTTCGCACCTTGAGCGTGATGCTAAAAAATACTTTTTACATAGCGGCGAGACAAAACAAGTGCTTAGCAAAGAAGCTGCTGATAAAATGCGAGCTATATTAGTAAAAGTAGTAGATAGCCCACGCGGCACAGGTAGAGCGGCAAGAATTCCAGGGCTAGTGCTAGGTGGTAAAACAGGCACCGCACACATCGCCACCACAGGCGGATATAGTGACAAGCGTTATAACGCAAGCTTTTTTGGCTTTGCTAGCGATGATGCGGGACACAACTACACAATAGGCGTTTTGGTGCGAGAGCCGATGCGACCTTATCCTTATTATTTTGCTAGCTGGAGTGCTTTGCCAGTGTTTAAGCAAGCTGCTGAAATTCTAGTAGAAAACAACTATCTAAGTCCAAGCGAAGCCTTTAATAGAAACAAAAACGACATCGCAGCTACAGCACTGGATTAAAAATCTAGAATTCCTAGCAAAATTACTTAGGAATTCTAGAATTCCTAGGACTAAAATCTAGAATTCCCAGCAAAATCACTTAGGAATTCTAGAATTCCCTAAAGCTGTGTCATTCCCTGACTTGATCGGGGGATGACATCACAAATAAATTTAGAATTCCATATGGAGATCCTCGGGTCAAGCCCGAGGATGACATAGTAGGGAATTCTAGAATTCCTAATGCTTTTTAAGATTATAAATTATATTTATTGCTAAACTTGCCCAAATAAGCATAAAGCTAGCAAGTTTTAGCATGCCAAGTGGCTCATTATACAAAAAAATTGCCACCAAAAAGCTAATGCTAGGGCTTAAATACTGAAAAAATCCCAGTGTGCTAAGGCGCAAGTATTTTGCCGCGCTATTAAAGGTCAGCAGCGGCAGTATGGTCACCACCCCGCTAAAAGCTAGCAAAAATCCTGTGCTATCAAAATCCAGCCTTGCTTCTCCCACGCTCCACAAATACAGCAAAAACCCAAGCGCAAAAGGCAAGGTAAGCATAGTCTCTACAAAAAGCCCATGCGTGCTAGGCACTCGCACTTTTTTGCGAATTAGCCCATAAAAAGCAAAGCTTGCTGGCAGTATGAGCGAAATAAAAGGCAGGCTGCCAAGGTCGTAGATTTGAATGCAAATTGCGATAACTACGATAAAAAGCGAGATTTTGCTAGCCTTGCTAAGTCGCTCTTTTAAAAAAATAGCACCAAGCAAAATACTAAAAAGCGGATTTATAAAATATCCTAGGCTGGTTTCTAGTATCTGCCCACGCTCCACCGCCCAGATGAAAACGCCCCAGTTAATGCTAATTAACACGCCGCTTGCTAGTAGATTTAGAGCTACTTTTTTTATAGAGAGCAGGCGAAAGACTTGGCGTAGTTTGCTGCTAAAATAAAGCAAGCCAAAAAGAATAATCGCTGACCACAGGATACGGTGAGCCAGCACCTGCACCGCACCCACATCTGCTAAAAGCTTGAAATAGATAGGAAAAACGCCCCACATAAAAAATGTGCTAAGCGCAAAGGCAATGCCTTTTTGCTCCTTATTCATTTTTTATCCTATTTGTGCTTTGCGTAGCTTATTATATAAGTAGCGCCTGAGTATAGAGTAAGAGCCACCGCTATCCACAGCAGCAGCTCACCAAAGACCCACTGCATGGTCAAAAAACCCACAGCTATCATTTGAAAAGTAGTTTTTAGCTTGCCAGCAAAGTTAGCTTTGATGCTGATATTCTCACTTGCTAAGACCACACGAAAACCTGTTATAAAAAACTCACGCACAAGTATGATATAAACAGCCCAGACATTTGCCCTATCAATCATCGCAAGTCCCAAAAATGCGCCCAAAATCAGCATTTTATCAGCCAGCGGATCTAAAATCTCTCCAAGCTTAGTTCGCTGATCCCAAGCCCTAGCGATATAGCCATCAAAAAAATCGCTTATACTAGCGATGCTAAAAACAAGTGCAGCAAAATAATTTAGCCACGAAATCGCCCCAGCATCATCTGTGCTTTTTGTTTGAAGCAGTAAAAACAAAAACAAAGGCGCAAGTAGTATTCTAACACTTGCTATTGCGTTTGGTAGATTAAGGTTTTTCATTGTTTAGCTTTTATTTTTTAGATTAAAAAGCGAATTTTACTTTAAATTTTAGAATTTTGAGTAAAAAAATATGAAAAAATAAAAAATTTTACGCATTAGCGCCTAGTTTATTTAAAGCTATTTTTGCATTTTTGTACCAAAAGCTAAGGAATTTTAGAATTCCTAGTGATTTTTGCTTAGGAATTTTAGAATTTATTCTAGGGAATTTTAGATTTTGCTCACTTTAGTTGGGCAAGCCCCACTGCTCGCAAATTTTATAAGGGCTACGCCCTAAACCCTTAGGGGCGTTGCCCTTAAAACCCACTAAAATCTAGAATTCTCTTGCTTTATCTGTGTTTTTGGGGGTGCGAGGGTATTTTTTAGGGAATTCTAGAATTTCCTATAGAGATCCCCTAGTCAAGCTGAGGGATGACACTAAGAAAAAAATCACCTTAGCCACTTTTGTGAGCAATTTTTTATATTTTCTCTCATTACTGAGATGCCGCCTGCTATGTTAAATAGCCAAGTGCCATGGATGCTAACCAAAAGAAAGAGCTTTTCGTGCTTTTCTTCTAGTGTTTCACTAGGTTTTGCGATGATAGCAGTAAACTCTAACTCTTGGTGCTGGATAAAAGAGTTTAGCACAGCATAATACGAGCTTTTAAATCTCTTATCATCCAAACTAGCCTTAAAATCGCCGATTTCAAATGAGAGCTTTTGTAGCTTGTCATAGTTGATTTTTTCAGCTTTGCCTTGCTCTTTTAGCTTTTTGCCACGCTCTATTTGCTTGGCTAGTTTTAAAAACAGCTTTTCACATTTTTTTTGTAAGCTCTCGCCGTATTTTAAAGTGGCTTTTATGCGCTTTGAGAATTTTTTATATTTTGCTTCTTTTTGTCTATCATTTAGCTTTTTTGGCAGCGGCAAATGCGTTTTAGTCTCTTTGAAAATCTCTTTTTCTAGCAGTTTTTTAAAAGGCAGTTCTATCGCACCTTCTATTCTAGCGCCACCTTCGGTGCAGTTGTAAACGCTTATTTCTTTATGGTCTTTTTTGGTTAGGGTGATTAGCACCTCAAAAAACTGCCTAAACTGATTCCACACAGTCATGGTCTCTACCTCGCCATCCCCGCCATAAGCTGGGGCGTATTCTGATGGCATGGCTTCTTCTAATTCTGTGGTGGTTACATGGCCTTTTGCGTGTGTGCTTCTGCCTTTGCCATAAGCTAGGTCTTGTCCTATTAGCACGATTTTTTCATGCCCTAGCTGCACACTTAAATCAAAGGCTAAGTGTGCAGCTGATTGCCCACCGCCTATGTAGCCAAAGGTGGAGTCGCCAAAGCCCTTTTCATAAGAAAGCGGTCTAAAAACATAAGCTGTATTTCTGCCTTTTAGATACTCTACTGTGTTTGAATGAACTAGCGTAGCAACTACAAAGATGATATTTTCATCAAACTCGCTTGGCTTGCTAGCAAAAAACTCAGCTGTGAGTGGCTCTCTTTCTATACAAGCTACATAATCAGGTTTTATTCCGTGAGCTTTTAGTATAGGATAGCTAGCATCTACGCTGATTATAGTAGCGTGAGATTGTGCAATTTTGAGCAGTTTTAGTTGTTTGTTTAGACTAGGGCCTGTTGAGACTATGATAGCGGTTTTATTTTTTTTGCCTCTTTGTTTTTTGATATGGCTTAGTGGAATGCTATTAAGCATATCTGGGATATGTTCTGTGGTTTGCCTCACTCCTATTAGTGAGTCTACGCCGTCGTTGCCAGCTTCTCTTAGAAGTTGCATTATAGCCTTTGAGATACCAGCGGTTACTTTTTGCATATCGTCTTTGTAAATATCATAAAAATTGCTTGTTATATATAGATTAAAAAGCCTTGCGCTTAGTAGCACATCTTTCATCTTTGCCATTATATAGTAGTGTGGCATGTCCAAAATGTCGCTTTGAAATATAATTAGCCTATTTTTAAATATCTGCGTGCTAAAATCAAAAAAGTGAAAAACTATATAAATAATCTCAATTTCTGGCTCAAATACAACAATAGTTTTATGAGTTTGGTTTTGTAAAATTCCTTTTAAAAGCACGCCGTTGCCAAGTCCGTATAAAAAAAGCGCACCATAGTGAGAATACTCTTTTTCAAAGCTATCAAGTTGTTCTTCTATATCTTTTAGCGGATTCTCATACATGTAGCGTGAGCCATCTTTTGTGATTAGATTTATATCTAGTGGGTCTTTGCCAGTAAAGACATTGATTTTTTTGTTGCCTTGTAGTTCTAATAGTCTTTTGGCTAGCTGGGCTGAGTAGACAGCAGTTGCTATTAGATTTTTTTCAAACTTTGATATCGTGCCTTTTTTCTTTGCTATTGCTTCTATTTGATTTGAGAATTCTTCGTTTGTCATTTTTATCCTTTTGGATTTTTGGGATATAAGCAATTTTTGTGCCAAAAGCGTGGAATTCTAGAATTCCATAGCTAGACAAGGCGTATATGTCATCCTTGGGCTTGAGCTGAGGATCTCTATAGAAATTCTAAATTTATTTGTGATGAGATCCTCCGATCAAGTTGGGGGATGACACAGAGCGGTCAAGGCGGGGGATTTTTATAGAGATTGTCCGGTCAAGCCGGACAATGACACAAGGCTTGGGGATTCTAGAATTCCTAAGGTAAATAAATAAAAAAGCTAGGAATTCTAGAATTCCCTAAGATTTAATTAAAATTATTTAAATGTTGTGCCACCATCTACTACTAGCGAATGTCCTGTTATCCAGCTAGCTGCCTGTGAGCACAGAAATAAACAAGCCCCACTCATGTCTGCCGGCTGTCCCATGCGAGATAGTGGGCTTAGGCTAGCTGTGGCATCGCGCACTTCTTCATAGTTTGTAAAGGCTCTTAGAGCGTCTGTTTCAATGGGTCCTCCGCACACGGTATTTACACGGATATTTTTCTCTCCAAGCTCAGTAGCTGCGTAGCGAGCCATAGCCTCCACAGCAGCCTTTGCTGTGCCATGACCGCTGTAATGCTCTATATATACCAAATGCCCTGTGCTTGAAAGTGTGATAATAGAGCCGCCGCCTACTTTTTCCATGCGCTTAGCTGCTTCTTGGCTGCCACAGACAAAGGCGTTAATGGTAGCAGTAAAGATATTGTTTAGCCCTTTTGGCTTTAATTTCATAAACTTAGTATATCCCCCAGCTACTGCTCGCCCTGAAATAATCGCATTTGAGATAAAAAAATCCACTCTATCAAAGTCTTTGTCTATTTCTTCAAATACTTCTTTATAGCTCTCAGGCTCTAAGATATTTAGAGCGTAAGCTCTTGCTTTTATGCCATACTCTTTTTCAAGCTCTTTTGCTTGTTGCTCGGCTAACTGGGCGTTTGAGTTATAAGTAAATGCTATATTTACGCCATTTTTAGCAAAGTCAAGCACGATAGCTCTGCCTATGCCACGAGTACCACCACTAATAACTAAGGTTTTGCCTTTAAACTCATCTCTAAAATCCATTTAAAATCCCTTTATTTCGTAGTTTTTAAGTGTTTGTTCTATTTTTTTCATATTCTCATTGCTTGGAGCGCAAAGTGGCAAGCGGTATTCTAGCGTAGGGATAAGACCAGCTATATACATCGCTGCTTTTACCGGTATTGGATTGCTCTCGCAAAACATGATTTTATTTATCTCAAAAAGTCTTTCATTTATCTGCCTAGCTGCGTTAAAATCGCCTTTTAAGGTAAGGTGCGTTAGCTTAGCAGTTAAATCAGGTAAAAGATTTGAAGTTACAGAAATCACGCCCTTGCCGCCATTTGCTAGGATAGGGAAGTTTATCGCATCTTCGCCACTTATGACGCAAACTTCGCTGCTATGAGCTAGCAAATCTACGCAACGCTCCATATTTCCGCTAGCTTCTTTTACTCCATAAATATTCTCGCACTCGTTAAATAGCCTAATAGTAGTGCTTGCTGCTATATCACAGCCTGTGCGACCTGGGACATTGTAGAGTAGAACAGGGATTTTTACGCTATTTGCTATTGCTTTATAGTGCTGATAGAGGCCTTCCTGCGTAGGTTTATTATAGTAGGGGGCGACTGAGAGAATTCCGTCTGCGCCGCAGTTTTGAGCAAACTTAGCAAGCTCAATTGCTTCGTGCGTAGCGTTTGAGCCAGCACCAGCTAGCACCTTTACAGCTGTATTTTTACACTCATTTACAGCTATTTCAATACACAGCCTATGCTCATCATGCGTTAGTGTCGCACTCTCGCCAGTGGTGCCAACAGGCACTATTGCATCTATGCCAAGCTTTATTTGGCGTTTTATAAGTTTCTCGTAGCTTTCTACATCTACTTTGCCGTTTTTAAAGGGAGTAATTAGCGCAGTCATTGCGCCGGTTATTGTTTTTTTCATTATCTGCCTTTCAGTATGACTGAGGTCATTTGATTTTGATTTAGGTATTTTTTTGCCATTTTGTTTATATCGGCGCCTGCTAGTTTTGCGGTGCGCTCTTCTAGGCTATAAAGCGGTGAAATGTCGCCGTTTGCGATATACTCGCCTACTAGCCTTGCTGTGCTAGAGGCTGAGCTTAGCTGGAATTCTAGATCGATTTTTAGCGCATTTTTAATTTTTTCTATATAGCTTTCATCAATATTTTGGCTTTTTGCGCTTTTAATTAGCTTTAAAATTTCGCTTTTTAGCTTGCTAGCACGCACTTTTGGATTGGCAATAGCAATGATGATAAAAAGCCCAGCATCTTTTAAAGCCATATTAAAACAGCTTATGCTAGTGGCTAGTTTTGCGCTATCAACTAGCTCTTTTTGTAATAAAGAGCTTTTACCATCGCCTAGATACTGAGCCAAAGCATCCAGCGCAGGCACATCATCGTGAGCAAAATTTGGCGTTTTAAAGGCTAAGGCGCAAATCTGGCTATCATTTGGTTTTATTATTGTGATTTCTTTTGCGCCTTTTTGTTCTGGTTCGCTAAAAGTGCGTTTAGGCAGTTCGCTTTTGTTTTTGATACTGCCAAAGTGCTTTTTAGCCACGCTAAAAGCTGTTTTAGCATCACTTGCGCCGCTTATCATCAAAAAAGCATTTTGCGGCTGATAAAATCTTTTGTGAAAGTCTTTTATATCATTTATATCCCAGTTTATGATATCATCATAAAAGCCAATCGGTAGCCAGTGATATGGATGATAGCCAAAGGCACTCTCAAAAAGCTTAAAATACAAAAAGCCCATAGGATCATTATCAGTGCGCCATCTGCGCTCTTCTGCTACTACATTTCGCTCTGGTTCAAACTCACTTTTTTTAAGCGCAAGATTTTCCATCATATCGCTAAAAAGCTCTAAGCTTTTATCTAGATTGCTTTTTTCACATTTTATATAATAATGCGTAAAATCAAAGCCAGTGCTAGCATTATCCACGCCACCAAAACTCTTTACAATGCGGTCAAACTCGCCAGCTTTATGCTTTTTGGTGCTTTTAAAATTCATATGCTCTAGCATGTGTGCGATGCCTGTTTTGCCAAGTGTTTCATCACGCGAGCCTACTTTGTAGTATAGATCTACGCTTATTACGCCACTTTTTTCATTAACAGGGGCAAAGTACACCTCAAAGCCATTTTCTAGTGTGATTTTCTCGTATTTTGGTATCAAAGCTTTCCTTTTTTTTAAGCTGCGCATTTTAGCGCATTTTGTCTAGATTTTAGCTAAAAAAAGGATAAATTTTACTTTTTATAAGCAAATCTAGAATTCCTAGTTAAATTTTAAGAAAATTCCACTAGGAATTCTAGATTTTGCTTATTTTTTTAGCGCAGAGCCCACGGCCTCATTTATGTTTTCAAAGCCTTCGATTTTTAGCAGATTTGCTAGTTCTTTGTTTAGATTTTCTATCATTGCTGGGCCTTTGTAGATAAGGGCTGTGAAAATCTCTATTAGGCTAGCACCATGCTTTATACGCCATAAAGCCTCTCTTGCATCGCTTATGCCGCCGCAGCTTATTAGCACAGCCTTGCCAAAAATCTCGCTTGCTACCGCGCTAAAAAGCTCACGACTTTTAGCACAAATTAGCTCGCCGCTTAGCCCACCTATGCTTTTTGCTCCTCTGTAGAGCGAGTAGTCTATGCTGGTATTGTTTATTATTATAGCATTAAAGCCACTTTCTATGGCACACTGACACAGAGCCACAGCAGCATTTGGCTGCATATCAGGGGCGATTTTTAGCACAAGTGGATTATTAGTAATTTTTCTTAGTTCTTTGCCAAGAGTGCTTAAAAACTCATCATTTTGAAGCTCACGCAGATTTGGAGTATTTGGCGAGCTGATATTTATCACAAAGCCATCGCAAAGCTTTTCAAAACGCTTTGTAAGGTAAATATAATCATTTATCGCATTTTCATTTGGAGTAGTTTTGTTTTTGCCGATATTTGCAAAAACAGGCAGTGAAAGCGGAAAATACTTGGCGATATTTTGCTCCACCGCAGCTGAGCCTTCGTTGTTAAAGCCCATTGCGTTTTGAAGGCTATTATGTTCTTTTATGCGCCAAAGCCTTGGGCGAGGATTGCCACTTTGGGGGCGTGGAGTAAAGGTGCCATACTCCAAAAAACCAAAGCCAAGATAGCCGAGGCCGTAAGCCAAATCAGCATTTTTATCAAAACCACCGCCTATGCCGATAGGATTAGCAAAATTTAGGCCTAGTAAGTTTTGGCTCAAAATTTCATCTTTAAAATCTTTTTTAATAAGATTTTTTATAAGTGGCGTTTTTATCCCTAGTTTTAGCCCCAAGCCAGCTAGGTGATGAGCGCACTCAGGGGGCAGGGTAAATAGCAGTGGTTTTAGCGTTTCATACATTTTTCTCTCCTTATTCTATATGGCTTAGTTTTTTAAAGGCATCGCAGTTTTGAAGTAGGGCTTCTTTGCTATCAAAGCCTACTACTTTGCCGCCATCTAGCACTAGAATTTTAGTAGCGTTTTTGATACTGCTTTGGCGGTGAGCGATAACAAAGATTATGCGGCCTGAGCGAATACGCTCTATGACATCTGTGATGATGCGCTCGCTTTCATTATCCAAAGCACTTGTAGCCTCATCAAAGATGAGAATTCTAGGTTCGTTGTACAACGCCCTTGCTATTGCTATGCGCTGGCGCTGTCCACCGCTGAGATTAGCTCCAAACTCATCTAGCATAGCGTACACTCCACCTTCCATATTCTCTACAAAGTCCCAAGCATTTGCTACTTTTAGAGCGTTTATTACTCTATTTTCATCAATTTCTTTTGCGCCATAAGCTACATTTGCAGCGATAGTGTCATTGAAAATATATATGCGCTGGGTTACTATACCGATATTTTGGCGCAAAGATTGTAGTTCAAAGTCACTGATTTCGCTTTGATTTATTAGGATTTGTCCGTTATTTGCGTCATAAAAGCGCATTAGCAGATTTATTATAGTGGTTTTGCCACCACCGCTTGTGCCTACTATACCGATGATTTCATCGCTATTAGCCTTAAAGCTCACGCCTTTTAAAATCTCGTTTTCATCATAGCCAAAGCGCACATCATTAAAGCTTATGCTAAGCAGATTTTTAGGGAATTCTAGATTTCCGCCGATTATGCTAGGGCTTTGATTAAGCAGCTCAAAAGTCCGTTCAGTAGCAGCGATGGCGTCTTGCATTTTGTTATATAGATAGCTTATGCGCTTAATAGGCGTATAAAGCATAAAAAGCGCTGTTGTAAAGCTAAAAAATCCACCAACGCTAAGCGCACCAGAGATTACCTCTGAACCGCCGATTATAATCACTACCGCGATGCCCACAGCACCTAGCATCTCCATTAGCGGATTTACTAAGGTGCTGGTTCGCTCAGCTTTTATATTTAGATGAAAAAAGCGTTCATTATGGCTTTTAAAACGCTCTAGTTCTTTGTTTGCGGCATTATTTGCTTTGATTATTTCTATATTTGTAAAGATTTCAGACAAAGCTGAGGTCATATCGCCGATTTTGGCTTGGCTTTGGTGAGAGTATTTTTTGATTTTTTTAGCTAAAAGCGAGAGCGGATAAATCGCAGCTGGAAAGATCACAAGCGCAAAAAACGCTAGCTTGGGACTTTGATAAATCACCACTGCTAGCAAGCAAATAGCAGTAATTACCTCTCTTGCAAAATCAGGAATCATACTTGAGACTACATTGCGAATTCTATCTATATCGTTTGTATTTCGGCTGATTAGCTCGCCAGTTCTAAGGCGGTTAAAAAAGCTAAGATCTAAGCGCAGCAGGTTTTCAAGTAGCATAAAGCGAAAACGCCGCACCATATCATGCCCGATATAAGCAGTAAAATACTGTTGTAAATAAGTGCCAAGTGCTTTTAGAAAAAACACCGCCACCACGATATAAGGCAGGATATAAAGCAGATTTTCATTTTTGCTTATAAAAATCTCATCAAGCACATCTTTTATAAGATACGCACTGCCTGCTGTGCCAATAGCTGCCATTATCATACCAAGCACAGCTATACAAAACTGCGGAATATAGTCTTTTAAATAGCCTTTAAAACGGCTAAAAATTATTTTTATGCTATTCATAATTTAACCTAGATTTTTTTGTAAGCTAAATTTTAGCAGAATTTCAAGGGATTTTAGTAGGAATTCTAGATTTTTTAGGGAATTCTAGAATTTTTAAGGAATTCTAAAATTCCTTAGGGAATTCTAGTTTGATGAATTCAAGTTTAAGGAATTCTCTTTGGGAATTCTGGTTTTTTTAGGGAATTTTAGAATTTCTAGAGTTTTTGGGGGTTAGGGGGTATTTTTTAGGAATTCTAGTTTAGGGAATTTTAGATTATGGAATTCTAGATTTTTAGGGAATTCTAGTTTATTTAAGGAATTCTAGTTTAAGGAATTCTAAAATTCCTTAGTGAATTCTAGGGAATTCTAGAGTTTCTTTACACCCTTGCACTCGGCGCAAAGCTCGTTTAAATCAGCATCCAAGCCCTTATATCTATCCCAAAATGGAAAGCTTTTGCACTGCTGTGGTCTAGCAGCATAGATGCTACAATTTTTGTTAATTTCATTAAAAAATACACAAGCAGCACCGTCATTATAAGGCTTTTCTGCTATAGAGTAGCGACCATCAAGGCGGTATAAATATCGCTCTTTTAGCTCATCCTTGCTGATATTTAATAGGCTTGCTAGGGCTGTGATCTCGGCTTCGTTTATCCATATAAAGCCGCTTTCTCCTGTGCAGCACGCCCCACCACAGCCACCGCAAGCACTCTCATCAAAGATAAAATTAAAGTTTTCTTGTCTAATCATTTTAGGGTTTAGCAAATTCTAGAATTCATTAAAAGCAATTTTAATTATTTAAGCGAGTTAAAAATTATAGAATTGTGCGTTTTGTGTGCTTGTGGCGGTTCGCACGCTAGGTAAATAACCTGCGAAGAGCCGCCACAAGCGCAATAAGCGTGCAAGACGAATTTTTAACTCGCTTAGCCAATTATTCGTGTGGTGCTATCATGTTTTCTGGGATAACCCAAGCATCAAACTCTTCGGCTGTTAAAAAGCCCGAGTTTATAGCCTCTTCGCGCAAAGTAGTGCCGTTATGGTGCGCAGTTTTAGCAATTTGCGCTGCTTTTGCGTAGCCGATGTGTGGATTTAGCGCAGTTACAAGCATCAGGCTTTCTTTCATTAGTTTTGAGATTTTCTCTTCATTTGCGCTAATTCCACTTGCGCAGTGCTCATCAAAGCTGATTATGCTATCGCTTAGCAGTTTGATTGCTTGAAGTAGATTATAGGCGATCACTGGCTTAAACACATTTAGCTCAAAGTTACCTTGGCTTGCGCCAAACGCTACGCTTGCGTGATTTCCAGCTACTTGAACCGCTACCATTGTTACAGCTTCGCACTGAGTAGGATTTACCTTGCCTGGCATGATTGAGCTGCCTGGCTCGTTTTCTGGAATGTTGATCTCGCCGATACCAGAGCGAGGTCCGCTAGCTAGCCATCTTATATCATTTGCGATTTTCATCATATTAGCAGCAAGTCCGTTTAGCGCACCGCTTAAAAATACCTCTGCATCGTGGCTTGTTAGGCCATGGAATTTATTTGGGTGTGAAACAAAGGCGTATTTTGTGCTGGTTTGTTTGTTTAGTTGAGCGCTTACTAGCTCAGAGAATTTTGGGTGGCTATTTAGTCCTGTGCCAACTGCTGTGCCGCCTATTGCAAGCTCGGTTAAAAACGGTATGCTAGCGATGATTTGAGCTTTGCTAGCTTTTAGCATGTGCGCATAGCCGCTAAACTCTTGACCCAAAGTTAGCGGAGTAGCGTCTTGAAGGTGAGTGCGGCCGATTTTTACGATTTTAGCAAACTCAGCCGTTTTTTTATCCAGGGTTTTTTCAAGTCGCTCAATAGCTGGTAGGATTTGCTTTTGAAGCTCCAAAACAAGCGCAATGCGAAGCGCTGTTGGATAAGTGTCATTTGAGCTTTGACCTTTGTTTACATGGTCGTTTGGGTGAACGAAGTTTGGCGCGTCAGTTGCTGGCTTAGCTCTAAAATCTGCTCCCATTATCTCCATAGCGCGATTTGAGATGACTTCGTTCATATTCATATTGCTTTGTGTGCCTGAGCCTGTTTGCCACACGACTAGCGGAAAGTTTCCATCTAGTTTGCCCTCTAAAATCTCATCGCAAGCCTTGGCAATTGCATCAGTGCGTGCTTTATCCATTCTGCCAAGCTCATTGTTTACAATAGCGCAAGCTTTTTTAAGCTCGGCAAAGGCGTTTATTATTTCGCTAGGCATTTTTTCAATACCGATTTTGAAGTTTTCAAAACTACGCTCAGTTTGTGCTCCCCAATACTTATCGTTTGGGACTTTGATCTCACCCATAGTGTCTTTTTCTATGCGATAATCCATCTTTGCTCCTTTTTGTAAGATTTAAATGCGATAATTATATAAAAAATATCTAAATATTTGAGTGATTTTATAGAAATTTTTGTAAAGATTAAAAAAGTTTTGAAAAATCTAGAATTCCTAGGTAGGAATTCTAGATGAATTCTAGAATTCCTAGAAAAAGGCTAAATCTTAGCCAAAAATAGCAGTAGCTAAAAAGCCTAGAGCAACGCTAAATGCGATTGCTAGCACGCCTGGGATGAAGAAAGCGTGGTTAAAAACATACTTACCGATTCTTGTTGTGCCAGTATCGTCCATTTGAACAGCACCAAGTAGAGTTGGGTAAGTAGGCAATACAAATAGCGCAGAAACAGCCGCAAAGCTAGCTACGATCATATAAACATTGCTTGTGTCACTAGCTGTGATGCCAAGTGCTACGATAACAACCGGAGTGATGGCTTTTGCAGTTGCAGCTTGGCTATATAGCAGCATCGCTGCAAAGAAATAAACTACCGCAAGTAGAGCAGGGATCGCTTTTACCCACTCTTCGCTTAGAGCTTTGATCTGATCAGTGTGGCCACTTACAAATACAGTTCCTAGCCAAGCAACACCGATTACACACACAGCAGCAGTCATACCGCTTCTAAATACGCTAGTCTCAGGAATTTTGCTAGCTTTGATTTTGCATAGTATTACGATAAGCGCAGCCACTGTTAGCATGATACCAACGATAGCTGAGTCGCGGTTTACTTTTACATTTTCAATTAGCACTGGTTTGCCACCGATTTTTGAAATCGCAGTAGCATAAAGAACAACCACAATAACGCCGATGATGAAAAGTAAAACAGAAAGTTTAGCACTTTTTGTAACTTCCATATTTTGTGCACCTTTTGGAGCTGAGACTAGACCAGCTGCTAGGCGCTCTTTGTAAACTGGATCGCTGTTTAGATCAAGATTGCTAACCAAAGTCATGATAAATGCTGTGATCATACAACCAATAAATGTAGTTGGAATCCAAATAGCAAGTAGCACTGGATAGCTCCAGCCAAACGGCTCTAAAGCACCTGTCATATACACAACAGCAGCTGAAACTGGGCTAGCAGTAATTGCGATTTGGCTAGCTACAACTGCGATTGATAGTGGCGAGCTTGGTTTGATACCTTGTTCTTTTGCCACCTCTACGATAACTGGGATCATAGAAAATGCTGTATGTCCAGTACCTGCTAGGATAGTAAGTAGATAAGTTACAGTTGGGGCTAGGTAGTTGATGTATTTTGGATTTGAGCGCAGGATTCTCTCTGCGATTTGAACCAAATAATCAAGTCCGCCAGCAAGCTGCATAGCAGAAATGCATGAAATAACCGCCATAATGATAACAACGACATCCCAAGGAATCATCTTTGTATCTACATTCATACCAAGCACAAGGCCAAGCACTATAACGCCTAGACCACCAGCATAACCGATGCCGATGCCGCCAAGGCGAATACCGATGAAAATCGCACCAAGAAGCACGATAATCTGCAAGATTAACATAATGTCCATCTTAACTCCTTTCTTTTTGGTTTTATACTTTTAGGGAATTCTAGAATTCCCTAAATCTAGAATTCCTAAATCTAGAATTCCTAAATCTAGAATTCCTAAATCTAGAATTCCTAAATCTAGAATTCCTAAATCTAGAATTCCCTAGAATTCCAGCTAGTAAGCAAGTTTATTTTGTCATTCTTGGATCTAGCATGTTTTTAGGATCAAGAAGTTTATCTATCTCCTCGCGGCTTAGATATCCACGCTCAAAGCAGATATCGCCTACGCGTTTGCCAGTCTCAAGTGCTTCTTTTGCTATGCTAGCTGATTTTTCGTAGCCGATGGCTGGGTTTAGCGCAGTTACGATGCCAACTGAGTTTAGCACATGGTTTAAGCAAGCCTCAGGGTTTGCTTTAAGTCCTACGATAGCACGCTCTCTTAGTGTTCTAGCTGCGTTTTCTAGGATAACGATAGAGTTAAATATCGCATAAGCAATACCTGGCTCAAAAGCATTTAGCTCAAACTCAGCTCTTTCTGAGCAGTGAGTGATAGTTGTATCATTGCCAAATACCTCATAGCACGCTACGCCTGTTACTTCGCAGATTACTGGATTTACTTTACCTGGCATGATTGAGCTACCTGGTTGCATTTTTGGAAGTTCTATTTCGCTTAGACCAGTTCTTGGGCCTGAGTTCATTAGACGGATGTCGTTTGCGATTTTGCTTAGGCGAACTGCCAAAGACTTTAACACACCGCTAACAAATACAAAATCAGCTGTATCTTGAGTAGCAGCGATGAAGTTTGTTGAAGGGATAAACTTTATGCCTGTGATAGCACTAAGGTGCTTTTCTACGCAGTCTTTGTAGTCTGGGTGGCAGTTGATACCAGTGCCGATGGCTGTTGCACCCATGTTTAGGTGAGTCATAGGCTCTTTTGCAAGTTCAAGTTGTTTTAGGCTATTTTTGATATAGTGACCAAAGGCTTTAAAGGTATTGCCAAGTGTGGTTGGAACAGCATCTTCTAGCTCTGTGCGTCCCATTTTGATTATATCTTTCCACTCTTGCCCTTTTTTATTTAGCTCAGCTTCCAGCTTCTCAAGCTCAGCTTGAAGGTCGCAAAGTTTAGCATAAGTAGCTACTTTAATAGAGCTTGGATAAGTGTCGTTTGTGCTTTGTGCTAGGTTTGTGTGGTCGTTTGGATGAAGGGTATCTGGGCCATACTCACCTTTTTTCTTACCCATCATCTCAAGGGCGACATTTGTTAGCACTTCGTTCATATTCATGTTTGTGCTAGTGCCTGCGCCGCCTTGGACCATATCTACTACAAACTGATCGCTAAACTCGCCAGCGATAATTCTATCAGCTGCTTTACATAGATAATCAGCCTTAGTCTTATCTAGCACGCCTAGTTCAGCATTTGCCATAGCTGCTGCTTTTTTGATTTGAGCAAATGCTTTTACAAAAAATGGATAATCGCCAAAAGTGCGACCAGTCATTTTGAAGTTTTCTAGCGCACGAAAGCTTTGTACGCCATAATACTTGCTATCATCGATCTCTAATTCACCGATGAAGTCGTGTTCTTTTCTAGTTGCCATTGTAACTCCTTTGTGAAAATTCAGTGAAATTATAACACATTTAGCTATTTTTATTCTTAAAAATAAGCGTTAATTAAGAAATTCTAATGAGTTTAAATGAAAATTTTACTAATTCTTATAAAATTAACAATTTAATATTAAAAATGTAGCACAAAAATACTAAAGAATTCTAGATAAAGATAAAATTTATAGCTCTTTAAGTTTTTTTAACGCAAATCGTGCTAAACTCACAGCTTTAAAATCGTAAAAATTTGAGAGCAAAATGTGTACTGATAAACCGCTTTTTTATCTTACTTCGTTTATTATTGCTGTAGGCATTGTGTTTGCGCTATCTTTGCCGGTTTTTACGGTGCTTTATTTTGATTTTAGTCCTTATCATTTTTTTATTCGTCAGCTTGGCGTGGGGCTAGTTGGCATACTTATTATGTGGTCGCTTTCGCAGCTTGACCCTGATAGGGTTATTGTTGGCAGGCTTACTACCTTTGAAGTTATTGGCTTTTGCTTGTTTTTTGGCTCGTTTTTGCTTATTATGGTTATGCAGCTACTACCTGCTTCGCTCGTGCCGCTAACTGGTGGTGCCAAGCGCTGGATACGGCTTGGGCCGCTATCGCTTTCACCGGTGGAGTTTTTTAAGGTTGGCTTTGTATTTTTCCTAGCGTGGAGCTTTAATCGAAAAATTAGCCGTGATAAAAAGAAATTAAAAGAAGAGTTTTGGCTTTTGCTACCATATTTTTTGGTGCTTGCGGTGGCTACATTTTTTATACTTGTGCTACAAAAAGATCTAGGGCAAGTTGTAGTGCTAGCTGTAACGCTTATGGTGCTTGGCACCTTTGCTGGCACCTCAAAGCGCTTTTTTGCGATTTTAAGTGGAGTGGGAGTGCTACTGCTAATCGCTGCTATCATCACGCAGCCGCACCGTATCAGGCGTTTTCAGAGCTGGTGGGTAACAAACCAAGATGCTATTTTAAAAATGCTGCCTAGTGAGTGGGCGCAGCAGCTCTACATAACAGGTGCAGAAGAGCCTTATCAAATCACGCACTCGCTAAATGCGATTTATCACGGCGGTTTTTTTGGCACTGGGCTTGGCGGTGGGACATTTAAGCTTGGTTTTTTAAGCGAGGTTCATACTGACTTTGTGTTAGCTGGAATCGCTGAGGAGATCGGATTTATAGGGCTTATTGGGGTTAGTGCGATTTTGCTTTTTATTATTTTTAGGATTTTAAAAATTAGTTCAAGGTCGTTTAATAACAATGTTTATCATCTCTTTAGCCTAGGTATTGCGGTGATTATCACGGTGGCGTTTTTGATGAATGCTTATGGTATTACCTCGCTAATCCCTATAAAAGGTATAGCTGTGCCGTTTTTAAGCTATGGTGGTAGTTCAGTTCTGGCTCTGTCCATCGCAGTTGGTATGGTGCTAATGGTGAGTAAAAAGGTGGATTTATCGTGATTTGTATTTGTGGTGGTGGGACTGGCGGACATTTAGCTATTGCTAGAGCACTTGGCGCAGAGCTAAAAAGGCGTGGTGTTTGCGTGATTTTTGTAGGCTCGCAGCAAGGGCAGGATAAAATGTGGTTTGAAAATAGCGATATTTTTGAGCAAAAGTATTTTTTAGCTAGTAGTGGCGTGGCAAACAAAAGCGGGTTTAAAAGGCTTTTTTCATTATTAAATATAATAAAGCTTAGCTTTGCTTGTTTTGGCATATTTAAAAAACACAAAATAAAAGCAGTAATTAGCGTGGGCGGATACAGCGCAGCGCCAGCAGCATTTGCAGCTATTGCTAGCTTTAAGCCACTTTTTATCCACGAGCAAAACGCTCATACTGGAAGCCTAAATGCGCTTTTAAAGCCACTAGCAAAGAAGTTTTTTTGCTCGTATGATAAAAATGAACCTTTTGATTATCCGGTTAGGCAGGAGTTTTTTGCGTTAGCTAGAATTCGCTCTAAGTGCGAGTGCGTGCTGTTTTTGGGTGGGTCTCAAGGAGCAAGTGCGATAAATGCGCTAGCCATTGCTTTAGCACCTATTTTAAATCAGCGTGGCGTAAAAATCATCCATCAATGCGGGACCAAAGAATATGAAAGCGTGCGAGCCAAGTATGATGAGCTAGGCATAAAGGCTGGGATATATGATTTTAGTGAGCATTTGCCAGAGCTTATGAGTAGGGCTGATGTTTGCGTCAGTCGCGCAGGGGCATCAAGCCTGTGGGAGCTATGCGCAAATGCTTTGCCTAGCGTGTTTATACCATATCCATATGCAGCTGGGGATCATCAGTATTATAATGCGAAGTTTTTGGCTGATTTGGGACTGGCTGGGCTTTTTAGACAAGAAAGCCTTGTGCCTAGTGCGGTGCTTGAGTTTATTGATAATATGGACTTAGCTAGCATTAGTGCGTCATTAAAAGAAAAAATAAATAGCGGTGGTAGCCAAAAAATCGTAGATGAAGTGCTAAAAAATATAAAAATCTAGAATTCCTAGCTAGGAATTCTAGATTTGAGCTTAGGAATTCTAGATTTTCTAGCAAAAAATGCTTTAAAACCATTAAAAATTCGTAAAATTTTTGCTAAAACATTGAAATTTTCTACAATTTCTATTGATTTTTCTTAAAAAATTATGTAAAATTGCGCTACATTTTATTTTGAAAGGATAAACAATGACTAAGTCAGAGTTTGTGAGCCTTGTTGCTTCAAAAGCGGAGTTAACAAAAAAAGATAGCGAAAAAGCACTAGATGCGATTATCGCTAGTATCCAAGAAACACTACAAAAAGGTGATAGTGTAACTTTCGTTGGCTTTGGTACTTTTAGCGTAACTGAGAGAGCAGCACGCACTGCGCGCGTTCCAAGAACTGGCGAGGAAGTAAAAGTTCCAGCTAAAAAAGCTGTAAAATTCAAAGTTGGTAAAAATTTCAAAGACCTAATCGCAGGTCCTTCAAAAGCTTCTAAAAAGAAAAAATAATTTTTCTTTTATTTTAGCCTCGCTTCGGTGGGGCTTTTTTATTTAAAATTCTAGAATTCCCTTTATTTTTAAGCCAAAATTAGTTAAAATAAGTCTATGAGAGTAGATAAGTTTTTAAATATAGTAAATATTACAAAACGCAGAGCTATTTCAGAAGATATGTGCAAAAGTGGCGTCGTAAGCGTAAATGGCGTAGTAGCAAAGCCAGCAAAAGAGCTAAAAATCGGCGATGAAATCACAATAAAGTTTTTAACCCGCCAGGTGCGATATAAGGTTTTGGAGTTTCCAACCCTAAAAAGCGTGCCAAAAAGCGATCAGGGCAAGTATGTTAAAGAGCTCTAATACCGCTAGCTACGAGCTTGGGCTTGATGAGCTTGATGGCTTTGCGCTTGATTTGCTACGGAATTTTAGAAGCGGAGTTGTGATACTTCGTGGAGATTTAGCTGCTGGCAAAACTACGCTTACAAAAGCACTTTGCGCTGCTTGTGGTGTGGATAAAACTGCTGTTAGTTCGCCTACATTTTCTTTGATGCATGAGTATGGCGGGGTCTTTCACTACGACCTTTACCGCAGTGATTTTGATAGCATTTGCCAAAATGGGCTGTTTGAAAACTTTTTTGAAGAGGGGCTTCACATCGCAGAGTGGGGCGATGAGAGGCTTGAAAATGCTCTTAAAAAATACAAAATTCCACTATGTATAATAAAAATCTCTGCTTTAGAAAATAGCAGAAAATACGAGGTGAGCTTTGCATAAACTAGAAGTAAAAGACTTAGAAAAAGTCATCAAAAAAACCAAAATCATAAATAAAATCTCCCTTGAAATAAAAAGTGGCGAAGTTGTGGGCTTGCTAGGGCCAAATGGTGCTGGTAAAACCACTACTTTTTATATGATTTGTGGGCTTATAGCACCTACAAAGGGACAGATTTTCTTAGACGGCAAAGACATTTCAAAAGAACCACTTCACAAAAGAGCTCATCTTGGCATAGGATATTTGCCACAAGAAAGTAGTGTTTTTAAAGACCTTAGCGTTGAAGAAAATATCCGCCTAGCAGCTGAGATTTTATACAGCGATAAAAAGCAGATAAATGCTAAGGTTGAAGAGGCTTTGGAGCTTTTAAACATCGAGCCAATTCGCTCTCGCAAAGGGCTTAGCCTAAGTGGTGGAGAGCGTAGGCGCTGCGAGATAGCTCGTTCGCTTGTGATGCATCCAAAGTTTTTGCTACTTGATGAGCCTTTTGCTGGAGTTGATCCTATTGCGGTAAGTGATATAAAAAGTATTATCAAAAAGCTAAAAAAGCTGGGCATTGGCGTGCTTATCACAGATCACAGCGTGCGTGAGATGCTAGATAGCTGTGAAAGGGCCTATGTCATAAAAGATGGCAAAGAACTAGCTAGCGGCACAAGCGAACAAGTAGCGCACAATGCTTTGGTGCGTGAGTATTATCTAGGTAATGATTTTAAGCTTTTTTAAATCTAGAATTCCTGCGTAATTATGAAGCTCCGCCAGTCCCAAGCCACCAAAACTAAGCTAAACCAAGCCCTAAGAAACTGGCTGCCGCTACTACAAATCTCAAGCGATGAGCTAAGGCAGAGAATTAGCGAGCTTTTGGTGGATAATCCCTTTGCTAGTGTGGAACAAAAAAAGCCTGATGATTTTAATAGCCCAGGTGACTATAGCGATGCGGCGATTTACAAGCCTAGCCTTTATGAGAGCCTTTTTGCGCAGGTAAATGCGCCACTTTTTAACAAAGATGAAGAAAAGGTCGCAAATGCTATTATAGAGTGTATTAGCGATGAGGGGTATTTTGAGTGGGATGATGAGATTTTGGCTGCTTTTAGCCCTGAGAAAATAGAGAGTGTGCGGCTGAAATTTTCTCAGCTAGAGCCTGTGGGGGTTGGCGCAAAGGATTATAAAGAAAGCTTACTTTGGCAATTAGATGATCTTTGTGGGGTTGTGGGCTGCGATGCTGATGAGATTTTGGGCTGTGATGAGTATGAGGCTTATAGCCTTGCTCGCACGCTTATATCGCACTTTGAGGAGCTTGGCGAGTATACTGATGAGACGGGCTATGATGAGGCGATGGGGCTTATAAAAAGGCTAAAAAATCCGCCTGCGATGGAGTTTATGGCTGAGGCTGCGCCTATTACCCCTGATCTTGTAGTTAGCATTAAAGGCGGTGAGATTAGCATAACTTTAAGCGATGATTTTTACCCTGAGATTTGCATTGATACCCAGGGCTTAGATGAAAAAATGGACTTTGTGGCTGCTTATATAAAAGAAGCAAAAGATTTGATAGATGCGCTTTCGCTGCGCAAAGCCACGCTGTATAAAATAGGACTTATGATAATAGAATATCAGTATGATTATTTCTTTGGCGGAGCGATAAAGCCTATGAAGCTAAAAGACATCGCCGCTGATCTTGGGCGTTCTGCTAGCACGATTTCACGGGCGATAGCAAACAAATACTTACAAAGCCCAAGGGGGACTGAGCCACTAAAGAGCTTTTTTGCTAGTGAGGTGGGCGATGAAGAGGTCTCAAATGCTGCGCTAAAGGACTTTGTGCGTGAGCTTGTAAAGGGCGAAAATCACGCAAAACCGCTTAGTGATGAGGCGATTTTGCTTGCTATTAAAGAAAAGTTTGGTATAGAACTGGTGCGAAGAACTATCACAAAATACCGCAAAGCCTTAAATATTGCAGGTTCAAGCGAACGAAAAAAACTCTATGCTATGGCTAGTGGGTAGGAATTCCAGTTTTTCTAGCAATTAAGAATAAAAATCTAGAATTCCTAGGCTAGAATCTAGAATTCCTTATAAAATAACAATATATTAGCAAATTTTGTGTTATAATTTTAGTTATGAAAGAAGCAATAAATCACAAGATAGATGTTATAAAATCAGCGTTAAATACCGTTTTAATCGCATTTTTTGCGGTTTGTGGATATATTTACATTAACTTTGCTACGCTTGGTATTTTTGAGTTTTTGGTAGCACTTTTAGGTGCGGTGCTTTTAGCTGTTGCGTGGAGTGCATTGCTTTATCTTTTTGATAAATTTTTAAAGGAATTAAAAAATGCTAATTCTTAAAACTGTTTTGTTTTTTGGTGTTTTGATTGCTTTTGGTTGCGTGATGTTTTTTGGACTAAAATCAATGTCCGAAGAGCCAAAAGTCGTATAAAAGAGGCGGATATGAAAGAGATAAAATTAGATCTAGGAAATTATAGTTATAGCGTGTTTATCGGTCCTTTGGGTGAACTAAACTTCGCTGGCAAAGTAGCTGTGGTAACAAACCCAAAAGTAGCTGGACTACACTTAAAAACCCTGCTTAGCAAGATAAAAGCCCCAGAAGTCTACGCAATCAGCGTCCCTGATGGCGAGGAGTATAAAAATCTCTCTAGCGTGGAGAGCATTTTAGAGCAGTGCTTTACAAGCAAGCTAGACCGCAAAAGCACGATAATTAGCTTTGGCGGTGGCGTTATTAGCGATATGGCTGGCTTTGCGGCGAGCATTTATGAGCGTGGGATAGGCTATGTGGGCGTGCCTACTACTTTGCTAGCAGCTGTGGATGCTAGCGTGGGTGGTAAAACTGGCGTGAATAATAAATTCGGCAAAAATCTCATCGGCAGCTTTTATCAGCCAAGTGCTGTTTATATAGATACTAGCTTTTTAGCCACGCTTGATAGCAGAGAGATTGCAGCTGGCATGGCTGAGGCTATCAAAATGGCGGTGATGTTTGATGAAGGGTTTTTTAATGAACTTGCTAAAAAAAGCCTAAGTTATGATGAAATAATCGCAAAATGTGTGAGTCTAAAAGCTGATGTGGTAAGCCAAGATGAAAAAGAAGCAGGGCTTAGAGCAGTGCTAAACTACGGCCATACCTTTGCGCATGTTATAGAGTGCGAAGGGGGTTACAGCACGCATTTACATGGAGAGGCTGTGGCGATTGGCATGGTTATGGCAAACACTCTTGCTTGCGAACTGGGGCTTTTAAGCGCAGATGAAGCACAAAAAATCAAAAACGCACTAGAAGCATATAACCTGCCAACAAGCTATAAAATAAAAGATACAAATGCCTTTTATGAAGCCTTTTTTCACGATAAAAAAAGCATGGGTGGAAATATAAAGTTTATTTTAACAAATGGTAAAATTGGCTCGCATATCATCAAAGGCGATATAAGCAAAGATGTCGTAATCAAGGTGCTTAGCAGGTTTTACTAGAAACTAGAATTCCATAGGGAATTCTAGTTTTGCTAAAATCTAGAATTCTCTAGGGAATTCTAGATTTAAAATTATAAAAAGGAGAAGTGATGAGAGCTTTATTTTTGTTAGCGATTTTTGTTTTTGCTCTTTTGGCTAATGAAACAGCAGCACAAACCGAACCGCCAAAGCTCTCAGAGAGTGATCAAAAAATAAAAATTAAAGAAATAGATGCAAAGCTAGCAAACAATATCTGGGCTAGAGAATACGCAAACTACATGCTCTACACTAAGCTAGAACGCGAGCTAGCACTAGCTAAGGAGCAAGCAAACAAAGGTACTACTGACCTTGAACTAGAAAATCAAATCAAACGCCTAAGCGCTCAGCTTGATGCGCTAAAAGACTTTGCTAAATCGCCCTTTGTTACGCTTTTGGTCCCACCAAATATAGAAGCCTCTCCGCAAATTACAAATCCACTTGCTCTTTTTGGCGGTTTTTCGTATCTAAAAAGCCTTAATCAAACAAAAGAAAGCTACGAAAATCTGCTAAAAGAAATACAAATAGCCTCAAAGGCTCTAAAAGAGAAAAAAGATCTTTTAAGCGATGAGGCGCAAATAGCCGAGCTTGAAGCTCAGATTTCTGAGTTTGAAATCGCTAGTGTCACTGCAAATACAACTTTTTCTATATTTTCAAAAAAAATTGATGAAAGCATAGCTGAGATAAATGCTAAAATCACCGCTCAAATCAAGCATAGCTTTGTGATTTTAGGCAGCATTCTCTCAGTTTTTCTAATCGGCATTGTGGCAAAATTTAGCATTCACCATTATATGAAAGATAATCAAAAGTTCTATACCATAAATAAATTTATAAACATCACTGGCTTTATTATTATAGTCTTTATCTTGCTTTTTGCTTATATTGAAAATGTAAATTACCTAATTACCATTTTAGGTTTTGCCTCAGCTGGTTTAGCAATTGCGATGAAAGATATGTTTATGAGCTTGCTTGGATGGAGTGTTATTCTTGCTGGCGGTAGCTTTCATGTGGGTGATCGCATAAAAGTGCGTTATGAAAATGGAGATTTAGTAGGCGATATCATTGATATTAGCTTACTTCGCATGACGCTATACGAGGATATCACGCTTACAACCTACAAGCAAAACCGCAGGTCAGGTCGCATAATCTTTATCCCAAATAACTATATATTCACAGCTACCATAGCAAACTACACGCATAGCGGTATGAAAACAGTCTGGGATGGCATAGATATAGCAATTACCTTTGATAGCAATCACAAAAAGGCTGTTTACATTGTAAAAAGCATAGTTCGCCACTACTCAAAGGGCTTTACAGATGTAGCAAAAACACAGATGAATAAGTTGCGAGATCAATACAGCATAAAAAATACAAATGTAGAACCTCGCATTTATACTTTCTTAGAACCCCATGCAATCGTCGTTAGCGCGTGGTATAAAACAAACTCTTATGCTACTCTAGCACTGCGCTCAAATATCAGCGCAGATATAATAGAAGCCTTTAACAAAGAAAATGATATCAAAATCGCCTATCCTCGCCAAACCCTTTATCTAGGGAGAGATAAGGGACCTTTGCCAAGCGATGAGGCATGGGAGCAAAACTCATGAGTAAGGTCTTTGTCAAAACCTTTGGCTGTCGTACAAATATAGTTGATAGCGAGCTAATTAAAGCTCATTTAGACAATTCTTTAAGCAGCGATGAAGCAAGCGCAGATACTATCATAATCAATGCTTGTACTGTCACAAACGGAGCTGATAGCGATGTGAGAAACTACGCAAATCGCATGAGTGCTTTGGGTAAAAAAGTGCTTTTTACAGGCTGTGGCTTTGAGAGTAGGGGAAGGGAGCTGATGGAGGCTGGCAAAGTCTTTGGCGTCTTTTCGCCGGCTAAAAAAGCTGAGATTAAAGAGCTAATATCAAGGAATTCTAGATTTTTTGAAAATGGCAGCAGCGATTTTGTAGAAAATCATGTAATAAGCGGCTTTTCTAAGCACTCAAAAGGCTTTGTTAAAATTCAAGAAGGTTGCGATTTTTCTTGTTCGTATTGCATTATCCCTAGTGTGCGTGGCAAGAGCCGTTCTATGAGCGAGGAATTTATCATCGCTCAAGCAAAAGAGCTAATCGCAAATGGCTACACAGAGCTTGTGCTAACTGGCACAAACATCGGCAGCTACGGTAAAGACAGCGGCTCTAGCCTAGGGCTTTTACTCCAAAAACTAGGTGCGCTAAATGGCTTAAAGCGCATCCGCCTTGGTAGCATAGAACCATCTCAAATTGATAATAGCTTTAAAGAGTGCTTTGGCGAGAGTTGGCTAGAACGCCACCTTCACATAGCCTTACAGCACACTAGCCAAGCTATGCTAAATATCATGCGCAGAGCAAATAAAGCGCATAAAGACAAAGAGCTTTTTTTAAGTCTTGCTGATATGGGCTTTGCTCTTGGCACAGATTTTATCGTAGCTCATCCTGGCGAGAGTGAGCAGATTTGGACTGAGGGCTTAGAGGCGTTTAAAGCCCTGCCGATTACTCATTTACACGCTTTTATTTATAGCAAGCGTGATGGCACAAGGTCTGCTAATATGAGCGAGCCTATCCCAAATGCCAAGCTAGCAAAAGAGCGTCTAAACACGCTAAAGCAAATCGCTAGCGAGCATAATCTAGAATTCCGTAAAAAAAAGCAAAAGCTAGATGTTTTTTGCGAACAAAAGGGCAAGGATGGGCTATATCATGGCTTTGATCAGTTTTATAACAAAATAGCAATAGAGTCAAACACAGACATCACTAAACAATGGTTGGAGATAGATGATTATGAAATCAGACCTGAGAGCAATTTTGCAAAAATTAACCGCTAATAAAAAATATCTTTTCTTTGGACTTTTGGCTCTGCTTTTTGCGCTTATTATCTTTGTGGCAATTCGTGCAGTACCAAAAGAAATCACAATCAGCGAATACGAAACACTACTAAGCCAAAACCTAATTAGCGATGCTGTGCTTGATGAAAATAGAGTGCTACTTAGCGTGGGACACTCGCGCTATTATGTACTAAAAGACAGCATTGATATGCGTGAGCTTGGCAAAAGAGTAGCAATTAGCGTAAAAAGTGGTTTTAGCACCGAGTTAACCTTGTTTATAGGGTTGGTGCTGGGGCTGTTTTTTTACTCGCTTTATTCTAGGCGCAAAAAACCAGCCACTCATCAAACAAGCGCAGAACTAAGCTCGTTAGTTGGGGCCGAGGCTATTACGCCAACTATATCAAATGTGCTATTTAAGGATGTTGCTGGCATTGATGAAGTAAAATCAGAGCTAATGGAAATAGTTGATTTTCTAAAACATCCACGCAAATATAGGGAGTTTGGTGTCAAACTCCCTCGTGGCGTGCTGATGATAGGACCACCGGGTGTTGGCAAAACGCTAGTAGCAAAAGCCGTAGCAGGTGAGGCTGGGGTGCCGTTTTTTTATCAAAGTGGCGCAAGCTTTGTTCAAATCTATGTAGGCATGGGCGCAAAAAGGGTGCGAGAGCTATTTGCTAAGGCTAAAAGCTTTGCTCCAAGCATAATTTTCATTGATGAAATAGACGCTGTCGGCAAGGCTAGAGGCGGTGGGCGAAATGATGAGAGAGAAGCCACGCTAAATCAGCTGCTAACCGAAATGGACGGCTTTAATGACAGCAGCGGCATAATAGTAATTGCTGCTACAAATAAGATTGAGATGATAGATGAAGCACTGCTGCGCTCAGGGCGTTTTGATAGGCGTGTGTTTTTGGCTCTACCTGATCTAAACGACCGCAAAGACATACTAAAATCATACCTAGCTAGCAAAAAGCATGAAGTAGACATCGACGCTCTTGCTAGGCACACTACAGGATTTAGCGGTGCTGGGCTAGCTACTTTGGTAAATGAAGCGGCGATAAATGCTATTAGAGAAAAAAGAGTGCTTATTAGCGATGATGATTTTAAGGCTGTTTTTAGCAAAGTGCTTCACGGAAAACGCAAAATTGGCGCTCTAAACGAGGCTGAAAAACAGCTCCAAGCTCTATATAAAGCCGCTAAGGCTTTAAGTGCTGAGTGGTTTGGTGTGGAGTTTGAGAGAATTTCGCTGCTTGAAGAGCGTTTTATAGACTACGACCATGAAATAAAAAGCAAAAGCGAAATCATCGCAAAAATCAAAGTGCTATTAGCAGGCAGAGAAGCGATGAAAATCTATCAAAATGAGCTATATAGCAACTGCGCTAGTGATGTAGCTCTAGCAAGAGAGCTAGCACATAAGGCAGTTAGCGAGTATGCGATGAGCAAAAATCTACTTGCTAGTGAGGCTGATGTGCTAGAAATCTTAGAGAGTGCGCAAGCACAAGTAGCAGAGTTTATCTCTAACATGCAAGCCCAGCTTGAGGCTATAAGTGAGTTTTTGGCTCAAAATGAGAGCATAAGCAGAGCTGAGGTAGCAAATATCATAAAGGCAAAATATGAGCAACACTGAAAAAAAAGCAAAAATAGGAATTCTTACAATTAGCGATAGAGCCAGTGCTGGCGTGTATGAGGACAAAAGCGGAGCGGCTATCAAAGAGTGCTTAGAGCTGTGGATAAAAACGCCTTTTGAGTGTGATTATAAGGTAATTCCTGATGAGTTTGAGCTAATTTGCCAGGCTCTGCGCTCTTTTTGTGATGATGGCTGTGATCTAGTGCTAAGCACTGGCGGCACAGGCCCAGCTCTGCGTGATATCACGCCTGAGGCAACGCTAGCTGTGTGTCAAAAAGAACTTCCTGGCTTTGGCGAGCTTATGAGAATGACTAGCTTAAAGTATGTGCCAACAGCGATTTTATCTCGCCAGACAGCTGGTATTTTAGACTCATCGCTTATCATAAATCTACCCGGTCAGCCAAAGGCGATAAAAGAGTGCTTGGAGCCGATTTTTCCTGCTATTCCATACTGCCTTGATCTAATAGGTGCAGCTTACATTGAAACTGATGAAAACTACATAAAGGCATTTCGCCCAAAAAATAAAAAATAAAAAAGCATTGTTGTCGGGTGATGACACAGTAGGGAATTCTAAAATTCCCTAAAATTCCGTCATTGCTGAAATTTCATCATTGCGAGGCTTTGAAAAAAAGAGGGAGCAATCTTGTTCAAAATTCCGTCTAAAATTCCGTCATTGCGAGAAGTGAGTGAAACGAACGACGAAGCAATCTCGTTCAATGTTTAATAAATGAGATTGCTCCCTCTGCTTTGCTCCCTCGCAATGACGAATTTTAGGAAATTCTAAAATTCCTTAGCACAGAGATCCCCCAGTCAAGCTGGGGGATGACACAGTAGAGAATTTTAAAATTCCCAAAAAGAATTCCCAAAAAGAATTCCCAAAAAGAATTTCCAAAGATAAAAAATACCCCCGTACCCCCAACCAGCGGATGCGAAGCAAAAAAGCCTAGGAATTCTAAAATTCCCTAATCTAGAATTCCTAGTAAATAAAGTTCAAATTTTGAGTTTTACTTTCAAAAACTTTTAAAAATTAAGAAATATTTAATATTGCTTTTGTTAGACTTTTATCGCTCATTTTAAAAGTCAATATCAAATTGATTTTATAAAATGAAAATTTTTTTAAAGGATTTATGATGAAATTTTCTAAACTTTCTTTGTTTGTGGTAGGCGCTTTGCTTGCTACTTCACTCAGTGCTAAGGCTGATTTTAGTAAAGAAGTTAGCGAGTATAGAGCTTATGTCATCGCTGAGATTGACGAGCTGCTAGCTAAAACAACCGAGTTTGTGGATAAAATAAACGCAGGCGATGTAGAAAGCGCAAAGCGTCTATATGCTCTTTCTCGTATGCATTATGAACGCTCAGAGCCTATTGCTGAGAGCTTTGGCGAGCTTGATCCAAAAATCGATGCTCGCCTAGCAGACTTGCAAGAAGATGGCAAAAGCGAAAAAGACTGGAGTGGCTTTCATAAAATAGAAAAAAATCCTTTGGGAGAGCGGTAGCACAAAGGGCGCAGAAGCCACTGGCGCACAACTTCTAAATGATATAAAAGAGCTAAGAGCAAAAACTCTAACTGCTAAGGTGGATGCTGAGCTTATGCTAACTGGGGCTGTGGATTTGCTAAATGAAGTAAGCACTAGCAAAATCACCGGCGAAGAAGATATATTTTCAAAAACTGACCTTTATGACTTTGCAGCAAATATAGAGGGTGCGCAAAAAATCTATGATATTCTAAAACCACATTTGCTAAAAAAAGATAAAAATCTAGCTAAGGATATAGAAGCTCAGTTTAAAAATGTAAATGCGCTTTTAGCTAAGCAAAACTTCTCAAAAGACGGCTATGATTTTAAAGCTTATGATAAGCTTTCGCAAAATGAGATAAAAGAACTTGCTGAGGCTGTAAATAAACTTGGCGAACCATTATCAAAAATGGGTGTAATTTTAGACTAAGGTTAATTTATGAACCAAAGAAGAAGTTTTTTTAAAAATACTCTTGGTTTAGTACTTGGTGCTAGCGCTGCGCTTAGTGGCGCTAGTGCTAATGAGCTAGCAAGTAGGATAAAGTCAAAGACTGCTAATAAATACGAATTTTACGGCACTCATCAGCAAGGCATCGCCACGCCAGCTCAAAAGTTTATTTACTTTTTGGTGCTTGATTTACATGAAACAGAACCAAAAAAATAAGTGAAATCTTTAAGCTTTGGACAGCGCAAAGCGCAAATTTAACTGAGGGCAAAAATATAGAAAAATATAGCTCAAATGCTCTTTTGCCGCCTGTTGATACTGGCGAGGCTGACTCGCTAGAACACGCAAATCTAACGCTTACTTTTGGCGTGAGTGCTAGCTTTTTTGATAAGCTTGGGCTAAAAAATAAGCCTAGCAAGCTAGCAGATTTACCACATTTTCCACGTGATCAGCTAAAAGAGCAGTTTGTAGGCGGAGATATCTGTATCCAAGCCTGCGCTGATGATCCACAAGTAGCATTTCACGCTGCTAGAAATCTACTGCGAACAGCTCGCACAAGCCTAAGTCCAAAATGGTCGCAAATGGGCTTTAATTCATTTATGGGTAGCGATACGCCACGCAATCTTTTTGCCTTTAAAGACGGCACTATAAATCCTAAAAAAACAGAGCTTGATAAAGAAGTGTGGATAAAAGGCGGAGTTTTTGATAATGGCTCTTATCTTATAGCTAGAAAAGTCGTTATGCACCTTGAGACTTGGGATAGAACGCACTTAAAAGGACAAAATGAGACCTTTGGCAGGCAGAGAGCTAGCGGTGCGCCTTTTGGTAAAACTAGCGAGTTTGACGAGATCGAGCTAAGTGGAGATAATGCTGCGCCAGAGACTTCGCACGCATTTTTGGCAAAAAGTGCTGGGGCAAAAATCCTGCGCCGCTCATACAGCTACGCAAGCGGGGTAAATGAGCGTGGGGCTTTGGACGCTGGGCTTTTGTTTATTAGCTTTCAGCGTGATCCAGCGCAGTTTATTGCTATCCAAAGCGCACTTGGACTAAAAGATAGAATGAATGAATATATCACAAACATCGGCTCTGGCGTGTTTGCCTGCTTTGGCGGGGTGAGCCGTGATAAAAATGATTATATAGGAAAAAGGCTTTTTAGCTAGGGAATTTTAGATTTTAAACTTGAATTCCTAGGAATTCTAGAATTCCGTGGAATTCCCTAGAAATTCCGTGGAATTCTAAATTCAAAATTTTAGGGAATTTTAGATTTTAAACTTGAATTCGCAAAGAGAATTCCCAAATCTAGAATTCCCAAATCTAGAATTCCCAAAGAGAATTCCTACAATCTAGAATTCCTAGGAATTCTAGATTTAAAATTTAGGATATAAAATGAAAAAATACATTTTGGTTTTGCTTTTAATCTGCGCTAGTGTTTTTGGGCAGCAGCTTTCATTAAGCAGTTTTTTTGTGCGTATTTCTGATAGCCTCGATTGTGCTAAGGCTAATGATTTTAGCTGCGTCCGTGTCCAGCTTAGTGCTTTTGAGCTTAGCTTTAATGCCTTAGAGCAAAGCAGCTCGCCAGCAGCCAGGGGCGTAAAAATGGCTCTAAACACGGCAAAAAAAGAGCTAAGCAGCGCTAGTTTAGAGGCACTTTCAATTGCGCTAGTTGCTTTTGAAAAAGAGCAAAATCCTATTAATTATCAAGCTTTGATTAAAAACTTTGAAAAAAAGGTAATGCCTGCTTTTAGAGCCTTTGAGGCAGCTACGCCAAATGGCGAGCTAGGCGAGCTAGGGCTAGTGTATAAAAAGCTCTACGATGCTTGGCAGCGAAATGAACGCGTTGTAGGCGATCTAAGCTCAGCTCACTATGGCAAAATAGAAACTGCGATGGCGATGTATAGACTAGCCATGCTAAATGAGCCTATGGATAGGGCTGCGATGAGTGAGCAAGCAGGGCTAATAAAAGGCTATTTGGCTGAGTTTTTAGCAGGCAAATACCAAAATGCAAGCAGCGAAAATGGCGGCGCAAGCGGGCTTTTAGCAGGACTTGCGGGGCTAAAAACCGCACTTGATAACATAGGCAAGGATGATAAAAAGGCTAAGGCTGAGATTCTTTCTTTTATCACGGCGTGGCCTGCTTTTGAGGGCGAAATTCGCACAAGAGATGCTGGGCTTTATAATAGAATTGAAAGCGATTTGCCTAGCATAGCAGCAAATCTAAGTGCTAACAAAGCTAACTTAGAGGACATTATTTTGGGCATAGAAGCACTTAATTTAAACGCTGGATATAATGCCATTGATGTAGCACTAGTGCTAATTAGAGAGGGCTTAGAGGCACTTTTAATCATAATTGCACTTTTTGCGGCTTTAAAAACTAGCACAAAAGCTAAGGTTGCAATTAGCTTGGGCTCTGGGCTTGGAGTAGTGCTTAGCGTAGCTACTGCCGTGCTTTTAGCCACATTATTGCCACTTGATAATGCAGATGTTGATAGAGAGATTTTAGAAGGCTTTGTAGGCATTGTGGCTGTGGGTGTGATGGTCTTTATCATCGCTTGGCTACATAGCAAATCTAGCGCGAAGGCTTGGGAGCAATTTGTGAAAAATCAAGCAAAAATCCTAGCTGGCGGTAGCGTGCTTTGCCTTGGTGGGCTTGCCTTTTTGGCTGTGTTTAGAGAGGGGGCTGAGACGATTTTGTTCTACGCTGCAATGCTGCCAAAGACTGAGATAACGCACTTTGGCGGTGGTTTGGTGCTTGGCGTTATAGTGCTAGCAATTTTTGCTTATTTTATGGATTATATCACCAAAAAAATCCCTATGCGACATATTTTTAGAGTGATGAGTTTGCTACTTTATGCGCTAGGATTTAAGATTTTGGGCATGAGCGTTCATGGACTTGAGCTTACTGGTGTGACTACTAGCACGATTATTTCAGCTTTACCTAGCATTTCATTTATCGGCTTTTATAACAGCATAGAGAGTATTAGCGCGCAAGTTATTTATATCTTAGCGGTTTTAGCACTTTTTGCCTTTTCTAGCTTAAAAGAGCAAAAAAGCACGCTAAGAGTAGCTAGGGCGTAAAACTCTGCTAGGGAATTCTAGAATTCCCTAGCGTTTTACTATTTTTTTAATAAAAAAACCAAAATTTGGTAAATTCGTAACAATTAAAACTTAAAATTTATCTTTACTTACTCAATCAAGGCAAAATTTGTGTTATAATTTTGCGATATTTTTTATGAGGCAAAAATAATGAAAAAGTTAAACGGCTCACAAATGATAAGCGAAGCACTTCACGCTGAGGGCGTAGAGGTAGTATTTGGCTATCCAGGCGGTGCAGCGTTAAATATCTATGATGAAACATATAAGCAAGATTATTTTACTCACATTCTAGCTCGCCACGAACAAGGTGCTGTTCACGCAGCTGATGGCTACGCTAGGGCTTCTGGCAAGGTTGGAGTTGCTTTTGTAACCAGCGGTCCAGGCTTTACAAACGCTGTTACAGCAATAGCTACTGCGTATTGCGATAGCGTGCCTTTGGTGCTAATAAGCGGTCAGGTAGCTTTGCCACTTGTTGGTTCTGATGCTTTTCAAGAAATAGATGCGGTGGGAATCTCTCGCCCTTGTACTAAGCATAACTTTTTGGTAAAAAGCATAGATGAATTGCCAAAAATCCTAAAACAAGCCTTTTATATAGCTCGCTCAGGTCGCCCAGGCCCAGTTCATGTAGATATCCCAAAGGACATCACAGCAGCAGTTGGTGAGTTTATATATCCAGAAGATATTTATATGCAAACCTACAAACCAACTCTAAAAGGTCATCCATATCAAATAAAAAAAGCTTGTGAGGCTATAAAAGAGGCAAAAAGACCGATTGCTTACATAGGCGGTGGAGCTATTAGTTCTGGTGCTAGCGAACTTGTTAGGGAATTTGTAGAAAAAACCGGCATGCCAGTAGTGCAAACTCTAATGGCACTTGGCGTAGTAGATGCTAATGATGAAAGAAACCTTGGAATGGTAGGTATGCACGGCAGCTACGCAGCAAATATGGCTTTAAGCGAGGCTGATTTAATAATCGCACTTGGCGCAAGATTTGATGATAGAGTTACTGGAAATGTAAAAGAGTTTGCCAAATCAGCAAAGATAATTCACATAGACATAGATCCAGCAAGCATAGATAAAATCATACACTCAGACTATCCTATCGTTGGCGATCTAGCTAGCGTGCTAGAACAAGTGCTAGAAAAGCTCTCTTGCGATAAAGAAGCTCTAAAGCCTTGGCTAGAGCAAATAAAAGTATACAACAACCTTCATCCACTAAGCTACAAAGATAGCAAAGATGGCGAGGCTCTAAAGCCTCAGTGGGTAATACAAGAACTTAGCAATACTCTGCCAAAAGATGCTATAATAGCAACCGATGTTGGTCAACATCAAATGTGGACAGCGCAGTTTTTTAAGTTTTGCCGTCCTAGAGCCTTGCTTACATCAGGTGGACTTGGTACTATGGGCTTTGGCTTGCCAGCTGCTATGGGAGCTGCCTGGGCTGTAGATGATAAAAAAACCCCAGTTGTCGCAATCAGTGGTGATGGCGGTGTGCTAATGAATATCCAAGAGCTAATGACACTAAGCGAACATGGCAAAAGAGTGATAAATATCGTGCTAAATAATAACTTTTTAGGTATGGTGCGTCAGTGGCAAAGTCTATTTTATGACAGTAGGCTCTCAAGCGTAGATCTAGTAAAACAACCTGATTTTGTAATGCTAGCAAAGGCTTTTGGGCTAGAAGGATATAGCGTGAGCGATAAAGTAGGCTTTAAAAGCGCGCTTGAAGCTGCACTAAAAAGCGATAAAAGCTGCGTGATAGAAGTAAAAATCGAGCGTTTTGAAAATGTCCTTCCTATGGTAGCACCTGGTGCTGCTATATATAATATGGTTTTGGAGTAGGTTATGCGTAGAGTAATTTCAGTAATCGTGCTAAACGAACACGGCGTGCTTTCACGCATTGTAGGGCTTTTTAGTGGTCGTGGATATAATATAGAAAGCCTTACTGTTGCCCCAGTGCCAAATAGCGAGTTTTCACGCATAAATATAGTTACAATCGGCGATGAGCATACAATCGAGCAAATTATCAAGCAACTTCACAAGCTCATTTCTACTTATAAAGTAATAGATAGCGGAGAGTTTGTAGAGCGTGAAATGGTGCTATTAAAAATCTCTTTAAATGAGGATTTCTCAGGGCTTGATGCGGTGCTAAAAAGCGCAAATGGCACAGTAACTAGCTCAAATGAGGATTATATAATAGTAATGGCATGTGATAAGGCTGATCGCATAGAAAACTTTATAAAGGTAATGAAAAAATACAACCCTTCTCAAATCGTGCGCTCAGGGTCAGTGATGATGGAGTTGTGATGCTTTTAAGTAGTATATATAAAATTTTAGGACAAAACCAACCAGCTGGATATGAACTAGACATCTCAGGCCTAAACTCACTAAAAAAAGCAGGTGCTCATGAACTCTCATACTGTGATGGCGAGGCAAATGTTAAGGACTTGGAGGGCTCAAATGCTGGGGCTATTTTGGTGCGCCAAGAACATGCTAATTTAGTAAAAAACCACGCTATAATTAGCAAAAATCCGCATTTAGATTTTGCTAATATTTCAGCGTTTTTTGCTAAACCGCTTTTTGAGGATAAGCATCCAGCCCAAATAGCTAGTAGCGCAAAGGTCATGGAAAATGTCCACATAGGCTCAGGTGTGATGATAGGTGAAAATGTCATCATCATGCCAGGCTGCTACATCGGCGATAATGTCTATATCGGCCGTGGCACACTAATTCATCCAAATGTAGTTATATATAATAATAGTAAAATCGGCGAGAGCTGCATCATAAACGCAAATGCAGTAATCGGCTCAGATGGCTTTGGCTACGCTCACACCCCAGATGGCAAACATGTAAAAATCCACCACAACGGCAATGTAGTAATCGGCAACCATGTAGAAATCGGAGCTTGTACTACTATTGATCGTGGAGTTTTTGATAGCACCGTTATAGCAGATCATTGTAAAATCGATAATCTAGTCCAAATCGGCCACAACTGCGAGCTTGGCTTTGGTACGATTTTGGTATCACAAGTAGGGCTTTCTGGCTCGTCAATTCTAGGGCGAAATGTAGTAATGGGCGGTCAAGCAGGCACCAAAGGGCACATTCGCATAGGTGATTTTGTCCAGTGTGCTGCTAGAACCGGAGTTAGCAAGGATCTGCCAGATAATAGTGGCGAGTATGCAGGTCATCCTATAATGCCGCTAAAAGAGTGGTTTAAGCTCCAAGCCAAGATTATAAGGTTTTTTAAAAAAGAAAGCAAGTAGGCTTTATGGAATTCTAGATATTTTATTCTAGAATTCCTTAGAAAAATGAGTTTAAATCTAGAATTCCCTATCTAGAATTCCTTGTAATTTCTAGGAATTCTAGATTTGAACTTAAACTTAAATTTAAAGGAGAAAATATGAGTTTTTTTGACTCTTACAATGCACATGTTGCCGAGCGCGCTACTTTGGGTATCCCGCCACTAGCTCTAAATAAAGAGCAAGTTAGAGAAGTTTGCGAGCTTCTTAAAAAAAGCCCAAGCAAAGAACTAGTTGATTTACTAGCAAACCGTGTAAATCCAGGCGTAGATGAGGGCGCAAAGGTTAAGGCTGAGTTTTTAAATGAAATCATCAACCACGACCTAAAATGCGAGCTAATCAGTAAGATTGACGCTGTAAAAATGCTAGAGCCTATGCTAGGTGGATATAGCGTGATCGTGCTAGTTGCTAGTCTAAAAAGCAGCGATGAGAGCGTAGCAAAAGCAGCTGCTGATGTGCTAAAAAATACTATTTTTGTTCATGATTATTTTAACGATGTAGCTCGCCTTGCAAAAGAGGGCAACGCAAACGCTAAAAGCGTAATCGAGAGCTGGGCAAATGCTGAGTGGTTTAAAGCAAGAGCTGATATACCTGAAAAAATCGAAGGCATAGTTTTCAAAGTGCCAGGCGAGACAAACACAGATGATCTAAGCCCAGCAGGCGATGCTTTTACTCGCTCAGATATCCCACTACACGCAAACGCAATGCTTGGCAAACGCCAACCAGGTAGCCTAGAGAAAATCGCTGAGCTTAAAAAAAACGGCCGTGAAGTAATCTATGTAGGCGATGTGGTAGGAACTGGTTCTAGCCGTAAATCAGCTACAAACTCTATTCAATGGCATATCGGCCGTGAAATCCCAGGAATTCCAAACAAAAAAACAGGTGGTGTGATCCTTGGTAGCATCATCGCTCCAATTTTCTTTAACACAAATGAAGATAGTGGTGCGCTGCCTATTATCGTTGATGTTGATGGACTTGAGATGGGTGATGAGATCACTATTTATCCACTAAAAGGCGAGATTCACAAAAACGGAAGTTGTGTAAAAACATTTAAATTAGAGCCAAATACTCTAAAAGATGAAGTAAAAGCAGGTGGTAGAATTCCTCTAATCATCGCTAGAAGCCTATGTAATAAAGCAAGAGCTGAGCTTGGGCTAGGTGCTGAGGATATCTTTATCAAACCAGAAGAGCCAAAAAACATTGATAATAGCGCAGGCTACACACTAGCGCAAAAAATGGTAGGCCGCGCATGTGGGCTTGATGGTGTTCGCCCTGGTATGTATGTAGAGCCAATTACTTCAACCGTGGGCTCACAAGATACTACTGGACCTATGACAAGAGATGAGATTAAAGAGCTTGCTAGCCTTGGCTTTAGCGCAGATTTCGTGCTACAAAGCTTCTGTCACACAGCAGCATATCCAAAACCAAGCGACGCACTAACTCACAAAACCTTGCCTGATTTCATGACAAGCCGTGGTGGTGTGGCACTTCGCCCAGGCGATGGTGTTATCCACAGCTGGCTAAATCGTATGGTACTACCTGATACAGTAGGAACTGGCGGTGACTCACATACACGCTTCCCGATAGGCATTAGCTTCCCAGCTGGTTCTGGTCTAGTAGCCTTTGCTGCAGTTCTAGGCTCTATGCCACTAAATATGCCTGAGAGCGTGCTAGTTAGATTTAGTGGAAAAATGCAACCAGGTATCACTCTAAGAGACCTTGTAAATGCTATCCCATACTACGCTATCAAAAAAGGCCTACTAACAGTAGAGAAAAAAGGTAAAATCAATGTATTTGCTGGCAAAGTGCTTGAAATCGAGGGCTTGCCTGATCTAAAAGTAGAACAAGCATTTGAGCTAAGCGATGCCTCAGCTGAGCGTTCAGCAGCGGCTTGTGTTATTGCGCTAAATAAAGAGCCAGTAATCGAATATCTAAAAAGCAATATCGCACTAATCGATGCTATGGTAGCTGATGGATATGAGGATAAAGAGACTTTACTTCGCCGCAAAGGCAAAATGGAGGAGTGGCTAGCAAAACCAGAGCTTATGAAAGCTGATAGCAATGCTAAATACCACACTGTAATTGAAATCAATATGGATGAGATCACTGAGCCAATTTTAGCTTGTCCAAACGACCCAGATGATGTGGCAACTCTAAGTGAAATTCTAAATGATCCAAAACGCCCTAAAAATATAGATGAAGTTTTCGTAGGTAGCTGTATGACAAATATCGGCCACTACCGCGCTCTTGGTGCTGTGCTAAATGGAGAAGGGCAAGTGCCTGCTCGCCTTTGGGTAGCACCTCCAACTCGCATGGATGAAGCTCAACTAAAAGCTGAAGGCGTGTATTCACAATTTGGCGCAGCAGGCGCTAGAATGGAGCTTCCAGGCTGCTCACTATGTATGGGTAACCAAGCAAGGGTGCGTGATAATGCTGTTGTGTTCTCAACTTCAACTCGCAACTTTGATAACCGCATGGGTATGGGAGCAAAAGTTTACCTTGGCTCAGCTGAGCTAGCAGCAGTTTGTGCTATGCTAGGACGCTTGCCAAGTAAAGAAGAGTATCTAAAAATCGTGCCAGAAAAACTAGCTGGTAAAGAAAGCGATATTTACAAATACCTAAATTTCAATTTGATCGATAACTTCAAATTGTAATTATTACTTTTTTATAAAGGAATTCTAGAATTCTTACTTAGGAATTCTAGAATTCCTAAACACTCTCAAAGCATTTTACAGCAAACTTTAAAAAAATTTCGGTATAATACGCTCTTTTTTATTCGCAAAGGAGCAAAAATGGGCGTAAAAGAACTCACAAATGCCATAGAAGAGCTGTTTGCTGAAAACTCAAAAGCTTATATAACTTTTGAAAAGCTAATCCGTCTTTTTGACAAAACCCCAAGTGCTGCACAAATCACCAAAATAATGGGCTTTATGGAAAAATACAAAGTCAAGTTAATTAGTGCCGCAGAAGCTACAAAGCTAAAAGACGCAATAGCACTAAAAAAATCTAGCACTAAGAAAAAAAGCCAAGAAGAAGAAACTGAATTTGACCTAAACACAGAAAGCGACCTGCTTGAGTGGTCTCGTTCTGATTCACCTGTGCGAATTTATCTTCGTGAAATGGGTGCTATTGCTTTGCTTAGCAAAGAAGAAGAAATAGAAATCAGCAAAAAAATAGAATTAGGTGAAGATACCATAATAGACGCATTTTGCTCAGTGCCGTATCTAATAGAGTTTATCCTAAGCTACAAAGAAGCTCTAATAAATCGTGAAAGGCGCGTAAAAGAGCTATTTAAAAGCTTTGATGAGGATGAAGAGGGCGAAGATAATGACGAGGAAGAAGAGTCTAATGACGACTACGAGAGCGGCGATGAAGCCCAAAAAGCAAAGGCTAATAAGCTAAAAAAACAAGACAAAAGAGCTGAGAAGGTAGAAATCAGCTTTAAAGCCTTAGAAAAAGCAAAAAAAGAGTGGATAAAAACCATGCCTACTACCAAATTAAGCGAAAAAGACGATAGTGATATCGCTGCTAAGCTAGCCCTTGCTTTTAAGAAAAAAGTGCTAAAAGAAAAGCTAGTTGACCTAGGGCCCACAAGCAAGCTAATAAATGAAATCGTTCGCTCTATAGAAACTGCGCTAAAAAGCGATGTGGACTTTAAAAAAGACCTTCAAAGCCTAGAATACCGCCTAAATCTATGCAATGACAAACTGCGCGCAAACCACGTAGCTTTGCTAAAAGATATCACAAAGCTAAGCAAAGAAGAGATTTTAGCGCGTGTGCCTGAGGCTACGATGGTAAGCACTTATATGGATATCCAAAAATTATTTCGCACAAAAGAGGCTAGCCAAACTGGCTTTGATCTAGACCAAGAAGAGCTAAAAATCGTCCTTGATCAAATCAAGCGTGGCAAAAACATAAGTGATAGTGCCAAGGGCAAAATGGCTCGTGCTAACTTGCGCCTAGTAGTTAGCATCGCTAAACGCTTTACAAATCGTGGTTTGCCGTTTTTGGATCTAATCCAAGAAGGAAATATCGGCCTTATGAAGGCTATTGATAAGTTTGAGTATAGAAAGGGCTATAAGTTCTCAACCTACGCTACATGGTGGATACGCCAAGCTATCAGTCGCGCAATCGCTGATCAAGCACGCACCATTCGCATCCCTATCCACATGATAGAGACGATAAATAAAATCAACAAAATCACTCGCTCATACATCCAAGAGCACGGCAAAGAGCCAAGCATAGAAGAAATCGCCGCTGAAATCAATCTAAGCGTGGACAAAGTCAAGCAAGTAATCAAAATCACAAAAGAGCCAATCAGCCTAGAAGCTCCTATCGGCAATGAAGATGATGGCAAATATGGAGATTTTGTAGAGGATAAAACCTCAGTTAGCCCTCTAGAGCAGATCCTAAAAGATGATCTAAGAGAGCAAATCGATAAAGTCCTAGCCCAGCTAAATCCTAGAGAGCGTGAGGTTATAAAAATGCGCTTTGGCTTGCTTGAGGATCAAAGTGACCTAACACTTGAAGAAATTGGCAAGGCTGAAAATATAACCAGAGAGCGTGTGCGCCAGATTGAGAGCTCGGCTATCAAAAAACTTCGCTATCCAAAATTTGGCAAAGAGCTTAAAAAATATGTCCACGGAGACTGAAACTACTATAGGGAATTCTATATATTATTTTTCTAGAATTCCCTGCGGTAAAATCTAGAATTCCTAAGCTTTATAGCTAGAATTTTGATCTAGGAATTCTAGATTTTCTTAATAGCCACAATAAAACCACTTATTATTTAATGCGCTACTTAAAGCATAGTATGGTAAGCAAAAAGCAAACATAATATACAAAGTATAAATCTAGAATTCCTAAGTGACAATGTTGTATTATTTTACGCATATTAGCACTTGTTTTTAGTATCAAACAGAATTCCTAAGTCAAATTTTAATTCCAGAATTCTCAAAATTGTGGTGTTAGATTTTTGAATTTATAGAAGTGACAAAAGGTTGAAATCTACTAAATAAACTCTAAAATCTATAATTTTAGAGTTTATTTCATTTTCTTACAGCTGTCTTTATCGCCATTATAGCAGGCTTTTTGCCAAATTTCTTTGGCAGTTGTGCTGCTTTTTACTACGCCAAGTCCGTTATCAAACATATCAGCTAGGATTAAGCAGGCTTTTAAATGTTGCAATTTTGAACACAGCGCATCATAAGCTGCTGCTGCTTCAGTGTAGTAGCCCTTATTATAGAGCGTGCCTGCTACTTGCATACACGCATCTACATTGCCAGCTACGCACGAATTATCTAGCGCTTCAAGCTGCTTTTGTTCTGCTTGGCTAATAGTGTGTGAGCTACCTTGGGCTTGGATATTTGCTGTAGTTTTAGGCTGCTCGCAGCCCAAAAAAACCACGCCTAAAAGCGCAAAAAGTAAATAAAACTTACTCATCTTTACCTGTGATGTAGAATACTTCTTTACCATCAAGTTTTTTAACCTTAAAGCCATTTTCTTGCCCCCAGTTATAAACCGCTAGGTTAAACTCTTTTAGCGCAGTGATGTCGCTAGTTTCGCATTTGATTTTAAATACATCCTCGCTATTTGATAGTGCTACATATCCGCCCATTGTTTTGATTTCTTCGTTTAGCTCAGCGATTTTATCTAAATCTGGCACACTTAAACCTGCTTCTTCGATGCAGCGTTTTACTTGCGCTTTTAAAGCGTCGTTTGGTGTGTAGCCTAGGCTTGTAAGTACTGGTGTGTAATGCATTGTTTCTCCTTAAAATTTTGTTTTAGTATTTTAGCACAAATTTTGCGTTTTTCAGCTTGATTTTTGGCTAATTAACACGCCTTCGATGATTTTTTTGATATCGCCATCTAAAATAGCGTCTGTTTGGCTATAAGCCTCACCACTTCGCACATCTTTTACTTGTTGATATGGAAAAAGCACATATGAGCGTATTTGATGCCCCCAGCCGATCTCATCTTTTGGCGCATTTGCCTGTTCGGCTTGCTGTTTTTGCATCTCAAACTCATATAGTCTTGATTTTAGCATTTTTAATGCAGTGGCTTTATTTTTGTGCTGGCTTCTATCGTTTTGGCACTGAACTACAATGCCAGTTGGGATATGTGTGATTCTTACAGCACTTTCAGTTTTATTTACATGCTGTCCACCTGCACCACTTGCTCTGTAATAATCAAAGCGCATATCCTTTTCCTCGATATCAATAGCGATATTATCATCAAGCTCAGGGCTTACCATAACTGATGAAAAGCTAGTATGTCTACGCCCTGCGCTATCAAAAGGACTTACTCGCACCAAGCGGTGAACGCCGTTTTCAGCCTTTAAATATCCATAGGCATTTTCGCCACGAACGATGAAGCTCACATCTTTTAGCCCTGCCTCGTCGCCTTCTTGGAAATCAAGCGTTTCTACCTTATAGCCCTCTCGCTCGCAAAAGCGCAAATACATACGATAAAGCATGCTCGCCCAGTCATTGCTCTCTGTGCCACCAGCTCCTGGGTGGATAGTGATAATTGCGTTTTTATCATCATTTTCGCCACTTAGCATCATTGAGATTTCTAAGCTTGTTACTTTATCTTCAAGCCCCTTGCTATCATCAAAAAGCGCATTTATAGTCTGGGCATCATTTTCAGCATTTGCTAACTCAAAAAGCTCGCTTGCGTCATTTAGAGCACTTTTTGCTTCGTTAAAGTTTTCTAAGATTTTAGAGATTTTGCTTTTTTCTTTGCCGATTTTAGCACTTGTTTCTACATCGCTCCAAAAGGCTGGATCGCTTTCTAAACTGGCTATTTCATCAAGTCTAGCTTTTATTTCATCAGGTTTTATGATACTAGCGATATTTGAGATTTTATTGCTAAGAGCCTTTAAAAGCTCACTATATTCGTAATTATCCAAGATTTTTTCCATTTTAAAATTTTCTAAAATAGAGATTGTATTTAAAATTTGCTTTAAAAGTGCTGATATTTTGGCTTATTATTTATTGATATTTATTTTTTTATTATATTTAAAAACATCATTTTCTATGCTTTCATTGTAGCCAAGAGTTTTGAAAATCACCTGCGATGCTATATTGCTTTTTTTTACATCAGCATATAGGTAAAAGTCTTTAAACTCTTCTAATAAAGCACTCTCGCATAATTGTAAAATAATTTTGCCAAAGCCAAGTCCTCTATAAGCTTTGTCTATGCTATAGCTTATTTTGCCTTGATTTTGTTCTTCTATTTTTATACGGATTTGCCCTATATCATTGCCATTGTAGCAAAGTATATAGTGGCGTGTTTTTAGGTCTTTTAAGGTATTTTCAAACCAAGTTTCGTGTTCAGCCCAAGTGATTTCTTTTGTTTTAAAAGAATTATTTCTTACATTTTTATCATTTGCCCACTCAAAGATAAGCTTTATGTCGCTTTGTAGGACTTTGCGCAAATATATACTTTGTTTTTCCATATTTTTGCTAGTTTTTATACCCCACGATATCAAGCCCAAAGCCTGAAATAGCAGCGAATTCTTGAGATTCATTTTCGCTTAGTAGAGTGATTTGCTTTATATCAAAGTGGCGCAAAATTTGTGCGCCTATGCCGTAGCTTTTGGCTTCTTTACTGCTTTTACCACTTAAAAACACTAGCATTCCACCTTCAGTTTTTAGTGTTTTTAGACTTTTCATAAACTCATCGTAGCTTGTCATTGATAGTAGTTCGTGGTCAGTTTTTATGCGGTGAAACTTCACATTTACAGGCTTACTAGTATCAAGTGCTCCAAAGGTGTAGGCAAAATGCGTATTGCCAAGATGGTCGCTAAGCTCGTATTTTTGGGCTGGCAAACCTGCTATTTGACTAGCTTTTGGTTTGCTAACGCTAATTAGCTGTTCGTGGTGAAGGCGGTATTCAATTAGCTCGCTTACGCTTATCATATTTAGTCCATGCTTAGCGCAAAACTCTACTAGATCATCACGGCGCGCCATCTCTCCATCATCTCGCACGATCTCACAGATTACGCTAACTGGCGCAAGTCCAGCTAAAGCGCACAGATCCACGCTGCCCTCAGTATGCCCAGTTCGCTCCAAAACCCCGCCACGCTTAGCAATCAGTGGAAAAATATGTCCAGGACGAACAAAATCAGCTGCCTTTGTGCTAGGATCAACTAACATTCTTATAGTCATATTTCGCTCGTATGCGCTCACGCCTGTTTTTGCCTTTGCTGCATCAATGCTAATGGTAAATGCTGTCTCGTGGCAGCTAGTATTGCTCGCTACCATGGGGCTTAGCTCAAACTTAGCTGCAAGCTGGGCACTCAGTGGAGTACACAGTACGCCACGAGCGTGAGTTATCATAAAATTTACCTTTGCCTCATCGCAAAAGGCAGCCGCACAGACTACATCACCTTCGTTTTCTCTATCTTCATCATCGGTCATTACGACCATTTTACCGGCTTTTATATCTTCTATTGCTTGTTTAACATTTTCAAATGCCATTTTTATAAAGTCCTTGGAAAAAATTTCGCTTACTTTATCTAAATTTTATAAATATTAAGGCAATTTTGCTACAATCTGCGCCAAAAATTTAAATTAAAGGAGCAAAAATGCGAGTTTTACTAATAAAAGATGTAAAAGGTCTTGGCAAAGCCGGCGAGGTAAAAGAAGTAAAAGACGGATATGGAAATAATTTTTTAGTTGGCAAAGGCTATGCAAAAGTAGCAACTGATGCAGTTTTGCGCCAGTGGGAAGCTAGCAAAAGAGCAAAAGCTGAGAGTGATGCCTATGAAGTAGCCCAAGCTAAAAGCCTAGCTGATGATTTAGCAAAAATTAAGCTTGAAATCGCTGTAAAAATCGGCGCAAATGGCGCACTTTTTGGCTCAGTTACCAAAGATGAAATCGCAAAAGCACTAAAAGACAAAGGCTTTGAAATAGATAAAAAGTGCTTAGAATTTGATAGTATAAAAACCCCTGGTGAGTATGAAATACACGCAAAACTAGGTCATCAAATCACAGCTAAGTTTACTTTAAGTGTAAAAGGTGAGTAATGTTTCATGCAACTACGATTTTAGCCTATAAAGGCAAAAACGCTTCAGTAATCGGTGGCGATGGGCAAGTAAGCTTTGGCAATACAATTATGAAAGGCAATGCTACTAAAATTCGACAGCTTGATAATGGCAAGATTTTAGCTGGTTTTGCTGGTAGCACGGCTGATGCTTTTAATCTTTTTGATATGTTTGAGAGAATTCTAGAAGGTGCTAAGGGCGATTTGATGAAGTCTGCTGTGGAGTTTAGTAAAGAGTGGCGCAAGGATAAGTATCTGCGCAAGTTAGAGGCTATGATGATAGTGCTAAACCGCGAGCATGTGTTTTTGCTAAGTGGCACAGGAGATGTGCTTGAGCCTGAAGATGGCTGCCTTGTAGCAATAGGCAGTGGTGGAAACTACGCTATTTCAGCTGCTAGGGCACTAAAAGCACACTCAAATCTAAGTGAGCTAGAGCTTGTAAAAGAGAGTTTAAAAATCGCCGCTGATATTTGTATATATACAAATCATAATATCAAAACTTACGAAATAAGAGATGAAAAATGAACGCAAAAGATATGAAACCAAAAGAAATAGTTGAGTTTTTAAATGATTATGTAATCGGTCAAAAAGAAGCTAAAAAAATAATAGCAATCGCACTTCGCAACCGCTGGCGTAGAATGCAGCTAAGCCCTGAAATGCAAGATGATATAATGCCAAAAAATATTCTAATGATAGGCTCAACAGGCGTGGGAAAAACTGAAATCGCACGCCGCTTAGCAAAGATGTTTGGTATGCCTTTTATAAAAGTAGAAGCTAGTAAATATACAGAAGTTGGCTTTGTAGGGCGTGATGTAGAGAGCATGGTGCGAGATCTGGCTGCTGCTAGCCTAAATTTGCTAAAAGAAGAAGAGCGTAAAAACAAAGAAAGCGAAATCAACGAGTATATAGAAAAGCGAATTTTAGAGCGTCTTTTGCCACCTTTGCCAAAGCTAGCAAGCGAAGAAAAACTGCGTGATTACGAAGCAAGCTATGCTAAAATGCGTGAGCGGCTAAAAGCTGGCGAGCTAGATAATCTAAGCATAAGTATAGAAATCGACCAAAGCGCAATAGAGGCAAATCCTACCTTGCCACCTGAAATGAGTCAAATGCAAGATAGCCTAATCAAAGTCATCGGTATAGGCTCAAAAAAGGTAAAAAAAGAACTAAAAGTAAAAGATGCTAAAAATGTGCTAAAAAACGAAGCTTGCGAGAAAATCTTAGACATTGATAATCTAAAAAGCAAGGCCTTAGAAAGAGCCGAAAATGAGGGCATAATTTTCATCGATGAAATCGATAAAGTGGCTGTGCCAACGGGTGCTAGCAGCAGGAGCGATCCTAGCAAAGAAGGCGTCCAGCGTGATCTTTTGCCTATAGTAGAGGGCAGCAGTGTAAATACAAATATCGGCACACTAAAAACCGATCATATACTTTTTATCGCAGCTGGAGCCTTTCATCTTGCAAAGCCAAGTGATCTTATCCCTGAGCTTCAAGGTCGCTTTCCACTAAGAGTAAATCTTGATAGCCTTGATGAGGATGCGCTATTTGAGATTTTAACAAAGCCAAAAAATGCTTTGCCAGCGCAGTATAAGGCACTGCTTGGTGCTGATGGTATAGAGCTTGAGTTTGAAAACGAAGCACTTCGTAAAATCGCAGCTCTAACTCACAACGCAAACGAAAAAGTAGAAGACATAGGCGCAAGACGCCTACACACCGTAATCGAGCGTGTGCTTGAAGACATCAGCTTTGAGTGTAGTAGCGGCAAGGCCATCATCACAGCCGCACTTGTAGAAGAAAAACTAGCCGATGTAGCGCAAAATCAAGATTTAGCAAAATATATTTTATAGAAAATTATTTTATGAATTTATCCTTAGGAATTCTAGAATTCTTAGGGATAAATCTAGAATTCCTAGGTACTTTTTGCGTTTATAGACTAGGAATTCTAGAATTCCTAAGTCTTGTGTCATCCCCCGACCCATTCGGGAAATCTCTACTATGTCATCCTCGGGCTTGACCCGAGGATCTCATCACAAAGAATTTAGAATTCCCTGCGTCATTGCGAGGGAGCAAAGCGACCGAAGCAATCTCTAGGAATTCTAAATTTTAGTAGGGGTTTTAGGGGCGGCGCCCCTAAGTGTTTAGGACGTAGCCCTTATAAAAAGCAGTGTGGTAAACTCCACTAAAGCGAGCAAAAATCTAGAATTTTTAGGGATAAATCTAGAATTCCTTAAAGATTGCTTTGGTTGCTTTGCTCCCTCGCAATGACGAAATTCTAGAATTCCCTAGGTAATTCTAGAATTCTCGCTGTCCTTTTGACTTTGCGGTAGCGGCTGTTAAAAGCTAGTGAATTCTAGAATTCCTAATGATAAATCTAGAATTCCTAGGGGCTTTTTGCGTTTATATCATTTAAGAATTCTAGAATTCCATATAGAGATCCTCGGGTCAAGCCCGAGGATGACATAGTAGGGAATTCTAGAATTCCTAGAACTAAATCTAGAATTCCTAGAACTAAATCTAGAATTTCTAGGTAAAATTCTAGAATTCCAAAAATAAATTCTAGAATTCTTAGTGATAAATCTAGAATTCCAAAAATAAATTCTAGAATTCCTAGGTGCTTTTTGCGTTTATAGACTAGGAATTCTAGAATTCCCAAGCCTTGTGTCATCTCCCGACTTGATCGGGGGATCTCATCACAAATAATCTAGAATTCCATATAGAGATCCCTCAAAGGGGTTGGGGGATGACATAGTGGGGAATTCTAGATAAAATCTAGAATTCCTAGCTTCGGTCGCTTTGCTCCCTCGCAATGACGAAATTCTAGAATTCCCTAGGGAATTCTAGAATTCTTGCTGCCCTTTGGGCTTTGCGGTAGCGGCTGTTAAAAGCTAGGGAATTCTAGAATTCTTAGAATAAATCTAGAATTCCTAAGGATGAATTTAGAATTCCTAGAGATTGCTTCGCTTCGCTCGCAATGACGAAAATTCTAGAATTTCATATATAGATCCCCCAGTCAAGCTGGGGGATGACATAGTAGGGAATTCTAGAATTTCAAAAAAAAGACACCCCCTAACCCCCAGAAATTCTAGAATTCCTAAGGATAAATTTAGAATTCCTAAGCAAAAAAATTGCCCTGTAAAAAATAAAAAAATAGCAAATTTTTACATTTTTAAGCTTGAATTTCTAAAAAGAATTCTAAAATTGCGCTTTTATTTTACAAAAGCAAAGAACATAAAATGAAACCAAAAATTGGCGATTTAGCATTATTCATTAGCAAATATCTTGCTGCACTTCATGCGTGTGGGGCCTTTGTATCTCGTGAAAATCGCTGCACTCAGCGCATCGCTCATGCTTATGGCTATGATATTAGCATTAACTTTTTTTTCAACAACACTGCCCTTACGCTAAAAGACCAGCAAAATCCACATATCAAAGAAACGCTCGTACTCTCAAATCCAGCCGTGCAAATAAACCTAGCAGAACTTAGAGAACTAAGCGCGCTTAGCTGGCACATCCACGATGATAGACCTGAGCTTGCGCAGTGCTACGAGCATCTAAAAACCGCAAAAGAGCGCAATATCAAAGAGCGCAATATCTGGGTGGTTTTGCTTGTAGTTGGAATTTCGTTTGGTGCGCTTTGTAGGCTTTTTGGCGGTGATTTTGTAGCGATGGCTTTTACTTTTGGGGCGGCTTTTAGTGGGGCAGGGCTTAGGCATTTGCTTACGCTTTGGGGCATTGATATGAGGCTTCAATACATTTTTTTATCCTTTTATTCATCGGCGTTTGTGGCGTTTTTGGGCGGGATTTGGGCGGCTCATTTTGGCGAGTTTAGTATGCATATTGCCATTGCTACTAGTATACTTTATCTAATTCCAGGTATATTTTTTATCAACTGCGTGATTGATATTTTGGATAATCATGTTTTAGTGGGCTTTTCACGCATTGTAAATATAGCTATTTTGATTACTTGTATGGCGATTGGTGTGTATTTGACCTTGGTTATTTTTGAGCTTGGAGCACTAGCATGAGTTCGGTTTTTTGGGGTATTGGGGCGGATATGATTTTTGCAGCACTTGCTGGTTTTGGCTTTGCTTATGGGGCAAAGCCGCCGGTGCCTGCGCTTATTTTAGCTGCTTTAATCGCTGCTTTTGGGCATGCTTTTCGCTTTACTTTGGTAAACTTTTTAGGCTTTGAGATGATTGTGGTGGCTACTTTTTTGGCTTCTTTTTTGGTAGGACTTTTGGGTCTTATGGTAGCTAAGTTTTACAAAACACCACTTGAGGTCATTACCTTTCCTGCACTTTTGCCTATGATACCTGGATTTTATGCTTATAAGAGCATATTATTGCTTTTTGAATTTTTAAATACTAGCGATGAGATGGCAAAAACTATTGCTCTTTCAAACTTCTTTTATCAGCTTTTTATCACGATAGGGGTTACATTTGCGCTTGCTGCTGGGGTTAGTACGATGATATTGGTTTTTGCAAAAAAGAGTTTTTCTATAACAAGGTATAGCAATATTTTTAAAAAAAAGAGTATAATAGCGAAAAAAATTTCTAGGGAGTAGAACATGATGCCTGATTGGGACGAGAAATACTGCATCGGAAGCGCTGTAGTAGACGATGAGCATAAGCGTCTTTTTGAGCTTGCAAAAAAAGCGTATATTTATGCTAGTAAAAATGTCTCAAAAGAGCAAATGAAAGAGATTGTAACTGAATTTTTTAACTACATGAAAGAGCATTTTGCTCACGAAGAAGAGTATATGAAAAGCATTGGCTATCCAGCATTGCCAGCACATGCTAAGATTCACAAAGAAATCATCCATAGCATGTCAGATCTAATCACAAAGATCAAAAATGTAAATGAAATGAAAGAAAACCTAGTAACAATCGCAAAATCATGGCTACTAGAGCACATCATCCAACAAGACATGAAAATCGAAGAGTGGCATAGAAAAAATAAAGATGTAAATGTTGTAGAATACGATTATGTTTGTGGTTGTCCTGGTAGAGTACACAAAATCTCTCACACAATCCATCTAAAAATAGTTGATGAGGGCAAAAACTTTAAATGTACTGCTTGCGATCAGGTGATTAAACAAAAATAAATGTTTGAGTGGAAAAGGGAATATAGCGTCGGTAACGCTTTGTTAGACAAGGAACATGAGCGTTTCTTTGAGCTAGCAAAGCGTGCTTTTTTTACTGGACGCAATGAAGTTTCACCGATTTATCTAAAAAATCTAATCAATGATTTTGTAAATTTTGCTAAACAGCACTTCAAGCACGAAGAAGATTATATGAAGCAGATCGGCTATCCTTTTTTAACCGAGCATGCTGCTTTGCATGAAAATATTTTGCGCACTTTTGTCATGCTTAGTAGCAGTGATAAGCCTGTATTGCAGGCAAAAGAAGAGCTTATAAAAGTCGTGCGTGCGTGGCTAGTAGAACACATGCTAACTAACGATATACGCATTGAGCGTTGGCAGAAAAAACAACAAATCAATATTACCGAAGAAAATGTATTAGAAAAAGAAATCAATGAACTAGAACAAAAGTTCATAGACTACGATTATGTCTGCAACTGCCCTGATATGGTTCACAAAATTCCTGAGAGTATTCATTTGCGTATAGTTGCAGGTGAGCCTTTTGTCTGCGAAAGGTGTGGCGCAAAAGTAAAGCTAAAGAATTAAAATGTCACAAAACTCACAAAAATATAACGCTCAAATCAATAAAGAGCATATTTTAGGCTTTTAGATAATGCCACTTTCTCATCTAAATCCTGAGCAGTTTGCTGCTGCTAGTGCGCCTTTTGGACACAATCTTATAATCGCCTCAGCTGGCACTGGCAAAACTAGCACCATAGTCGCTCGCATAGCTCATCTTTTAAGCTCTGAGGTAGAGGCTAGCAAGATTTTACTACTTACTTTTACAAACAAAGCCGCAGCTGAAATGCTCTCTCGCCTTGCTAAAAAGTTTGATAAAAGCGTGGTTTCTAGCGTGAGTGCTGGGACTTTTCACGCTACTGCTTATGCCTTGCTTAGAGCAAATGGCTTTGATATCACGCTAAAGCAGCCAAGCGAGCTAAAACTACTGCTAAAAAGTATAGTAGGACAAAGAAAATTTCATCACATTAGCGATATAGGCGCATTTAGCGCGGCGTATTTATACGAGCTTTACTCATTTTTTCAAAACACCGGTGGGGATGATTTTGAAGAGTGGTTTAGAGCAAAAAACGGAGAACAAAGCGTATATAGCGCAATTTATGCTGATATTTTGCGTGAGTTTGAAGAAGAGAAAAAACGCTTTGGCTATGCTGATTTTAACGACCTTTTGCTATACCTAAAAAGAGCTTTAAAAGAGGGCGATATAGCTCAGGAATTTACTGAAATTCTAGTAGATGAGTATCAAGATACAAATTTGCTTCAAAGCTCACTAATAGATGCTTTTGGCGCAAAGAGCTTATTTTGCGTAGGGGATTATGACCAAAGTATTTATGCTTTTAATGGCGCAGATATTAGCATAATAGGCTCGTTTAAAGAACGCTACAAAGACGCTAAAATCTACGCGCTAAATACAAACTACCGCTCAAGCCAAAATATCCTAAAACTAGCAAACCGTGTAATAGCAATAAATCCACGCCTCTATGAAAAAGAGCTAAAAGTGGGCAGAGAAGGTGTTTTTAGCCAGCCGCGCCTGCTAGTATATGATGATCTTTTTGCGCAGTATAAGGGCATAGCGCAAATAATTAGCTCTCTAAAAGTGCCAAGCGATGAAATAGCTGTGATTTTCCGCAATAACTCAAGTGCTGATGGCGTAGAAATCGCTCTAAAAGAACTAGGGATTGCCTCAAAGCGCAAGGGTAGTGGGAGTTTTTTTGAAAGTCGTGAGATAAAGGCTCTAATCTCGCTTGTCTCGCTGCTGCTAAATGGCAAGGATATAATGGCGTTTATTGATGTAGCGCAGTATTTTAAGGGGCTTGGCGAGGCAAAATCAAAGCAGATTTTTGAGCTTTTATCTCAGTGTGGGGCAGGGGACGCTATAGCTGGACTGCTGCGACCTGACCCAAAAGCCACTATCACGCACAAAAGGCGCAAAAACTACGAACTAGGGCTTTTTGATGATGAGCTTAGCGTGAGCGAAAACCTGCCAGCAAGCATAAAAAATCACAAAATCGCTAGTTTTTTATCTACTGAGGGCGGGGAGTTTTTAAGCGATTTGCTATATTTTCTAAAAGCGCTAAAAGGCGTAAAAGACGCCTCAGCCTGCCTTGGGCTTATCATCGCCTCTCCAATATACGAAAAAATCGCCACCGCAATCGCTCACAAAAAATCTGTTCATAAAGATAAAAGCATAGATGAGAGCCAAAAAGAGCTTACAAAAGAGCGAATAATCCATAGGGCAAGGTCGCTTGAGAGCATTGCTAAAAACTACAAAGATTTAAGCGCGTTTTATAATTTTTTAAGCCTTAGTGATAGCCAAATGAGCGCAGGTAGCGGTGTAAGCTTGCTTAGCGTGCATGCTAGCAAGGGGCTGGAGTTTGAGGCTGTTTTTGTCATAGACCTGGCGCAAAACCGCTTCCCAAACATCCGTCTAAGCTCAGGTGCTGGGGGCATAGAAGAAGAGCGAAGGCTTTTTTATGTAGCTGTAACAAGAGCAAAAAACGAGCTTTTTTTAAGCTACGCAAAATACGACAAAAACGGCAAAATCAGCTATGAGCCAAGCCAGTTTTTAAAAGAAGCTGGTTTTAAAATAGAAAAAGAATAAATCTAGAATTCCTACTTAAAATTTGTTAGGAATTCTAGAATTTTTGCCTAGGAATTCTAGATTTATGCTAGGAATTCTAGAATTTTTGCCTAGAAATTCTAGATTTTCTGGGGGTTAGGGGGTGTCTTTTTTTGGAATTCTATAATTCCATAGCTAAACAAGGCGTACTATGTCATCCCCCAGCTTGACCCGAGGATCTCTATATGGAATTCTAGAATTCTATTATACTTCCCCTGTCATTTTTTTAAGTGATATACTCTCGTTTGGGCGATCGAATTCTTAAATGATATAAACGCAAAAAGCCCCTAGGAATTCTAGACAACCTCTCTTCTAAGGAATTCTAGAATTTTTGCCTAGGAATTCTAGAATTATTATTAGGAATTCTAGAATTCCCTAGCTTTTAACAGCCGCTACCGCAAAGTCCAAAGGGCAGTGAGAATTCTAGAATTCCCTAGGGAATTCTAGAATTTTGTCATTGCGAGGGAGCAAAGCAACCGAAGCTAGGAATTCTAGTTTTTGCCTTAGGAGTTCTAGATTTTAGCTTAGGAATTCTAGATTTTTGCTCGCTTTAGTGGGTTTGCCCACTGCTTTCAAATTTTATAAGAGCTACGCCCTAAATCCTTAGGGGCTGCCGCCCCTAAAACCCCACTAGAATCTAGAATTCTCTTGCTTTATCTGCGTTTTTTGGGGAATTCTAGATTTTCTGGGGGTTAGGGAGTGTTTTTTTTGGAATTCTAGAATTTCTAGTAAATTCTCTTAGGAATTCTAGAATTCCCTACTATGTCATCCTCGGGCTTGACCCGAGGATCTTTATATGGAATTCTAGAATTCTCTGTGATGAGATCCCCCGATCAAGTCGGGGGATGACACAAGACTTGGGGAATTCTAGATTATCCTTAGGGAATTCTAGAATTCCTAGTGTATTATGCTCTTTATAAAAAATTATAAACTCCCACGCTAATTATCGCCGCTGGTACGATAATGCGTATTACCCACACCCAGATTTCAAAAACGCCTTTTGGCATTTGGTGTTTTAGGTTTTCAGCCAGAGTGCTTTTTGGCACGACCCAGCCCACAAACACGCAGAAAAATAAAGCACCCAAAGGCATAAGAATAATCGAGGTAATATAATCAAGCAAATCAAAAAAGCTCTTTCCAAAAAATGTAAATACCTCTGCGCTAGGCTTGTAATAAGAAAGTATACAAATAAAGCCCACCACGAAAATAAACACCGCACAATACGCCACCGCCTTTGGACGCTCTACTTTGACATTATTCATCAAAAATAGTGCCGTAGGCTCGATGATAGAAATAGCAGAGGTAATACCAGCAAAAATTAAAGCCATAAAAAACGCAAAGCCGATAATCTGCCCAGCCACGCCCATAGAACCAAAAAGCGAAGCAAGGCTTACAAAAATAAGCCCAGGTCCTTCGCTAGCATTTTCAATAGGTATAAAGCTAAAGACCACAAGCCCCATTAAAATGCCAACCATGGTATTTAGCACGATGATGTAAAAAACCGAGCTAAAAAGATTAGTAAACTTATCAGTATTTGCTGCGTAAGTACACACCGTTCCCATTCCAAGGCTCATAGAAAACATAGCAAGCCCAAGGGCTTTTAGCAGCAAGTCAGCATCTAGGACTTTTGAGAGGTCTGGGGTGAATAAAAAGCTAGCAGCACCTGCGAAATTGCCAAAAATTGCAGAATAAGTAACCAAGGCTATAAGCAAGATAAAAAGACTTGGCATAAGCACTAAATTTAACTTTTCAATTCCTTTTTTAACGCCTTTTAAAATCGTATAGATTGAAAGAGCAAAAACGATAAGAAAGCCCATGCTAACGCCAAAAATATTGTTTGATGCTAGGTAGCCAAAGGCCTCTTTTGCACTTACTGGATCAGTTGGCAGCTGCGACATACACAGCATTGCGTAGTAAAATATCCAGCCAACCACAACTAGATAAAAGGGCACTATCATAATGCTGACAAATACAAAAAACCCACCAATGCTCCACGCTCTTTTAGCACTTGGTGCTAGCTCGTAGATGGCGCCTACTGTATCACGCCTAGTAGCACGCCCTAGCAAAGCCTCAGCTAAAAAAGCAGCCGCACCGATAGCCAGACACAGCACCAAATACACCAAAATAAAAGCAAAACCGCCACCAAGCCCCACCATAGTAGGAAACTTCCACGCAGTCCCAAGCCCTATAGCTGAACCTGCCATAGCCAAAATATAGCCAACACGCGAAAAATGCGCTTCTTTATGCATAATCTCTCCTTAATTAAGTCTATAAATACCGATTCCAACGACTAAAATCGGCAAAATAAATCGCAAGATAAAATACCAAATATCCACCGCAAACTTTGGTGCGTAGTTTAAAAATAGTGTATAAAATCGCTCTTTTGGCATTATCCAGCCAGCAAAAATGCTAAAAAACAGCACGCCAAGCGGCATAAGTACATTTGAAGTAGCATAATCTAATATATCAAAAATACTCTTGCCAAATATAGCAAAACTATCTTTTGTAGGCTCATAAAAACTAAGCACACAAAGCACTCCAAGCCCAAAGACCAAAATTCCAAGAATTGCGCTAGATTTGATTCTGCTTATGCCTTTTTCATCCTCGAAGTATCTTACAGCTGGTTCTATCATCGATACAGCAGATGTTATACCAGCAAAAAGCAGTGAGATAAAAAACATAAACCCAAGCACAGAGCCTACCGCTCCAAGCTCGCCAAAAAGCGAAGCAAGAGAGACAAAAATCAGCCCTGGGCCATCGTTAGCACTGGCCCCAGGTGCTACTTGAACGAAGCTAAATACCACAAGCCCCATGAGAATTCCCATGCAGATATTAAGCCCTACTATATATAATAAGGATTTAAAAAGATTTGTATCCTCACCCAAGCTAGCCCCATAAGTGCTAACCGTCCCCACACCAAGTGAGAGCGAAAACAGCGCTAGTCCCATGGCAGCTAGTATCAGCTCAGGGTCTAAAATCTTGCTAAAATCAGGGGTAAAAATAAAACTCACAGCCCCACTAAAACCGCTACTATTAAAAGTAAATGAATATATCAAAATCACAATTAACAAAATAAACAAGCTAGGCATTAAGATAAAATTTAGCTTTTCTATACCTTCTTTTATACCTCTTGATACTGTATAAAAAGTGATGAAAAGCACCGCAAAATAGCAGGACAAAACGCTTGTTAGATTGTTTTTAATAAGACTATCAAAAAGCTTGCCAGCCTCATCTGTGCTAGCTGGAAGCCCACCAATGCTAAGACAAGCGTAGTATAAAATCCAGCCGATAACCACAAGATAAAACGAAGCAATAAGCAAAGCTGTAATCATAAAAAATCCGCCAAGCCCCCAAAATCTCTGCCCTTTTGGTGCTAGTTCTATGAGAGCCTTTGGCGTGTCCTTACCACTAAGTCTGCCTATGCCAGCCTCTGCCAAAAAAGCTACACAAGCTATCAAAATCGTAAGCACAAAATAAAGAAAAATAAAAGCAAATCCTCCGTGATTGCCAGTCATTGTAGGAAATTTCCATGCATTGCCAAGTCCTATAGCAGAACCAGCCATGGCTAAAATATAGCCTAGTTTGGAGAATTTTTTATGCATTTCTTGCCTTTTAGAAAAAAAAATTTGTCAATTCTAGCAAAAATAATTTTAAACTTTGTTATAATTAAGGCTTGAAATCAAATGTAAAAAGGAAAAAAATGAAAATAATCGAAGGAAAACTAGCCCTAAGTGGCAAAGAGCGTGTGCTTATCATTAACGCTAGGTTTAATCACATTATCACAGACCGCTTGGTTGAGGGCGCAAAAGACGCTTTTATCCGTCATGGTGGAGATGAGAAAAATCTTAGTTTATTGCTTGTGCCTGGGGCTTTTGAGATACCACTTGCGCTTGAAAAAGCACTTAGTTCAGGCAAGTTTGATGCTGTGTGCTGCGTGGGTGCGGTGATCCGTGGTAGCACGCCTCATTTTGACTATGTTAGCGCTGAGGTGGCAAAAGGCATCGCAAATGTAAGCCTAAAACACGGCAAACCAGTAACCTTTGGCGTGCTAACAACTGATAGCATAGAACAAGCTATCGAGCGCGCAGGCTCAAAGGCTGGCAATAAAGGCTTTGAGGCGATGGCTGGGCTAGTTGAGCTTATTTCACTTTTTGATGGGCTTAAATAATGGCAACTCGTCATCAAGTGCGCCAAGCTGTCATAACCTTTCTCTACGCGCATGAAATGGATACATTTAATAAGGATTTTGCTAGCGAGTATTTTGCTGAACAAAAGATAAAAAACGAGCAAAAAAATTTCGCCGAGACTCTTTTTGGTGGTGTTTTAGAAAATATTGATAATATTGATGAAAAAATCAACTCTTATCTAAGTAGCTTTAAGTTAGCTGAACTTGGGGCTATGGAGAGGGCAATTTTGCGGCTTGGGGCGCATGAGATACTAGCGCAGACTTGCGAGGCTAGGGTGGCGATTAGCGAGGCTGTGGCTTTGGCTAGTGAGTTTGGCTCTACAAACGGCGTAAAGCTCGTAAATGGCGTGCTAGATAATATCGCAAAAGATAAAAGCCCAGTAACAAGCGCAGCTGTGGATACAAAAGAATTCTATGAAAATCTAAGCGCAATACAAGAGAGCCTAAAACCAAACGAGTCTAGGAATTCTAGAATTCCTAAGGATAAAGAGAACAATGAGCTTAGGAATTCTAGAATTCCTAAAGAAAGCGGCTTTAAAAAATCAGCAAAATCAGGCCCAGCCAGCAAAACAGCCGCAAAACAGCCGCTAAAGCGAGCTAGAAAGGATGAGAAATGAAACTTTGTGTAGCACTTGATTTGCCTAGCCGTGATGAGTGTCTAGGGCTTGCTAGTGAGCTAAAAGGGCTTGATTTATGGTTAAAGGTTGGTATGAGAGCCTTTTATAGAGATGGGCTTGATTTTATTTGTGAGCTTAAAAAAATCAGCGATTTTAAGATTTTTTTAGACCTTAAACTCTATGATATACCAAATACCATGAGTGATGCAGCAGCCGAGCTGTGCAAGACTGGGGTGGATATGATAAACATCCACGCAAGCGCAGGTGCTGTGGCGATGAGAGCAGTGATGGAGCGCATCGCTAGTGAGAAAAACCGCCCACTAGTGTTAGCAGTCTCAGCGCTAACTAGCTTTGATGAGAGCGGATTTAGCGATATTTATCACACAAATATAGAAAGTGCTGTGCGTAGCATGTCGCTTTTAAGCAAAGAATCTGGGCTTGATGGTATGGTTTGTTCGGCTTTTGAGAGCAAGATGATAAAAGAGCATTGCGGTGATGATTTTATCACGCTTTGTCCTGGGATTCGCCCTGTATTGCGTGGTGAGACCTCCGCTCAAGATGATCAATCAAGAGTAGCTGGTGTAAGCTTTGCAAAGTCTCACAAAGCTGATTTTATTGTAATTGGTAGACCGATTTACAAAGCTAGCAATCCAAAAAATGCCGTAAAAGAAATTTTATCTCAATTTTAAGTAAAATATAAGCTTTTCGTGTTATAATTCCAGTTCTTTTTACTTTAAAAAGAACTTGGACAGGTGGGTGAGTTGGTCGAAACCACACCCCTGCTAAGGGTGCAGGCTCTAACCGGGCCTCGAGGGTTCGAATCCCTCCCTGTCCGCCACTATGCCCATAAAATCATCATTTCAAGCAACTTTTTTTAGCTTTTGGTTTCCCTATGCCTAGGCGAGCTTAATACAACTTTAAATCTCGGTTAAAATCTTGTAAATTTTGATTAACATAATTTACATAAACATTATAAATCATTTTAGGCGTGCTATGACCTAGCAGGGCAGCAAGCTTTACAGGCGTTACATAGTTATTAGTAAGCATAAAAGTCGCATAAGTGTGCCTCATAGTGTAAGGACGGCGATATTTGATGCCTAAATCAGCTAGAATTTTGCTCCAAATATCTTGAAAAATTTGAGAATCTCTATAGGGCTTATTATATTGATTTTCTAGCAAATATCCACTAAAAAACTTGCGGCTGTCTATAAACTCGCATAAAGTTTGCCTTAGATTTTTTAAAATCGGCACTTTACGCATACTTTTAGCAGTTTTTGGAGTGCCTTCGCCAAAGCGAGAGCGAGTAGAATTTATAGAAATTATATCACTAACAAAATCAATATCTTTTAGCTTTAATGCTATAATCTCGCCAGTGCGCATACCAGTAAAAAAGCCTAGTCGCACGAATATTTGAAAATTTTGGCTATATTTTTTGCTCTCAGCTAAAATTTCAGTTACTTCATCATTGCTAAAAGGCTCTATTCTAGGGCTAGTATGCTGTAAAGATTTTAAAAAGGTTATAGGATTTCTATTTATAACTTCATCTTGCAAAGCAAGTGTAAAAATACCACTTAATGCGCTTATATAGTGCTTTTTACTTTTATTGCTAACATCATCAATACTAGCAAGCCAAAGTCTAATAAAACTAGGCTTAATCTCATCTATATCAAGACTTGCGAAGTCTTTTAGCCTAGTTTTAACAATTCCGCAGTTTTTATCATAAGTGCTAGGCTTCCAGCTTTTTTGACCTAAATCAAGCCAAAGTTTAGAATATTTTTCAAAAGTCATATTTTACCTTTTTTATGAGCTCTATAATATTTAGTATTTAAATATCTATCAAAAAGAGCAGGATATTTAGTAACAAAATGGTAAAGTTCAAAATCATTATTTTTTAAATAAACAACTAAATCACAATAAAAGTAAATATCTTGTTTTTTTATAATCTCAAAAACAAGCTTTTTTTTCTCTAAATAAACAAAATAAGATTCTAAATCTTTTTTAGCCATTTTTTACTCCTCTAAAATATAAAGATTTTCTTTTAAAGCTTTTTCAATTTCATCAAAACTGTAACCCATATTAAGACAACGATAAAGAAAACGCTTAACCAAAAAATCTAAAAAAGATTTTTTATCATTTTTACAAATTTCCAAATATTGAAAATCTAAAATTCTCTCATAAAATGAAAATCTATCACAAACAAATTCATAAAGCTGATGATTATTTCTTTTAAGATAAAAAATCAATTCTCCACAAAGTTTGATTTTTTCAGACTTTATAATTTCTAAAATTTTTTTATGATTTTTTTTAAAAATCTTACAATTTATTAAAAAATAATCACGCATCATTGTAATCTCCTTATTTATTTAGATAGTAGTTATACTCAAATACATCAATATCATCAATAGCATTATTTAGACTTATTTGACGGTCTGGAATACCAAAGATTTTATTCATGCCACGCTTTATTAGCTCATTTACGCAAAGCGCATAGTGAGGTGAATTGCTAATAGCAAGAGCCTTGAAATACTCCAAAAACTCATAATCTTTCATTCTATTTATCGGCTTGCGACATTCCCAGCGACCAAAAGGTTTTTTATCTTTTTCATCATAAGTTCGCAAATCTATCTTTTGCCTTTGAGGCTTTTTAGGCAGTTTTTTCTCATAGCGATGAATAATCTTGCCTTGAATGCTATACTCAAGCACGCCATTTTCATAGTTTATTAGCTCAGTAGTTTTCATATTGCTTAGTCTAAAATATTGCGAGCTATAATCCCACTCGCAAAACCAATCACTGTGGTCTTTAAGCAAGCAAAGGTTATAAAAATCTTTTTTGAAAAAGTTAATTTTTCTATATATCCACAGCGGAATTTGGTGCCTGCTAGTAGTAAAGCGGCGAACTTTATATTTTATATACCAAGCTTGCTGATGATTAAGCTCTTTATTTTCTAGGCAGTTAATAAAGCTTTTATTTATATATTTTAAAACATAGCCTGCTGGATTATTTATGCTCCATTGAAAGCCGTTAATCTCACCATTTTTTACTTGTTCTTTGCTTAGATAAGTGCTTTTTAGGTTTTGGGGAGCATTAAATATATCTTTGTAAGCTTGTAGCACTTTTTCGTGTATTTCCTTGGGATAAGAGATTAAGGCGTGAATGTGTGGCACTCCGTCTTTATGCGGTTCAAAAGCACGAATGTAAAAATATTTTGAACCTTTTAGATAAGCTAGAATTCTTTTAAAAAATGCGTGCCACTGATAATTTAATAAATCCACTAAATCTTTTATACCACAAGGCTCACAATTTAGCTTTTTTTCAAAGAACTCAGGGCTTAGTTTCTTTTCATCTTGGATTTTAAAGCGTGAGTAATCGCCATTTAAGGCACGGCGAAAGCAGCCATTTAGCGTAATTGTAAGAAATGCTATGCGGTGATTATGATTTAGCATAAAATCGCTTATAGTATTTGTTCTATTCCATACTTCAGCATAATACTTTTTAGAGTGATTAGCAGACATAGTAAAATCTAAAAATGTTCTTAGCTCACCAGTAACATCGCTAATATATTCTTGGCTTTCTAGCCATTTGGATTGTAAAGCAAGCTTATTTTTTGCTTCTTTTAAATCGTCATCACTTACACCATAAGTGCGTGAAAGAACGATATAGTCAAAAGCTGGCATTTTTTTATTAAATTGACAAGGCGCTGCTTTGTTCGCGGTTGGCGCGAAGCGCCCCCCGCTCACAGGCGCAGACGCAGCGCCAAAGTTCTCATCAAATAGACTTGGCTGCCCATCATCAACAAACTTAATTTTTCTCATCGGTTTTTTATCCTTTACAGCTCTTGTAATCAGAGCTTTTAAAAAATTTGTTTTTTACCTCAGATTTTTTTGACGCTTTGAAACACGCTTTTTAAGCGCATTTCAAAGCTAACAAAAAAATCGGCTAGTCGCAGACAGAAATTTTTTAATTTTTTCTAGGGAAAAAATTAAAAAATTTTGCGACTAGCTTAAAAAAGCCACCCAGCGGCGCAAAAACTATTTATCATCATCTTTACTTTTTTCTAAAACCTTAGCAATGCTGACTTCATCATCAACGATTTCAATCGTTATAGTTAAGATACTATTGCTTAAATCAGTAGTTTCAGTGCTAAATAGATACTTTAAAAGCCAAATATCTTTTAGCAGTGGTATACCAGTGCGACCTTTAGTTTCTATATCTTGATTTATTCCACTAAGAACAATGATTTCACCACGATTTAAGCGATAACTAGACTTTAATTGCTTTTTGCTAGTGCTAGGCGTTAGCTTGTCGCTATTTGCTAGCAAATTCTCAAAAGTCAAATCCAAATCTACATCAATATTACTACCAACCACAACAGGACGAAGTTTTAGCGTAAGTCCAACATCCTTATAATCATAAGTATTTTGACTTTGAGTAGAATATTGATTAAAGGTGCTAGTATTCTTTAAGAACGGTATAGTTTTAACAGAGCTAAAAAACACTTCGCTATTTGACTTAGCAACCACAAAAGGGCTAGATTTTATCTTTGTTATGGAGTTTTGGTCTAAGAAGTTTAGAACTCCATAAAAGTCCGCAGCCTGAGTAATAACATTGCTATTTTCAATATAAGGGACAGTTATCATATTAAAGAAAAAGCGAAAATCTTTACTATCAACGGCTTTTAAAAGCGAATTAACTTCTGTGCCACGCTTGCGTAAATCGCTTAAATCAGTTTCTAAAATAGTGATTTTAAAGCGAATTTGCTCTACAATCTTATTATCAAAGTTAGGCAAATAGCTTAAAATTTCGCTATATTGCTTTTCAGTAGCCTTGATGACAGCAGCATTATCTTGTGCTATATAAGTAGCGTTTTTGTCGTATTGATTAAGCATAGCATTTAATTCAGCAAAGCTATTGCCCTGCATTTTTATATAGTAGAGATTTTCAGGCTCTTCATAACTGGTAGAATTAAAATCACTATTAGCGTTTAAACTTTTGTCAATATCTACAAAATAAAAGTCATCAAGCTTTAAAAAACGCAAGCCTTGAAGCTCAACCATTTTCTTAAATAAAGACAAAGTAACATTAACTTGTTTTTGGTCAGTAAAAAAGTAATAATCATCAGGCTTTAAAGAGCCGCTAATAAGAATTTGAGTTTTATTTGTATTAGCAGCAATATTAGCAAATTCTAACAAATTACTTTTTATTTGAATTGCCGAAACTTCCAAGACCAAAATCAGGACTAGAGAAGTCATTATTAAAAGTTTTTTCATCGGTTTTTCCTTGTGTGTAAGTTATATTTAGAGGCTTAAAAACATCGTTCTTTAAAAGAACTTCATAGGTAACCCCACCTTTTAAGCCAGAACTTCGTTTTAAACTAAAAACTTGTTCAGTAGTCCCCATTAAATGAACTAAAATTTCATATCTAAATAAATCAATAGAACCAGAGAAAGAACATAAATTTTCATAGCAAGTAAAAGAATAATAAAATAAATCATCTACATTTTTTTCTTTTAACTTTTCAAGCTCTTTTTTAATTCTAAAATTCTCAGTATTTTTAATAGTGTAGTTTGAATCTTGTTTTATAGCTTTTTCATCTATTTTTTCTACTTCATCAGGGCTTAAAAATACGCTAATTAAGACTTTAAAAAGTATAAATACAATTAAGGCAAGTAGAATTCCAATCCACATAAACTTTTTTACAGCACTTTTACCAATTCCATTATTTCCAGAGTGATATAGATTAAAAATCTCTTGTTCAAAATCCACAAGAAATTTGCTGATGATATCTTTTTGATATAGCTTATAGCTTGAATATTGAATATATCTAAATTTCTTGCTAAAAAATCGCTTACTACTATCTACTGCTTTATAAAAATATTCTGCGATTGTTTTATACTCATTGCTAACTAGGCTCAAATCTTGTGTTATTAAATACAATTCTTGGTAAAGGTGGCGATGATAAGTAAGCCACCAGCGCAAAACTTCATTATCTTTGTCAAAAAAATTGTGTATTTCATCTATAACAAATAAAGCTTTATATAGTCCAAGCTCGCTAGCAAGTTCAATTAGTTCTTTATCGCCACTATCTTTATTGTTTTTATACTCAGTATAAAGCATTGTTAATTTATTTTCAAGGTCAACAAAATCTAACTTTTTTATTTTCTCGCATAACTCAAATTTGAACTCATTTATATTTGTATAAGCAACTAAATAATCATTATCTCTCTTTTCATCATCCTTTAAAATTTCATCTAGACTTTTATGTTTTTCATTGTTTTTATAAGCTTTCATAATTGCTGGCATAACGCTAAAAATGCTTTTATGCTTAGGACGCATAAAAGCATCATAAAGCACTTTTACGCCGTAATAGCTCTTACCACTGCCAGGGTTTCCTACAATGTAACGAATTGACATAACTACTGCGCACCAAATAGATGTAATTGCTTAGTAAATGTTATAAATCTCATTACAGCCTTATAATAAAGAACCGAAAGAACAAAAGAAATCAAGCTAATTAAAACTGGAGACCAAAGAGAATAAGTATCTTTTAAAACTTCCATAATACCCAAAGAATTTGCTAAATCATAAAATAAACTAAGAGAATCAGTGCCAGTGCCTGAACTAATCAAAAGTTCAAAACCATCTCTGATTCTTAAGTAAATATCTACTAAAGCTAAATAAGTGCTTACAAAAACACCTACAACGCTGACAAAGAAAAAAACTAAAGCACTCTTAACAAAAGGCAAGCTAGCAAAAGTAGCAAAAAATCTGCCACTAGCAATTTTACGGCTAAAAAAACTTCTTATAATAGGGAAAAGCCAAACAAAAAAACCAGTAATTACACCAAAAAAAGGCTTCCACAAAAGAGATATAACTCTAGCTATCCAAGCAACAAAAGCAGGCATTTAAACTCCTTAAATAGATACCAAAATTAAAACGAATAATCTAAACATCCCAAAAGCTATGAAAACATTTAAAGCCAAGTAAAAAATGGCATAAAAAAGATTTTTAAATTGAGAAATATATTGACATAAATCAATTTTAATGCTTTTATCTAAAAGGCTAAAATCAATAGCGCAGCTAGTGACATTTGATGATGAAAAAGGGTTTTTACTCAAAGCAGAAGCCTTTTCAGCAACATTATCTAAAGAACCTTTTAAATCATCAATATATGATGTAACATTATTAACAATGCTATTTAAAAGACCTAAATTATCATCAGACAAACTATCAAGCTCATCATTTAAGCCTGATAAAACACCACCAGTGTCAAAATCATTAGCATTGCCTAAAGCACCTAAATTAGGAGCTTTAAATTCAAAATCATCATTATTCTTTTTATCGCTCTCTGCTTGAGAATTATCTGCTTTACCGCTCTCTGCTTGAGAATTATCTGCTTTACCGCTCTCTGCTTGAGAATTATCTGCTTTATCTGTATCTTTAGGGCTTAAATCAATAATTACATCTTTGCCAGTATAAGGGTCTTTATAGCTAATTTCATTTTTTCTATTATCATTTTTACCAATTTCAACAGTCTTAGTTTCACCAGTAATAGTATCTGTAATAGTAATAATATTGCCACCAGTTTTATCTTTAGGTTTAATTTCTACTTGATTTCCAGTTTCAGGGTCTCTATAGCTTATAGAATTTTCTTTTTCATTTTTACCAATTTCAACAACTTTCTCTTCACCAGTAACAGGGTCTTTTATAGTTATAGTGCCTTTACTAACACCATCTTGCTGTCCACCACCTTGAGAGCCACCTTGCTCGCCACCTTGTTCGCCACCTTGAGAGCCACCTTGTTCGCCACCTTGTTCGCCACCTTGAGAGCCACCTTGCTCGCCACCTTGTTCGCCACCTTGCTCGCCACCTTGTTCGCCACCTTGAGAACCACCTTGAGAGCCACCTTGCTCGGATTCAGAATCGCTTGGGTCAACAAGGTCAATATTAGTAGAATTATCAACTGTGCAAAATTTAGTGGTATCACTAAAAGTAGTTTGAATATAACCACCATTAAAAACAGTATCAAAAAGCTGTTTAAAAACATTAATATTAGAAATAGTAGATATTGTAGAACCATCTTCGCAAGTAATAGAACAATCGGTTCCAGCACCTGTAACAAAAGTTTTAACACTAGCTCCAGCACCGTGACCACCCTCACGGCACATACAATCAAAACGCTCCATTTTATTTTCTAATTCAAAACATTTAAAATTAGAACAAATTCCAGCATTTTCATCAAAAGTAGCACCAAAAGAACAAAATTCACAGCGTTCTTTTTTATCATTATAAAAACCTTGCTCACCATTTTCAGGGTTGACACATTTTGGAACACATTTACCGTCTTTTAAAGAAAAATTGTTATTTTCATCTAAAGAACATACAGGAGAAGCTTTAAACGATGAACTATTATAATAAGGAGCAGTCCCAATAATTTCGCAATAAGTAGAACCTGAATCTTTACAAGGATTTGAACTAGGTGAACTCCAAGAAAAATAACAAGGTTTATATAAACAACCATTCCATTCAACATAATATGTTAATTCCGTTTTATTTGAATAACAACCATAATTACCACTAGTCCCAATACATATATCAGGCTGTGAACGAACAGAATAAACGGTATTATCAATTTTAATAAAACAACCCTTAGAAGAACAACCAAGATTGCTAAAAAGAACACCTTTTTTTTCAAATTCAATTGCAGATGCAATACTCTGATTAGCAGCCTTACGAGCTTGTTCTAAGGTATCACCATATAAAGAACTAAAACCAATAAACAAAAAAGCAAGAATTCTAAGAAAATATTTCATCGGTTTTTTATCCTTTACAGCTCTAGTGATTAGAGCTTTTTAAATTAAAAGCCACCCAAAAACTCAATACTATTTAATAAGCCTGTTAGTGAAAAGTGTAGTCACTAGCAGAAGTGGCAGAGCCGAAACTGTAAACCAAAAAAATATGCTAAAAAAATAATCAAAAGCAGGGTTATTCATTATTTCTAAAATCATTTATAAAGCCTTATAGTTTTTTTGATTATCCATACAGAAAATAAAGCAACTATCAAGATAGAAGCACAAAACATAAACGGAGCAATATCTAAATTAGAAAAAGAAAAATCGAAGTTATCATTAGAACGCATAGAGTCCAAAGGATTAGCAGAACTGAAAAAATAATTTAAATAATCGTTAGATTTGTCAGCTTCAAGTTTGAAAAATTCTAAAATTGGGTCATTAGGATTATTAGAAAGAACTTCATTATAACGATTTAAATTAGACAAAGGTGTTTCGTAAGCATCAATAAAATAGCTAGAAAGATAATCACCTAAACTCCTAGTATCACCAAAATTAGAATTATCTGACCACTCCCTAATAGCAGAAGTAATATCATCGCCATCATAATTAACAAAATCAACTAAGCCAGTTAAATCATAATTTTTTAAATCAGCATAACCTTGTATATCAGAAAAAGCATTATAAAAAGAATCTTTATCTAAATTATTATCTTTGTCAATATAATCCAAAATATTAGGAAACATCTTTTTATCAGCCATAACTAAGCCTTTATATTTGAAACTATAAGAAATGAAATAAACATAAAACAAAAGCCAACTAGAATTCCTGTAATAGACATAGAAAAAGCAAAGTCATTATCAGTCATACAAAGAAAATTAAGACCTTGATTTATACAAGTTTCAGAGTAAGAATTCATTTTTATTCTCGGTTAAAAACAGTTATCGCAAAAAATATACCTTTTACCGCAAAAAGAGCTACAATTAAAATTCCAAAGAAACTATTAGAAAATAAAATAAAATTGTTTACAGGTATATCCATTTTTAAAACCTTTAGCCCTTGCTGATAGGGTCTAATTAACAGCAAGGGCAGAGTTTGACACTCAAAAAGTTAATCTTAGCGAAGTAGAGAGATAACTTTTTTGATTGCCCACATAGCACCAAGCGCAACGATAACAACGCCAGCACCACTCATAAATGGAGCAACATCTAGGCTACCACTTATAGCACCATCTTGTCCTACTGTAACAGCAGCATTAGCAAGGCTAGCAGAGCCAAGCACAGCAGCACCAAGAGCCAAAAGTTTTGTTTTCGCAGTCTTAAACATGGAAAACTCCTTTCAAAAAAATAGTATTGGCAAGTAAGTCGAACGGCTTACTTAAAAGAGTGCTTTTTGGCGCTTTTAGGTGATGAAAAAAGAAAGAAAGCACTCTTTTAAATAAACGCAGGGGCAAAGCCCCCACTTGCTAGCTAGTCAAAAAGACTAGGCTCATCCTTATAGCTATTTTGAGAGCTAACAAAGTTTTTATATTCTTTGCTATTTTCTATCAAAGATGCTAAAAACCCATCAGGATAATCTAAATTATCCAAAAATTCCCAAATATGTTCAGGGAACATAAAAGAATAAGAAGCCCATCCCATAGTAACTACTTACTAGCCTTAGTTAATTTTGGCATTTCTACCACTACTTCAATAGAGCCATCTTGTTTTCTAGATGGCAAGCCACCACTAAAATAAATAGGCTCACCTTTAGCTAAAAGTGGTTTTAAAGTATTTACTATTTGACCTGCTTCTTGTGGAGTTTGGCAAAGAATTTTTAAGTTCAAAACTTCTTGTCTTGTGTTAGCAACACCAGTTTCAGGGTCAATATCGCTATCGATAATATTTGTAGTAGTAACACGAACAGAGTTACCATAATTAACACTTTGACCGTTAACAACCATTGAACCTGCTTTGGTAATACGGCAAATGCCACCTGTCACTTCGTAATTAAGTGAGAATTGTTTTTGAATTATAAGAGCCATCGGCTACTCCTTTAAAGAAAATATTTCATCGGTTTTTGTCATACGACGCCCAAATGTTACCGATGCGAGACATTTGAGCGAAGTAGCGAGTTTAGCGACATCTAGGGTCGGACTTAAAATAATTAAGCGTTTTTATGCTAGAATGAAAGCAAAAAAACATAAAATTACTTTAAGTGTTTCACTTAAATTATTTTAGAAGTTTAGCAAAAAACTAAAAAGAAGTCAAGATGAATATAAAAGAATTTTGTAATTTTTTGAATATTAGTGAGCCAACCATTTATAATTGGCGCGCAGATAAGCCAAATTTATACAAAATTGTGATGGAATACAAGAAAGAAAAAATAGATAATGCAGACAATTTAAGTGAAATACTAAAATATTTCAATAAATTAAGCGAAAAAGAAAAAGAATTTTACTTAGCAGATATAAAAGCAAGAATTCTAAGAAAGGAATTAGAATGAAATATATAATCTTAGCAATATTTTTTATACAAGCACAAGCAAATTTAATTTTAGAATACAAAGAAAAAAATGGAACAAAAGTTATAATAGAAAAAATAAACGATAATACAAATTATAAAAAAATGATAGTAGAAAATGAAAGATTAAAAAGTATAAATAACGAAATAATAAAGCAAAACAGAGAACTAAAAAAAGAAATAAATAAGCTAAAAATACTAAACAAAGAATTTGAGAAAAATTTAATACTAGGAAATAGAATAAAAGAATACAGAATCACGGATGATACCTACATTTATGAAAATGTAAGAGAAAAGCAAATGAGAGAGGGATCAGGCGCAATAGCAGAAATGTATAGAATAGGCGGATCAGCAATAGCAGCTTTAATTTTTGGAGTATTTTTAGCTAGATTTTTTAGAAAACAACCAAAACATGAATTAGCAGAATAATAGGGGCAAAGCCCCTAAATTTTAAGTAGATTTTAGAGTTTTGTGCTTATTTACTTCGTATAAAAGCTTTAATATCACAGCACTACCAAACACAAGGGCAACACTAGCAAAAGCCAAAACTATACTTTGAAAGTCCATAGATAAATTAAGCCTCTTTAGGCTCTTTTGTAGAAGCAAAAATTGCTAGATAGCCAAGAGCCAAAACACCAAAAATCAAAATAAAACTAGCAAAATACATTACAAGCCCCCTAATTCATCTTTCTTTTTATTCAGTCTATTTTGAACATAAATAATAAGGAAAAATACAAAAAATGTAGTGATACCAGCTAGATAAAATAAAAAATCGTTTTTATCATAGTGATTAACTACATAACCAATCAAAGCTACAAAACTAGCTATCAAAGCGACTAGATAAACTCTTAAATCTAGTATATCTTGTGTAATCTTTTCTTTTTTTGACATGGTAAAATTATAGCAAAAATATATAAAAAAATCAATAAAAAAGCAAACAAGAGTTCGAATCCCTCCCTGTCCGCCACTTATTTTTAAAAATCACTACTTTAAAAAATCACTAAATATTTTTTTTTAAAAGCCTTAGCATCTACGGCGTTTGTAATCTTGTCTTATGCGCCCTTATTTTAGCTGTTCTAAGAAGTTTTTGTAATTATGCTTAAAAAATATAAAAATCTGTAATAGATAGAGTAAACCCAGGGAATTCTAGAATTCTAGAATTCCCCAGAATTCCCCAGAATTTCTAGGCTTTTTTGATGATTATTTCATCGCCACTGGCTGTTATTATTATCTCATCGCCGCTAGCTATGTTCTCGCGCAGGATTTCATCTGCGATTTTATCCTCTACTAGCTCGTATAAGGCTCTGCGCAGTGGCCTAGCACCATATACTGGATCAAAGCCAGCATCGCTAATTAGCTTTATAGCACTCTCATCAAGGCTAGCTTTTATTCCACGATTAGCAAGAGCAAGCTCTAAGTCTTTAAACATAATGCTAACAATGCCTTTTAGCTCATTTAGGCCTAGTGGATTAAAGATGATTATATCATCTAAGCGGTTTATAAACTCAGGCTTGAAGTAGTTTTTTAGCTCGGCTTTTACAGCAGCTTCCCTTTCATTTTCTTTGCCTTCGCCACTTAGCTCGCTAATAGCTGCGCTAGCAATGTTTGAGGTTAGAATTATAATGGTGTTTTTAAAATCCACCACCACGCCTTTATTATCAGTTGCCCTACCATCATCTAGAATTCCTAATAGGATATTAAACACATCAGGATGAGCCTTTTCTACTTCATCAAAAAGTAGCACAGAGTATGGTCTGCGCCTAACCGCCTCACTTAGCTGTCCGCCCTCATCATAGCCCACATAGCCCGGAGGCGCACCTAGCAGGCGAGAGGCGCTGTGCTTTTCCATATATTCACTCATATCAAAGCGTATTAGCGCCTTTTCATCATCAAACAAAAACTTCGCCAAAGCCTTTGCGCTTTGCGTTTTTCCCACACCGGTTGGACCAAGAAACAAAAATGAGCCAATAGGTCTAGTGCTTGGACTAAGACCTGCTTTATTTCGTTTAATTGCCCTTGCTAAGGCAGCTAGGGCTTTATCTTGTCCTACCACACTTTCTTTTAGGTGCTCTTCTACGCCAAGGAATTTTTCTTTTTCACTTTTTAGCATGCGAGAGACTGAAATTCCAGTCCATTTACTAAGAATAGAAGCCACCAAGTCTTCATCAACCTCGTTTTTTAGCAGCACGCCTGCTTTTTTCATATTTTCCCATTTTTCCTCTAACTCTTTGATTTTTTTGGCAGCTTCTGGGATTTTTGAGTATTCTATTTCGGCGGCTTTTTCGTATTTATTCTCACGCTTGGCTTGCTCGCTTTCGTTTTTTAGCAAATCAATTTGCTTTTTTTGCTCGGCAATCTGGCTAAATACAGCTTTTTCGTTTTCAAACTGCGCATTTAAGGCGTTTTTACGCTCATTTAGATTTGCTAGTTCTTTTTCTATTTCATTTAGACGAGGGGCATTTTGCTCGTTATTTTCCATTTTTAGAGCTTCTCTTTCTACTTCAAGCGTTTCTATTTCACGCTTAGCCTTTGCTAGTGCGCTTGGTTCGCTTTCTATTTGCATTTTTAGCTCGGCTGCTGCCTCGTCTATTAGATCTATTGCTTTATCAGGCAAAAAGCGTCCGCTAATGTAGCGGTGGCTAAGTTTTGCAGCAGCGACTAAGGCAGCGTCATTTATGCGGATATTGTGATGGACCTCTAAGCGGTCTTTTATGCCGCGAAGTATTTGTAGGGCTTCATTTACGCTTGGCTCAGCCACAGATACAGGCTGAAAGCGGCGTTGCAAGGCAGCGTCTTTTTCAAAGTATTTTCTATACTCTTTTAGCGTGGTGGCTCCCACGGTGTGTAGCTCACCACGAGATAGAGCTGGTTTTAGGATGTTTGCCGCATCCATACTGCCCTCAGATGCACCGGCTCCCACGATAGTGTGAATCTCATCTATAAAAAGTATGATATTTCCAGCCTTTTTTACTTCGTCAATCACAGCCTTTAAGCGGTCTTCAAACTCGCCTCTATACTTTGCGCCAGCTATTAAAGCACTCATATCAAGGGCGATTACACGCTTGTTTGCTAGGCTAGTTGGCACCTCACGCTTTACTATCATTTGCGCTAAGCCCTCTACAATCGCCGTTTTTCCCACGCCTGGTTCGCCTAGTAATATAGGATTATTTTTTGTCTTGCGGATCAAAATCTGCATCATGCGAGTAATCTCATCATCTCTGCCAATAACCGGATCAAGCTCGCCAGCAAGGGCTTTTGCGTTTAGATCCACGCCAAATTTTTTAAGCGCATCAAGGTTTTCATCACTGCTTTCATTTGTGATTTTTGCGCCACCCCTTATGGCTTCTAGCTCTTTATTTAGCTCGCTAATATCAATGTATTTGGCTAAAATCTGCTTTACTTTGCTCTCAGCTAAGCTATTTGCGATAAGCCAAGTGTCAAGTGCTATGAAACTATCGCCCATTTCAAGCATTTTTGCTCTAGCAAGCTCCAAGCTATTTAGTAGCTCAGAGCCTATTTTTATGTTTTCTTTGCTTACATTTGAGCTAGTTGGCAAAGAGCCTACGCTTGATTTTAGATCAAGCATTAGTGCGCTTTGGTTTATATCTCTTTTGTTAAATACTTGATTTAGCACTGAGCTACTATCACTGATAATAGCCCAAAGAAAATGTAGGCTAGAAATTTCAGGATTTTTAGAGCTGATTGCTAAGCTAGCTGAGCTTTCTAAGGTGCTTCTAGCTTGATTTGTAAGGATTTCTAGTATGTTTGCCATTTGTTACCCCTTTAAAAAAAATTGCACTTGGCATTATATAACATTGAGTATAGTCTTGTCAAGGTTTTTTAGAAAATTTATCACTCTTTATGCTAGAGTGCTAAAATTTAAGGAAATTTGCCTAGGAATTCTAGAATTCTTAGATATAAATTCATAAGGAATTCTAGAATTCCTAGGCAAATTTTAATATAAATCTTAGAAAAATTGCGCTAAAATCGTAGCTTTTAAACTTACTTTTAGGACAAAAAAATGAAATCATTTTTCACTGCCTTTGGCTTTTTTACAGTCTTTGGCGTTGGTCTAGTCTCGCATTTAGGTGCTGCGAGTGCTGGGGACTCACGCTTAGAGCAGCTTTCTAAGATCACTAAAACTATGGCTGTGGTTGAGAAATACTATGTTGATGATCTAAACTTCACAGATATTTCAAACAAAACTATTTCAGGGCTTCTTAGCAATCTTGATGCGCACTCAAGCTACCTTGATGAAAGAGCCTTTAAAGATATGCAAATCGCTACTAGTGGCGAGTTTGGCGGACTTGGCATTACCATAGGTATGAAAGACGGCGCAGTATCTGTAATAGCACCGATTGACGATACCCCAGCTGCTAAAGCTGGCATAAAAGCAGGTGATGTGATACTGCGTATTGATGGGCAAAGCACCATTGGCATGAGCATAGACGATGCTGTAAACAAAATGCGTGGCAAGCCAAAAACCGGCGTGGATATCACCATAGTTCGCAAAGGCGAGAAAAAGCCTTTGGAATTTCATATCATCCGTGATACAATCAAAGTCCAAAGCGTAAGCGCAAAGCTAGTTCCTAGCGAAAATATTTTGTATCTGCGTGTAAGCACCTTTGATGCAAATGTGGAGAAAAAAGCTAGGGAATTCATAGAAAAAAATAAAAGTGTTCGTGGCATAGTGCTTGATCTGCGCAATAACCCAGGCGGGCTTTTAAATCAAGCTGTGGGGCTAACAAATCTTTTTGTAAGCGATGGCGTGATAGTAAGTCAAAAAGGCAGAGATGAGAGCAATAACGAAGCCCACAAGGCTGATCCTAAGAAAAAAGTAACTGACCTGCCACTTGCAGTTTTGATAAACGAGGGCTCAGCTAGTGCTAGTGAGATAGTAAGCGGGGCTTTACAAGACTTTAAAAGAGCGGTGGTAATAGGGCAAAAAAGCTTTGGCAAAGGTAGCGTACAAGTTGTAATGCCAGTAGATGATAAAGAAGCTATCCGCCTAACCGTGGCTAGATACTACCTGCCAAGCGGCCGGACTATACAAGCAGTAGGCGTAGAACCTGATGTAGTAGTATATGCTGGCAAGGTGCCAAATGAAGAAAATAATCTTACTTTAAAAGAAAGTGATCTAAAAGCGCATTTACAAAGTGAACTAGAAAAGGTTGAGGGCAAAAAAGAGAGTAAAAATGATGATAAAAACATCATCACAGCTGCGCAAATCTACGAGGATATCCAGCTAAAAACTGCAATTGATAGCGTAAAAATCATTGAAAAAATCAGTCAAAAAGGAGAGCAAAAATGACAAAAAAAGAGATGATTTACGAGGGTAAAGGCAAGAAAATGTGGAGCGTCGCTGAAAATAGCGATTTGCTTATTGCTGAGTTTAAAGATGATTTAACAGCCTTTGATGCGACAAAAAAGGGCAATGAAAGCGGCAAGGGCGCGCTAAATAATAAAATCTCTACTGAGCTTTTTGGCTTATTAGAGCAAAACGGCATAGAAACAGCACTAGTTGAGACTATAAGTGATACAGAACAAGTGGTAAAAAAATGCTCTATCGTGCCACTTGAAGTAATCGTGCGAAATATCGCCACAGGGAGCCTTACAAAACGCCTTGGCATAACTGAGGGTAAAGAGCTGCCTTTTGCTTTGGTTGAGTTTTGTTACAAAGATGATGCGCTGCATGATCCTATCATAAATGATGAGCATGCTATTATTTTAGGTGCTGGCGAGCAAAAAGATCTAGACTATATCAAAGAACAAGCTAGAAAAATCAATGCTATTTTAAAGCCGTTTTTTGCTAGCAAGGGGCTAAAACTAGTGGATTTTAAAATAGAGTTTGGGCGTGATAAAGACGGCAAAATCATACTAGCTGATGAGATCAGTCCTGATAGCTGTCGCTTCTGGGATGCTAAAACAGGCGCAAAGATGGATAAGGATATTTTCCGTCAAGATATAGGTGGGGGGTCTGTGAAAGTGGCTTATGAAGAGGTGCTTAAACGCATTCTTAATTAAACTTTTTTAGCAAATTGTTATTAGTGACGGATTTTGCTCATTTTAAGCTAGGCACTTTGCTTGGGTGTTCTTAATGTTCTATCTACGCAAAGCACCTAGCTTAAAACAAGCAAACTACACCTATTCTAAAATTTGCTTTTGGGAATTCTAGAATTCTCAAAATCTAGGGAATTCTAGAATTCTAGACTTTAAAATTTGTCGCAAAAATAGGCTCTAAGATTGCGAGGCGAGTTTTGTCTAGCGAGCCGCAGCGCTAGCCGTGGAGCGTCGTAGCGGAGCGTTCGCAGAAGTTCTGTGACAGCTTTTCAAGCCTTGGCACAGGAAAGCAAGCAGAAGCTTCTGCGTAAGACGCTGGGCTGCGCAAGGCTCGCTAGGCAAAAATCGTACGCAAGCTGAGCCTATAAAATTTATAAAAAGGATAAAAATGCAAGTAAAAATAAATGTATTCTTAAAAGAAGGTGTGCTTGACCCTGCTGGCAAGGCTACAAGGCACGCTCTTAGCTCTCTTGGCTTTGCTGGTGTTAAAGAAGTTCGCATCGGCAAGCAAATTGTAATAAATTTTGATGGCGATGTAAGCGATGAAAAAATCAAAGAAATGTGCGATGAACTGCTAGCAAATCCTGTAATAGAAGACTACGAGATACTAAAATGAAAGTAGCAATTATAACCTTTCCTGGCACAAACTGTGAGCGAGATACGGCTTATGCTTTTGATTTGCTTGGGGCAAAAACTAAAATTTACTGGCATACAGAAACTGATATAAAAGCTGATCTTATCGTGCTTCCTGGTGGATTTAGCCATGGAGATTACCTGCGAACTGGCGCTATTGCGAAGTTTAGCCCTGCTATGAGTGCTGTTGTAAAACACGCTAAAAATGGTGGTCTAACGCTTGGCATTTGTAATGGTTTTCAAATGCTTTTGGAGCTTGGACTTTTGCCTGGAGCAATGCTTAGGAATTCCAGCATGAGTTTTATTAGCAAAATTACAAATATCAAAGTAATTTCAAATAATAATATCTTCCTTAGCCAAACAAAAAATAATGAGATTTTAAGAATTCCAGTAGCGCACGGTGAGGGGAATTATTTTGCTGATAAAAACACGCTAAAAGCTCTAAATGATAATGAGCAAATCATCTTAAAATACTGCGATGAAAAAGGCGTGCCAACTGATCTAAACGGCTCACAGCAAAATATCGCTGGAATTTGCGATAAAAATAAGCGCATTTTTGGGCTTATGCCTCACCCTGAAAGAGCCTGCGAGAGTATGCTTGGCTCAAATGATGGGCTAAAAATGCTAAAAGGTTTTCTTTGCTAAGTAGAGTTTTTGCCTTATTTTTTGCGCTTTTGCTAGGCGTGCTTGGCGCAAATGAGGCTAGTGTTTTTAACAAAAATCCGCTACAAATCACAGCACCACAAAAACCTAGCCAAGAAGAAACTAAACCTCGCCCTAAAAATAATGCGCAAAACTTTAACAATGTAGTACTAAGCCCAAATGAGCTAAGAAATATAGCCGGTAGCGACGAACCAGATGTTAGCGGGGCAGAATTATATGAAAAAAAAGAACCTATAAAAATAGAACTTGAAGCAAAACTTCTAAACAAAGAAGTTTATATCTACGAGCCTTTTGGCATAGAACTCACGCTAAAAGGAGATAGTCTTGCGCAGTTTCGCCCTGAGCTTAGCTTAAAGCTAAAAAACGCCAAAAATCTAAACCCAAAAGTGCGCTTTGTAGATATCGCAAAAAATGAAAGCAAGGCTACTTTGTGGTTCATTGCTCATAGTGATGATGCTAATATAGATGATATCGCTGTGGTTTTAAAGCGTGGCGGAGAGTTTGTATTAAGGCAAAGCGCAGAGAGTCAAACTCCGCTCATAAAGCCACTAGCACAAAAAGATGATTTTTGTAATGTCGTGGCTAGTTCTTTGGTGCTAAAAAGCTTTAAGGCTAGCAAATTTGATGAGTTTAACAACCTAATTACGCTAGAACTAGAAGCTACAAACGCTACTTTAAGCGAGTTTAAAGTCCCGCTTAATGGTGCAAGGGGTGGAGTAGATAATATAAAAGGCGGAGAGACAAAAACAACCGCTACTTACTCGCTCATCGCTCCAAGCGAGGCAAAGAAAATCACATTTAGCTACTTTAATAGCACAAAAAACACCTTTGAGACCATAGAAGCACTAGTAAAGCCAGCTAGTAATGACCTTAGCACGCAGACTAGCCTAAATCCAGTAACTAGCGAGTTTGCTGCTTATAAATCAATTGCTGTTTATGCGCTAATTATTCTTTGTTTGCTTAGCTTTATGCTATGGCGGTCGTATTATGGGCTAGTTTTAGCAGTGATTTTTGGGGCTTATGCGTTTTATGATGCTAGGCCTTTTGCTGGGGCTAATATAAAAGCAGGTTCAGCTGTAACCATACTGCCAGTGAATGGTTCTAGCGTGTTTTACAAGCCTAGTAGCGATGAGAAAGTTCAGGTCTTGCTAAGCCAAGAAAAATATACCAAAATACTACTTGATAATGGCAAGATCGGCTGGGTAAGAAACGAAAATATAAAGTAAAACTATGGAATTTTTGCGCAAAATTAAAGGTATTTTTATAGCTTTTTTGCTTTTTGGTATCACTGCTTTTATCGTGCTTATTATGCGGATTTTTCCTAGCAAGCAAAGGTCGCTTAGACGCGTGATAGCAAAGGTCGTGCGCACTATCGTAGGATATAAAGTAGAGTTTGAGGGCGAGTTTGATGGCAGTAGCGAACTTTTTGTGCTAAATCACCAAAGCCTGCTTGATATACTGATATTTGATGAGTTTCATCCAGGTGATATAAAATGGGTAGCAAAGCAAGAACTTGGCAAGGTGCCGCTTTTGGGTGCTGGCTTTCGCTCTGGGGCTTGTATACTAATAGACCGCTCAAACCCAAGAGAAATCGTCCATATCATCAAGCAAACTAGCGAATTTACCAAAGCTGGTGGGGCTGTGGCGATATTTCCAGAGGGAACTAGAGGTAGTGGCAAAAAGCTTTTGAAGTTTCAAAGTGGCGCGCAAATCATCGCAAATAAACTAGGACTAAAAGTCCAGCCAGTGCTTATAATAGGCTCAAAAGAGATAATTGATTCAAAGAAACTTTCTTTTAATAAAGGCGTGGTTAAAGTGGTGTTTTTGCCTAGTTTTGTAGCTAGTGAGGGTAGCGAGTGGCTAGCTAAAATAAGAGAAAATATGCAAAAAATCCTAGATGAAAAATTAGCGCAAAATTCTTAATTTGGCTTGGGAATTTTAGAATTCTTGGTTTAAAAATTCTAGAATTTTCGTCATTGCGAGTGAAGCGAAGCAATCTCTAGAAATTCTAAATTCATCCTTAGGGAATTCTAGATTTATTCTTAGGAATTCTAGATTTTTGCTCCGCTTTAGTGGGGCAAGCCCCACTGCTCGCAAATGTTATAAGGGATACGCCCTAAACCCTTAGGAGCTGCCGCTCCTAAAACCCCACTAAAATCTAGAATTCTCTTGCTTTATCTGCGTTTTTGGGGAATTCTAGATTTTCTGGGGGTTAGGGGGTGTCTTTTTTTGGAATTCTAGAATTCCATAACCAAACAAGGCTTAGGAATTCTAGAATTCCTAGCGTTTTGGGACTATGGGGTATTTTTTACCTTAGGAATTCTAGAATTCTTGATTTAGAAATTCTAGGAATTCTAGATTTATTCTAGAAATTCTAAAATTCCTAGCAATTTTTTATTAGCTCTTTCATCTCTTTTACAGCTGTTTCTAAGCCTGTAATAGTAGAACGAGCGATAATGCTTTGACCGATATTTAGCTCGCAGATTTGAGGAATGCTAGCAATTAATGGCGTGTTTTGGTAGTTTAGTCCATGACCTGCGGCTACTTCTAGCCCTAGGCTTTTTGCGTAGATTGCGGCTGCTTTTATGCGCTCGCACTCTTTTTTTAGCATTTCTTTTAGCTTAGCCCTTGGCAGTTCTAGTGCTTTTATGCTATATTTACTTTGGCTTAGATTTGAGTTTAGCATGAGATAAAGATTTGCAAAAGCACCGGTGTGAAGCTCGATATACTCGCATTCTAGCTCTTTTGCTTTATTTATCGCTACTAAATCAGGCTCTATAAAAAGTGAAACTTCTATCTCAGACTTTTTTAGAGTTTCTACTGCTTTTTCTAGCCCTTTTGCGTCTGTATTTAGTCCGCCCTCAGTCGTAAGCTCCTCACGCTTTTCAGGCACTAGGGTAGCACGCTGTGGAGCGATATCTGCGATAATATTTATTATATCTTTATCTATGCTACACTCTATATTTAAAGGCACTTTACAAAGTGCTTTTATGCGCCTAGCATCATCATCGTCTATGTGGCGGCGGTCTTCTCGCAGATGAACGGTGATTTGATCACTTCCTGCTTTAATAGCTGCAAACATCGCTGCTATGATATCAGGGTCATTTACGCCCCTAGCTGCACGCAAAACGCAGATATGATCGATATTTACTCCAAGTTTCATGCACTTCCTTTTAGGTATTTGTCTTGTTCGGTAAAAAAAGGTTTTAGAGCCTCATAAGCAAAGCTGATTTCTTGAAATTTTGAGCGTAACTCTTGCTCATTGCCACTGGCGTGGTCTGGGTGATAGAGCTTGCTTAGGCGTAAATACTGCGCCCTAACGGTGTTAAAATCATCGCCCACCGAACACTCAAGCGTAGCAAAATGCTCTTCAAGCAAGCTTGCTAGTGCATTAAAGCGCATTTTGTAGCCTTTTGAGTTAAGCTTATATATCATTTCACAAAAGCTCTCATACTCGCCCCTATCAAACTCAAAGTTAATGATATAGCGCAAATGCTCTTTAAAAGCTAGCAAGTCTTGTAAGGCTTCAAGCTGCTTTGTATCTTGGATAATAAAGCGTGAGAAATGAGCTAAGTTTTCGTGTTTTGCGCCTAGCATTTTGATAAAGTATTTTTTTAGCACTTCATCGCAGTTTTTGGTATCAAAAATCACGGAGTTTCTATCAAAGCTAAGGTGGACGCTAACGATGATTTGAACCGAGTTTTTTCGCTCAAAAGCAAGCTTTACATTTGTCGCCCATGATGGATGAAGGTTGATTATTTCATCATTTAGGCGTGAGTTTATCTTGGCAATTAGCTTGAAAAGATACTTGCGCTGGACTAGTTCGTTTGGGCTGTAAAAGGCGATTATTTTGTTCTTTTGACCGATTGCTTGGCAAAAAGACGAGCGCATTTTACCCGCTATTCCCATAAAAATATCATCATCATCAGTTACCACGCTTACAAGAGAGGAGCTTTGAGATACATTAAATTGATGTTCTAAAGCATTTTGTGCTACTGACATTTTTCCTTCTTTCGCTAAAATTTTTGACTTTATAAGCAATTTTTATTCCTAAATTTTTCTAGCAAGAAGCGAGGGAATTCTAGAATTCCTTTGATAAATTTACGCAAAATTTACAGCCAAACACTATAATTAAAGCAATTTTCTAAGGAGTATTTATGAAGTTTTTAGCTTGGATTTGTGGTATTTTGCTAGTGCTAGTAGTAGCTTTATACTGCGTGTTTTTTAGCTCTTTTGGCAACTCAGTTTTAAAGCCTTTTGTAGAAAAAATCGCTAGCGAAAAAATCGGTATGGAATTTCGGCTTGAAAAGTTTGAGCTAGGATTTAGCAGTTTTGATATTTTGGCTATCATAAATGGCGAGCTTGGTGTTGAGAGCAAGGGTAAATATAGCCTTTTTTCATCGCAGTTTGATCTAAATTACAACACGCAAGCAAAAAGCTTTAATGGCATGCAAATTGATCTAAGCTTAAAAGGCGAAGCCCTTGGTAGCTTTGATAACTTTGTAGCAAATGGCTCAGGCTCGCTAGCTGGCTCAAGCATTCGCTTCGCAAGCCGCATAAAAGACTACGCGCCTTTGGAGCTAAAACTAGATGCTAAAGCGCTAGACCTAGCAGCACTTAGCATGATAGCCTTAAAAAAAGCCTATATCACAGGCAAACTAAGCGCAGTTGCCGATATAGCAGGACAAGAAGGCACAGCAAAGCTAAACTCAGCTAAAATCATCATCACAAAAGAAGCTCAAAATGACTTTGGCATTAGCTTACCGGCAAATTTTGCCCTAAGCCTAAATAGCGATATAAAACTTCTTGGCAAGCAAGTAGCAGCTACTACTAGGGTAAAATCAGCCCTAGCAAACCTAAGCGCAAAAAATACTAGCTATAACTTTGAAAATGGCGAGATAATAAGTGATTTTAATTTGGATATCGCAAATCTTGCCGCCCTAGAGCCTATCATAAAACAAAAGCTAAATGGAAGTATAAAAGTAGCTGGCAACACAAAAATCGCAAATGGCGCAATGGAGTTTTTAGACGCTAAAATAAACGGTCTTGGTGGAGAGATTTTAGCAAGTCTTAAAGACAATGAGCTAAACGCAAACATAAAAAATCTAAAACTAGCACAAGCCCTTAGTCTAGCAGGACTTGCGCCACTAGCAAATAGCGATATCAGCGGTACAGCAAAAATCACAAATCTAAACGATACTAAAAAAATAAAAGGTAGCGCAAATCTAACTCTAAGCAGCGGCGTGCTAAATCATAAGCAAATGAACGCTTTGCTAGGCTCTGATCTAAGTAGCGATGTAAGCTTTAATGCTCAAAACAAGCTAGAAATAACCTCTGGCGTGCTGAACTTTGATAGCGTGTTAAACTCGCCTGTGATAGAAAATCTAGGAGCAAAAGGCAGCTACACACTAGCTAATGGTGATGCAAAAATAAATCTAGCAGGCAAAATCGCAGACCTTGGCGCAATCTTTGGCTCTGGGGCAAAAAGTCCAGCTAATATAAAAGCAAATGTGGGGCTAAAAGCAGGCGAGTTAAGCGACGGGGATATTGATATAAAAGGCTTTGGCGGTCAAATCTTAGCTAAGGTAAAAGGCAAAGCTCTAAATGCTAACATAAAAAATATAAAAGCTGAACAAGTGCTTGCTATGACTACCTTTGGCGCGCTTTTTAATGGTGAGGTAAATGCTGAACTAAGCCTAGATGGACTAAATCTACAAAACCTAAATGGCAGAGGCGAGCTAAGCGTGAAAAACGGCGTATTCAACGCTGCTGCGATGTCAAAGCTACTTGAAACTGAATTCCCTGAAAATGTGAAATTCTCTCTAAACTTTAAGCCAACTTTTACAAACTCAGTGGCGTATTTTAGCTCAAACTTTGCTAGTGATATAGCAAATATTAGTAAATTTGATGGTAGCTATAATCTACAAAAAAATGCCCTAGATGCTGCTTATAGCGCAAATGTAAGCGATCTATCTAAGCTTAGCTTTTTAACCGGTTTGGCTTTATACACCCCGCTAAATGTAAGCGGCAAAATCGCTAGCACAAATCAGGCTATAAATGCTAGCGCAAATAGCAATATATTTGGCTCAAATACTGATATAACATTTAAATCAGGCGTGCTAAATGCGAATATGAAAAACGCAAAAATAGAGCAAATTCTAAAAGCCCTTGGCTACGAGCAGTTCTATATAGGCAGCACAAATATGACCTTTGATTACAACACAGCTAGCAAGCTTGGCGAGTTTAACGCAAATATACTAAACGCTCATCTAGCAAAAACAGGGCTAACGGAGCTAATCTCTAGCGTGCTTGGCGGCCGTGATATCACAACTGAGGTCTATGAAAACGGCGTGGTAAAAGGCACTATAAAAGGTGATATAATCACATTTGATGCAAATATGCACTCAAAACGCTCGGATATAAATGTAAAGCAAGCTAGCATAAATACAAAAAGCAAAGCTCTAAACATCCCAATAAGCGCAAACTATGAAAAAACCGATATTGGCATAGATATCACAGGCACAACTGAGGCGCCAAAATACGCTCTTAGCTCGCAGTATCTACAACAAAAAGCCGAACAAGGCGTAGAAAAGCTGATTGATAAAGCCTTTAAAGGCAATGATGAAAAGGCTGATAAGGCAAAAGATATTTTAAATAATTTGAAAAAATTGTTCTAAAATTCTTTAGGGAATTCTAGAATTCCTAGCCTAGGAATTCTAGATTTTTTCTTAGGAATTTTAGAATTCTTGGCTTAGAATTTTTAGATTTTTTTGGGAATTCTAGTTTAAGAATTCTAAATTAGGAATTCTAGAATTCTTGAATTCTTGGTTTAGGAATTCTAGAATTTTTAGCCTAGGAATTCTAGTTTAAGGAATTCTAGTTTTTTCTTGGGAATTCTAGAATTCTTAGCCTAGGAATTCTAGAATTCCTAGGGTTTTTCTTGGGGGTGTGGGGGTATTCTTTTGCTTAGTATTGCGATTTTTTTGCTTACGATTTTTGCTGTGATTTTCCGCCCTTTTAATCTTGGCATAGGCACTTGTGCTATTATCGGTGCTGTGCTTAGTCTAGTTTGTGGGACGGTTAGCTTTGGCGATACGCTAGAGGCTTTTAGCATAGTCTGGGATGCTAGTCTAGCATTTTTAGGCATTATTATTTTTTCTTTGGTGCTTGATGAGATAGGCTTTTTTGAGCATGCTGCGCTTAGGGCGGCTCTGGCTTGCGGTGGGGATTTAAAAAAGCTATTTTTTGCCCTTATGGTGCTTTGTGGCGTAGTTTCTGCGCTTTTTGCAAATGATGCGGCTGTGCTGATACTAGCACCTATTATTCTAGCGCAGACTAGGGCGCTAAACCTGCCGCCACGCTCAGCGCTTGCGCTTTTACTTGCTACTGGCTTTATGAGTGATAGCGCAAGCTTGCCTTTTGTGTTTTCAAACCTTACAAATATCATTTCAGCTGGCTTTTTTGGCATTTCGTTTTGGGGATATTTTAGCTCTATGTGGGCAGCGTTTTTGCTCTCTTTTGTGGCAAGCACTTTAATTTCATATATTATCTTGCGAAAAGATTTAAGCGCAAAGCTTGATATAAGTGTGCTTAGAAGTGAATTTAAAGTGGTAGCAAACAAGCAGCTTTTTATCTTTACTTGGATATTTTTTGCGCTTTTGCTCGTTGGATACGGTTTGGGCGATGCGTATGCTTTGCCATTTTGCGTTTTTGCGCTTGGTGGGGCGGTAGTTTTTATGGGCATTTGTGCTAGGCTTGGAGCGATTAGGGCTAGGGTGATTTTTACTCGCACGCCGTGGCAGATTTTGTGGTTTTCTCTGGGGCTTTATATAGTAGTTTGGGGGCTAAAAAATGCCCAGTATTCAGAGCTTTTAAGCAGTTTTTTACTCTTAGCAAAAGAAAGTGGCGAGTTAGCGCTGGTCCTTGCTAGTGGGCTTGCTAGCTCAGTTCTTAGCAGCCTTATGAATAACCTACCAGCTATGATGCTAATGGATATAAGCTTAGAGAGTGTGGGTAGTAATAAGGCTATATACGCAGCTATCATCGGCTGTAATGTAGGGGTGAAATTTACTCACTTTGGCTCGCTTGCGACCTTGCTGTGGCTGTATTTACTAAAAAGCAAAAACTGCGAGATTAGCATAAAAACTTATCTTATTTTTAGCTTTAAAATTACTTTGCCTGTGCTTTTTATCACGCTTTTTGGCGTGTATTTGTGGGCATAAAATGCGCTAAAAAAGTCAAATTTTAGCGATATTTTGGTATAATCAGCGAATTTTTAAGGTTTAATATATGAAAAAAGTAATTTTACTAGGTCGTCCAAATGTGGGTAAATCAAGCCTATTTAACCGCTTAGCAAGGGCTAGGATAGCCATAACTAGCGATGTGGCAGGTACCACAAGAGATGTGAATAAAACTGAAATTAACATTAATGATAGAGAGTGCTTGCTTATTGATAGTGGTGGACTTGATGAAAGTAGCAAGCTTTTTGCTGCGGTGCAAAAACGCAGCCTAGCAGAGGCAAATGAGGCTGATATAATCGTCTTTATGGTAGATGGCAAGCTGTATGCTGATGAGATTGACAAAAAGCTTTTTTATGCTATAAACCGCCTTGGCAAGCCTACTGCGCTTGTGGTAAATAAAGTAGATGGCAAGCGTGATGAAGAAAGAGCAAAGGATTTTATTAGCTTTGGGGCAAAAAAACTCTTTGAGATTTCTGTTTCGCATAATAGTGGCACAGATGAGCTTTGTGAGTGGATATACTCGCACCTTGAGCCTGCTAAGACTGGCATAGAAGATGATGAGAGCATAGAGGATTTTCTAGCTGATTTTGATGAGAGTTTACTAGAAAGTGATGAGAGCGATGAGGGTGGCGATAGCCTTAGGAATTCTAGATTTAAAAGCAATATTGACTACGAAAATAAAACTATAAAAGTTGGCATTATAGGCAGGGTAAATGTAGGCAAATCAAGCCTGCTAAATGCACTTGTAGGGCAAAACCGCTCAGTAGTAAGCGATATAGCAGGCACCACAATAGATCCAGTAAATGAAAAAATCAGCGTAAATGATGGCAATAAAGAGCGTGAGATAGAGTTTGTAGACACAGCTGGCATTCGCCGCCGTGGCAAGATAGAAGGCATAGAAAAATACGCACTAAACCGCACGCAAAAAATGCTAGAAAATGCTGATATTGCTGTGCTTGTCCTTGATAGCGCAGAGGGGATAAACGAGCTTGATGAGCGCATAGCTGGGCTTGCTAGTGAGTTTGAGTTAGGCGTGATAATCGTGCTAAATAAATGGGATTTAAAAGGTGGCGATGATAAAGAGTTTGATCGCATGAGCCGTGAGATTAGAGATAAATTTAAATTTTTAGCTTATGCGCCTATTATCTCACTCTCAGCTACTAGCAAAAAGCGTGTAGAAAAGCTAAAAGAGCTAATCTGCGCTGTGTATAAAAACTACACTATAAAGCTGCCTACTTCAAGGCTAAATGAAGTAATAGCTGCTGCTACAAAAGCCCATCCTATCCCAAGAGAACACGGCAGAGCGGTGCGTATATACTACGCTGCGCAGTTTGATACAGCAGCACCAAAAATCGCTCTTGTGATGAATAAGCCAAAATGCTTACATTTTAGCTATTTGCGCTACTTGCAAAATCAGCTTAGAGCTAGCTTTGAGCTAGGTGGGACGCCTGTCATTTTAGTGCCAAGGGGCAGAGGAAAATCAAAGGATGAAAATAATGAATAATATAGTTTTAATAGGCTTTATGGGTGTTGGCAAGGGGGCTGTGGCAAGGGAGCTAAGTAAGCTTAGTGGACGCTTTGCCATTGATGGCGATGATATGATTGAGAGCCTTTTTAACAAAAAAATCTCAAAAATCTTTGAAGATGAGGGCGAAGAGGCATTTAGGGATGCCGAGAAAAATCTAGCAAAGTTTTTAGAGCATAATGTAAAAGGTGCTATTATTAGCACTGGTGGGGGCTTTTATAGACAAAGAAATCTTAAAAAAATCGGCACTATAATATACCTAAAATCTAGCTTTGCTAAAATCATGGAAAGACTACAATCTGCGCCAAATAGTGCTAAAAAACTAGCCAAAAGACCACTGCTAAAAGACCTTGAAAAAGCTAAAAAACTACATAAAGAAAGAAATAGTGCTTATGCTAGAAAGGCTGATATAATCATTATAGCTGAAGATAAAAGCCCTAAAAAAATAGCAAAAGAGATTTTAAAAGCATTAAAGGGACAAAAATGAGAATACTAACAGGACTTCAGCCTAGCGGAAAATTACATTTAGGCAATTATTTTGCTAGCATCAAGCCTATGGTGGAGCTTCAAAACGCTGGGCAAAATGAGATGTTTATTTTCATCGCTAACTACCACGCAATGAGTAGCGCAAATAAAGGCGCAGAGCTTCAAAACTCTACCTTTGAAGCAGCTTGCGCTTTTTTGGCTCTTGGCATTGATCCAGCAAAATGCGTTTTTTGGGTTCAAAGCGATGTAAAAGAGGTTTTAGAGCTTTACTGGATACTTAGTGGGATCACGCCTATGGGGCTATTAGAGCGTGCGCATGCGTATAAAGACAAGGTAGCAAAGGGCATTGAAGCAAATCACGCACTTTTTAGCTATCCAGTTCTCATGGCAGCTGATATCTTGCTATATGATGCAAAGCTCATACCTGTGGGCAAAGATCAAATTCAGCATGTAGAAATCGCGCGTGATTTGGCGCTTAAATTTAACAATAACTTTGGCGAAATTCTAACTCTGCCTGAGGCAAAAATCGCTGAAAATGTAGCCGTAGTGCCAGGTACAGATGGGGCAAAAATGAGTAAGAGCTATAAAAATACCATTGATATTTTTAGCACTGATAAGCAGCTAAAAAAGCAATGTAACTTGGTTGTGACTGATAGTACGCCATTAGAGGCGCCAAAAAAATGGCAAGATTGTAATATTTTTAATATAGCAAAGCTGTTTTTAGATGAGAGTGGGCAAGCAGAGCTAAAAGCACGCTATGAGCGTGGTGGTGAGGGCTATGGGCATTTTAAGGCTTATTTAAATGAGCTGGTTTTGGACTATTTTGGAGGGGCGCGCAGCAAATACGAGTATTTCATCACTCATAAAAGCGAGGTGCGAGATATTTTAGATATTGGCGCAAAAAAAGCTAGTGAGCTAGCAAATGCTAAAATGGCAAAGATTAGAGACTTAGCTGGCGTGTTCTAGGAATTCTAGAATTCTTATTAAAAATAAGCTAGGGAATTTTGGAATTCTTATTAAAAATAAACTAGGGAATTCTAGAATTTCTACTAAAATTAAGGATCAAAAATGATAAATTTAAAACTGATTGAGACAAACTTTGATGAGTTTAATAGCAAACTAAAAGCTAAAAAAGTAGGCGAGGATGTGCTAAAAAATCTGCTTGAAGCCTACAAAGAAAATAAAAAAATCAAGCTAGAAATTGAAAGCCTTCAAAGTGAGCAAAACGCAAAAAGCAAAAAAATGGGCGAGTTTATGAAAAATGGCGATAAAGAAAGCGCAAACGCCTTAAAAACCGAGCTTGATAGCAAAAAGGCTCAAATTGCTACTTTAAATGAGAGCCTAAATGAAAGCGAAGAAAAGCTAAGCTTAGTTGCCGCTGCCGTGCCAAATATCATCGATGATGATGTGCCACTTGGTGCGGATGAAGATGAAAATGTGGAGCTTAAAAAAGTTTTAGAGCCACCTCGCTTTGATTTTAAGCCCTTAGAGCATTGGCAATTAGCTGAAAAAAACGGCTGGATAGACTTTGCCACCGGCGCAAAGCTTGCTGGTTCTCGCTTTTCTGTGCTAAGAGGGCAGGGCGCAAAACTAGCAAGGGCTCTTGTTAATTACATGATTGATTTTAATTCTAGCCGTGGTTTTGAGCTTGTTAATGTGCCGTTTCTCGTTAGCTCTAATACGCTTTTTGGCACAGGACAGCTACCAAAGTTTGCTGATGATTTATACAAAATAGATGATGAGGATCTATACCTGATCCCTACAAGCGAAGTGCCTGTAACAAATCTATATAATGATGAAATAATCGCAGAAAATGAATTGCCTATTAAAATGACTTGCTACTCAGCGTGTTTTCGCAAAGAAGCAGGCTCTGCTGGTAAGGATACTAGGGGCATGATCCGTCAGCATCAGTTTGAAAAAGTAGAGCTTGTATGTATCACAAAGCCTGAGCAAAGTGATAAAGTCTTTGATGAGATGGTAGCTTGTGCTAGTGATTTGCTAAGCTCTTTGGGCTTAGCTCATCGCCACATGCTGCTTTGTAGCGGCGACCTTGGATTTAGCGCAGCAAAGACCATAGATCTTGAGGTCTGGCTAGCTGGACAAGATAAATATAGAGAAATTAGCTCAGTCTCAAACACACGCGATTTTCAAGCTCGCAGGGCAAAAATCCGCTTCAAAGATGGCAAGAAAAACACACTATGCCACACGCTAAATGGATCAAGCCTAGCTGTGGGCAGAACGCTAATAGCAATAATGGAAAACTATCAGCAAAAAGATGGAAGTATAAAAATCCCAGCCGTGCTAGAAAAATATATCTAAAGAGCATAAATGGCAGCAGATAATGAAATAGTCATACTTGATGACGATCAAAAAGAAAAAAAAGATCAAAACAGCCAAAATACACAAAATGAGTTTGGACAAGATGATTTTGTCTTGCTTGAAGAACTAGCCGTTGCGCCAGCTGGTTCTAGCCAAGATGCAGAAGACGAAGAAGAAGGTGAGCAAAAAGGCAAAAAAAAGCTAAATAAAAAAATGCTAATCATCATAGCTGCTGGCGGTGGTGTGATACTCCTTTTGCTAATTGTGCTAATAACCCTGCTGCTTAGCAGAGGTAGCAAAAAAGAACCAGCCCCAGTCCCAGAAGTGCCAGTAACTACCATGCCTAGACAAGAGCCGCAAAACTACTATGAGATAAATAAAGGTCGCATAGAAGAAATGATAGCAAAAGCAAATGTCCTATATGACAGCGGTAACCGCATAGAAGCCCTTAAAATATATGAAAATGTAGCAATATATAATGAAAGCCTTTCATATTATAATCTTGGTGTATCGCAAATGAATCAAGAGAAGTTTGATGAGGCGCTTGAGAACTTTAAAAAAGCTATATCAAATCAAGAACACACCGATGTCTCAGCACTAAATGCAGCAGTTTGCGCACTTCATCTTAATAACACAGAGTTATTTCGCTACTATATAGACCTTGCTAGGGCTTTTCTTACACCAAATTCCAGTGCGTATATCTACTATAGTGCACTTGTAAATTACTACAAAGGCTATTATATAGAGGCTTATCACATATTAAATAGTATTAAAGATGGCTTTTATGCAAATAACGCAAACTATCTAAAATCTAAAATTCTAAGCCTAATTCGCCGTGATAAAGATGCAATTGCAGCCCTTGATGATTTAAGGGGGTATAATACAAACTTACCCATGGGCTTACTTCACGCAAGACTTGGTAATTACGATGATGCTCTTTATTATCTAAATAGAGTAGATCCACTAGCTTCAAACATTGATCTAGCAAAGCTTGCTCGCTCTCTTGTGCAGCTTAAAATCGGCACTTACTTGACAGCAGCTGAAGTAATAGGCGAAATTCACGAGCGCAACGCCACTTTTGTAGCTAGTACTTATCCTATAAAAGCTGGGCTAAAAGATGATTATTTTAACATAAACGCAGCACAAAAAAACTTTGATGAAAAGCTGTTTTTTCATAAAAATAGCGCCTTTTCAATGCTATTTTATTACACACCTTATAAGGTCTTTGATGCTAAGCAAACTATTGATTATATAGCAAAAGGTGGAGTTAGTGCCTTTGTATCTCAGGGCGTGGATGCTGATGAGTATTTGCGCACCTCTGGTATCATAAGCCGTGTAAACGCAAGCCTGTCAAAAACCATAGAAAAAGCTATAAATAGCGAGCTTAGAGTGGCAAATAAAGAGTTTTTGGCTCTAGTTTCAGAGTATCCTGGGCATGCGATTTTGCAGTATGATTTGGCACTTAGCTACGCTCAGCTAGGCGACTATGCAAATGCTTATAAACACTTTGTCATAAGCTACCACCTAAATCCAAAAAATCACCTTGCTGGCGTGTATGCTGTGCTTTGTGCGCAGGTGGCTGGGCGTGATTATCGTCAGCTTTACGCAGAGGTTAGCGAGAATATTACAAATGATGAAACTCTAGGCGATGCGAACTTTTATAATACCTTGCTATTATATTTGCGTGATAACTCAGGTGCTCTAACGCGCTGGCTAGATGAGGGCAAAGACGAAGGTGATACGCTAAAAATGGTATTTAGCTACATTTCTGCTATGATACTAAACCGTAAAAATGATGCTAAAATCTACTCTAATTCCTTGCTAGGCAAATTGCCAAATGATATTCTTACAAATATCTTACATTTTTTGGCTCACAATGAAAGGGAGGATATCAAAGAATACGCAAAAAACATTCAAATTCGCTTTTTGGGTGCAAACTTTGATCTAAATACGCTCTATGGTGGCTCAAATATAGTAAAAGAACAGTTTGTAAAACTGCTTCAAATCTCAGGTCTAAGCGATGTTTGGCGGGGTATCATAATAAGCGACCTTAAAAAAGAAAAAAATAGAGCAGATGAGATTCGCCACGCACTTGCATATATTGATCTTTTTACAAATCGCCATGATGAGGCCTTTGAGATATACAACTACCTTGTACATACCAAAAAAGAACAAGACGCTTATACGCTATTTTTAGCAGCAGTAGCTAGCATAGGCTCAAACCGCCCGCAAAACGCCGTAGCTTACCTAGAACTTGCCAAGCTTACAAACCCAACTGACCCTGGAAATAAAATCGCTCTAGGCTTTTTATACCACGAACTAGGCAATATCCCAGCAGCTGTGGCACAGTATATCAGCGTGGGAAATACTGATTATAAATCTAGATTTTTCACCTTTCATTTGGCTAATTAAGAATTCTAGAATTCCCACATTAAATTTAATCTAGAATTCCCTAGGAATTCTAGAATTTTCAAACTAGAAATACCAAACTAGCTAAAACACATTTTTTCTCTCTTTTGCTTTTTGCTAGTTTTGGGCTGCTAATAGCTGGTGCCTCCTGCGCTGCTTTTAGTAAAGAGTTCTTGTTTATTCGCTTAGTATATCGTAGTTTGCTGGGATTTGCGGCTCTAAAAGTTTTTCATCAATTGGCTGATTTTTCTTAGCATTTTTGAGTAAAATTGTAACATTATTGCCAAGTTTATCAGTGTAGTTTATCTGTGCTGGGACGCCACTTCGCACCCTTAGAGTGTAGTGGACGCCGTCTATATCACACTCAAAGCGGTCTTTGTTTGTTTCAGTAGCGTTTTTTAGGATTTGACGCAAATCTGGGGTGTCTTTGATATCTGTGATTATTGCCTGCTCTAAGCTTGGCTCTATTATGGTTATGCGACCGATATTAAAATAAATTAGCTTCTCAACTGGCTTTTTGTAGTGCCAAAATGCGCCGTATTTGCTGTTTGCTACTAATTTGCCTGTGTAGGTGATGGTCTTATTTTTGCTTCTTACGCTTTGGCTAAACTCACTTGTAAGTGTATCAAACTCAAGGCTGTTTGCCCACACAAAGCACGAAATAATCATCAAAACTAGAATTCTCATCATAAAATCCACAAAAAATTTTGCTCTTATTATACTATAATGTATGTTAAAATAAGAATTCTTAGCAAAATTTAAAAAAATTTTAGGTAAAATCGCTACTTCTTAACACATTTTTAAGGATACGAAATGCTAAAAGCCCTAGCAAAAATTTTTGGAACCAAAAACGATAAACAAGTAAAAAAATACCGCAAGCAAGCAGGCGCAATCAATTTGCTAGAAGATAAATACGCAAGTCTTACTGATAGCGACTTGCAGGCAGCTTTTGATGTGATTCGCGCGGCCGTTAGAAGCGAAGAGCTGAGCCTAAAAGATGCTTTAAATGATGTTTTTGCCATAGTTAGAGAGACTAGCAAGCGTGTGCTAAACATGCGACATTTTGATGTGCAGCTAATAGGCGGCATGGTGCTAAATGATGGCAAAATCGCTGAGATGAAAACAGGCGAGGGAAAAACACTAGTTGCTACTTTGCCAGTGGTGCTAAATGCTCTTAGTGGCAAAGGCGTGCATGTAGTTACTGTAAATGACTATCTAGCAAAGCGAGATGCTGAGCAAATGGGGAAGATTTATAACTTTCTTGGTCTTAGCGTAGGCGTAGTGCTAAGTAGCGAACGCGATGATGCTAAGCGCAAAGAAGCTTATGCTTGCGATATTACTTATGGCACAAACAACGAGTTTGGCTTTGATTATTTGCGTGATAATATGTGCTTTGATATAGCCAGCAAGGTTCAAAGAGGGCATAATTTTGCTATCGTGGATGAAGTTGATAGTATCCTTATAGACGAGGCTAGGACACCACTTATTATCTCAGGTCCTACAAACCGCACGCTAGATGGCTATATAAAGGCAAATGAAGTAGCCAAGGCTCTAACTCGTGGGCAAATGCCAGAAAAATCGCTTGCTGACCCACACGCAAAGCCAACTGGGGATTTTGTAGTAGATGAGAAAAACCGCAATATCATGATAACAGAAGCTGGTATAGAAAAAGCAGAAAAACTCTTTGGCGTAGATAATCTCTATAGCCTAGAAAACGCAGCTCTAAGCCACTACCTAGACCAAGCTCTAAAAGCGCATAATCTTTTTGAAAAAGATGTTCAATATGTAGTGCGTGATGAACAAATTATCATCGTTGATGAGTTTACCGGTCGTCTTAGCGAGGGAAGACGATTTAGCGAGGGCTTACACCAAGCCCTAGAAGCCAAAGAAGGCGTAAAAATTCAAGAAGAGAGCCAAACTCTAGCTGATATTACCTTTCAAAATTACTTTAGATTATACGAAAAATTAGCTGGTATGACAGGAACAGCGCAGACTGAGGCCACTGAGTTTAGCCAAATCTACAAACTAGATGTAATCTCAATCCCAACAAATCTACCTATACGCAGAATCGATAAAAACGATGTTATCTTCAAAAGTGAAAAAGAGAAATTCACAGCTGTAATTAACGAAATAAAAGCCGCAAACCAAAAAGGCCAACCAGTGCTAGTAGGAACTGCTAGTATAGAAAAAAGCGAAGCCCTACACGCTCTACTAGTAAAAGAAAAAATCCCTCACTCAGTGCTAAATGCCAAAAACCACGAAAAAGAAGCCCAGATTATAGAAGGTGCTGGCGCAAAAGGTGCTGTAACCATAGCTACAAACATGGCTGGTCGTGGTGTGGATATCCGCATAGATGATGAAGTGCGAGAACTAGGCGGGCTTTATATCATAGGCACAGAAAGACACGAGAGCCGCCGCATAGACAACCAGCTTCGTGGCCGCTCAGGTCGTCAAGGTGATCCGGGAATTTCACGCTTTTTTCTAAGCTTAGAGGATAATCTACTTCGCATTTTTGGCGCAGGTAAGATCAAAACCATAATGGAAAAACTAGGCATAGAAGAGGGCGAGAGTATAGAAAGCGGCCTTGTAACACGCGCTGTAGCAAACGCTCAAAAAAAGGTAGAGAGCCTACACTTTGAAGCTAGAAAGCATATCCTAGAATACGATGATGTAGCAAATGAACAAAGAAAAACCATCTACAAATATAGAAATGAGCTGCTAGACCCAGCCACTGATATAAGCGAAAAAATCAGCTCAAACCGCAAAGACTGGGTAGCTGATATGGTGATCACAGCTGGCGTAATGGCTGGGGATTTGCCTGAAAACATCGACACTAGTGCTATTTGTAATATAGTTTTAGAGCAAAGCGGAGTTAGCATAGAGCCAAGCACACTGGCAAACTTGGGCTTTAATGAGATTTGTGGTGAAATAGAAAAGGCTATAGAAAATGACTACAAAGAGCGAATGAGCGTAATTAACGATGAAGAGCGAAAAGGCATAGAAAAAATGCTGTATTTGCAAATCGTAGACCGTGCGTGGAGAGAGCATCTATACCAAATGGATACGCTAAAAGCAGGAATTGGCCTAAGAGGCTACAATCACCGCGACCCTCTAACTGAGTATAAAAAAGAAAGCTATAATCTTTTCATAGAGCTAGTAAAAAGCCTAAAAATAAGCTCAGTTCGCACTCTAAGCCACATACGCTTTGAGAGTGAAGATAGCGAGCAAAGCAAGCAAAAAGTCCTGCCAAATAATAAACCTAGTCGCAATGACCCTTGTCCTTGCAGCTCGGGCAAAAAGTATAAAGACTGCTGCGGCAAATCTGGGCCAAAAATCTAAGTAAATGAGTTAATAAATGAGCGAGAACCCAGCGTTTTTAAAAGAGCAGATTATTACTTATCTTGGCAATAAACGCTCTTTGCTAGGGCTTATTGATGAGGCTATTAGCGATATCAAGGCTGATATGAAGCATGATAAAATAAGCTTTGCTGATGTATTCTCAGGCTCAGGCGTGGTATCAAGACTAGCCAAAAAACACGCAAAAATGATTTTTGCAAACGACTTGGAGAGCTACTCACGCATTATAAATGAGTGTTATCTCAGCAACTTTACTAGAGAGTTAGAGCTAGGAATTCTAGAATTCCATAACACTCTAAGCAAAATAAATGAGCTAAAAGCCGGTTTTATTACAGAGCTTTACGCCCCAAAAGACGATGAGAATATAAAAAGAGCAGAGCGTGTGTTTTTTACTAGAAAAAACGCTATGTTTATTGATACTATGCGAGATGAGATTAGCAAATTACCTAGAGTTTTTCAAAAGTTTTTCATCGCTCCGCTAATTTATGAAGCTAGCGTTCATAACAACACAGGCGGCGTCTTTAAAGGATTTTATAAAGGCAAAAATGGTATTGGTAAGTTTGGCGGAGAAAAGGCTAATGCGCTTGGTCGTATAAAAGGTGAAATCAGGCTAAAAATGCCTGTTTTTTCAAACTTTTCTTGTGATTTTGCTGTGAGCCAAAAGGAAGCCGCAGACTTTGCTAAGGACTGCGAAAGAGTGGATATTGCGTATTTTGACCCACCTTATAATGAACACCCTTATGGCTCAAATTATTTTATGTTAAATTTGATTGCGCAGTATAAAAAGCCAAAAGATATTAGCGAAGTTAGCGGAATTCCAAAAGAGTGGAACAAAAGCGTATATAACAAAAAAGCAAAGGCAAAAGAGAGTTTTTTTGAGCTTTTAGCTAGTTTTAAAGCAAAGTATTTGCTGATTTCTTTTAATAATGAGGGCTATATTTCTAGGGCTGATTTTGAGGTCTTTGGCGCAAAAATCGGTAAGCTAAATGTAATAGAGCAAAAATACAACGCTTACCGCGCTAGCCGCAACCTTGGTGCTCGCAGTATTCATACGACTGAGTATTTGTATATAATCAAAAAATCTTAAAGGCAAACCTTGATAAAGTATTTATTATTTCGTTATTTGCGCTTTGATAAAAGCCAGCCATTTATCGCACTTTGCTCTATTTTAGCCTTTGTGGGAGTTAGCATCGGTCTTATGGTGCTAATCATCGCTATGGGTATAATGAATGGCTTTGATAAAGAGTTTGAGCGAAAACTATTTGCGATGAACTATCCTATAACCGTGATTTCAGCTTACCGTGGCGGGATAAGCGATGAGTTTGTAAGCAAGCTACAAAATGAGTTTAGCGAGCTAAAAATGAGCCCTTATATCAGCACGCAAGCTGTGCTAAAAAGTGGAGATAAAATGGAAGGCGCGCTTGTTTTTGGCGTGGATTTTGAGAGTGAAAAAGCAGTAAATAGCGTGCTTGCCAAAGCCTTAGAGCAAAGTGGCATCCCACAAGGCTTTGAGATGATAGTAGGCAAGGGGCTTAGTGATGAGTTTTCGCTGATTTTAGGAGAGAAAATCACAGGAATTTTCATGGAAGCTAGTCCAGCTGGACTTGGGATAAATCCGCTTTTAAAGCGTTTTGCTGTGCGTGGCGAGTTTAGCTCAGGGCTTATTGCTTATGATAGGGGCTATGCTTTTAGCACAGCTGATGCTCTAAGGCGCATTTTAAACACGCAAGGCTGGGATGGCGTGCATATTTACTCAGCCCAGCCAAGGCGTGATATAGAAGCGATTAAAGCTGTTTTGCCACTAGGATACCGCGCGCTTGGCTGGTGGGAGCAAAATGGCAACTTTTTTAGTGCCTTAGAGCTTGAAAAAAGAGCACTTTTTATCGTGCTAATGCTTATTATTTTGGTAGCTAGCTTAAATATTATTAGCTCGCTTTTGATGACAGTTATGAACCGCCGCAGCGAAATAGCCTTGCTTTTAGCACTTGGGGCAAGTAAGCGTGAGATAAAAAATAGCTTTTTTGCTCAGGGGCTAGTTATCGGTGGTGGTGGCATTATTTGCGGACTTATTTTGGGACTTTTTGGCGTGTGGCTGCTTGGCAGCTTTGATATCATTAGCCTACCAGCTGATGTGTATGGCAGCAGCAAGCTACCTATGGAGCTAGGGCTTTGGGATCTAGTCTTTACGCTATTAGGCGCTGTTATCATCGTAGCAGCCTCTAGCTACTATCCAGCCAAAAAAGCTGCAAATGTAGATGTGCTTTCAACGCTAAGAAACGAGTAGGAATTCTAGAATTCCCTAGCTAATCCTAAACTCGCGCTACCGCAAAGCCAAAAGGACAGCGAGAATTCTAGAATTACCTAGGGAATTCTAGAATTCTCGTCATTGCGAGCGAAGCGAAGCAATCTTTAAGGAATTCTAGATTTTATCCTTAGGAATTTTAGATTTTAGCTTAGGAATTCTGGATTTAGTCTTAGGGAATTCTAGATTTGCGCTGTCCTTTAAACTTCGCAGCAGCAGCGGTAAAAAGCCAAGGAATTCTAGAATTTCTAGAGATTGCTTCGGTCGCTTTGCTCCCTCGCAATGACGAGAACTCTAGCGAATTCTAAAACTTGCTCCAGCCGACAGCCCCGCAGGGCTGGGTCAGTCGATAAAAGCAAGTTAAAATCTAGGGAATTCTAGATTTTAACTTGGGAATTCTAGAATTTATTGTAGGAATTCTAGAATTCTAGATTTTATTTTAGGGAATTTTAGAATTCTGGAATTCCCTAAAACTATCTTATAACTTTCTTATCATTAAAATTCGCACTATGAAAAATCACTGAGCCGTTTTTTAAAGCGTAGTAGCGCAAAAGCAGGTTTTGAAGCGTGCTTTGTGTGCTTGGGACAAACCACGCATCATTGCTAAGTAGTAGCACAAAATCAGGCTTATTCGCATAAAGCTGGGGCCTTGTGCCCTCGTAGCAAATAGCTACTTTAAATCTCACGCCCTCTACTTCTATATAGCTAAAATCACCAGCTTTGCCAAAATCACTAGCACCACCAAAAAACAGCGCATTTATAGGCTTTTTAAGAAACTCTGGCAAAGGAATTTCTTCACCAAAAGGCACCAAAATATGCTTATCAATGCGCCTCATCTTTCCAACATCAAAAAAATACGCACTATTATAAAAAGTGCCATTTTCATACGCCTCTGCACCTGCTAAAATAGCAATTTTTTGTGATTTTTCCTTTAAAGTCTCTATAAGCTCTAAGTTTTGATTAAGATTAGTCGCAAAGGCTGATTCTGGCAGGACTATAAGCCTAGCACCATTTTTTATAGCCTTATCAATCAAAGCTAGATTATTAACAAAATGCTCTTTTTTGCGTGAGCTTTGCCACAGCTCGTTTTGGGGAATTCTAGATGAAATCAGCTCTATTTTAAAAGGTGGATTTTTGCTATCATTTTGCCCAGCAAAAACTCGCTCAAAAGGCGTGCCAATCAAGCTTAAATGCCAATTAAGCCAGTTAAAGCCAAAAGGGTGAACAAACTGGATAAGATAAAAGCCAAGTGCTAAAATAACAGGCTTAAAAATGCCCCCCAAACGCCTAGCAAAAGAGCTAAAAATCACATAAAAACAAAGAAAAATGAGACCATAAACCACGCCTATACCAAAAATTTCAAAAGGTATAAGATAAGCAAAATTATAATAAACAAGGCTAAAAGCTATCCAATAAAACCAAAAAACTCCTACAAAAAAGCCAGTTAAGAGCCAAATAAAAGCAGCATTTTCTCGCACAAAAACTAGTCTAAAAGCCCCAAAAACAAATGCTAAAAGCCCCAAAATGCTAAGAAAAATATTTTCAAAAATACTAAAATAAATAAAAATACTTAATAAAATAGCAGTTAAAAAGCTAGATTTTATGATTTTTAAGCTAAAATACGAGCTTAAATTTTTTTTAAAGGACGACAATGCAAGGCGATCTACTTTCATCTTTACTACCTTTGGTGGTTCTCGTTTTGATTTTTTGGTTTTTGGTCATTAGACCACAGCAAATGCAAGCCAAAAAGCATAAAGAAATGCTAAATGCGCTAACAAAAGGCGATAAAATCATCACAAACGGCGGACTTGTCGCAGAGGTGGTAAATGCCGAGGGCGATTTTATCAAAGTTAAGCTTAATGATGATGTAATTGTGCGACTTGATCGTGCTTTTGTAGCTAAAAAATACGAAGATACAGCAGCAGAAGTAAAAAAATGAAAAAAGCAAGAATTACTTATAAATTCGTAATTTTGCTTGTAGCTTTGTGCTTTGGGGCTGTTTTTTGTGCGCCTAGTTTTTTTGGTACTAGCTGGGGTTCGAAGATCACTCTTGGGCTTGATTTACAAGGTGGACTTCATATGCTCCTTGGGGTAGAAACTGCTGCGGCGATCGAGAGCAAAGAAAAGAGCATAGCCTCAAGTATAAAGTATTTTACTGGCAAAAATGATATTTTAATTGACGAGCTAAAAGTAGAAAATGGACTTATCACCTTTAGTTTGCTTGATAGCGATGATAGCGTAAAAATCGATGAAATGCTAGCTACTAATCAAGGGCTAATCATAGATAAAAAAGATCTAAGCTACGAGCTTCATCTAAGCGATGAAGAAAAGCTAAGCACGGCAAACTACGCAATCGATCAAGCTGTAGAGGTCATAAGAAACCGCCTTGATCTTTTTGGTCTAGCTGAGCCAACGGTTGCCAAGCAAGGCAAGGAAAATATCCTAGTTGAACTCCCTGGTATAAAAACCAGTGCTGATGAGCAAAGGGCTTTGGATCTAATAGAAAAAGCAGCTCACTTAGAGCTAATGGCTCTTGATGAAGAGCGTCAAAGCATGGCGCAGACTATATCAGCGCGCGATGCAGCAGCCTATGGCGATGTGCTGTATGAGGATGCTAAAAACCCAGCGCAAAAGTATCTTTTAAAAGAACTAGCCGTGCTTGATGGTGCTATGCTAATTGATGCTAAGGTGGCTTTTGATCAAAACAATAATCAGCCTATAATAAACTTCACGCTAAATGCCCAGGGAGCTAGAATTTTTGGTGATTTTACCGGAGCAAATGTGGGCAAACGCCTAGCAATCGTGCTAGATAAAAAAGTCTACTCAGCCCCTGTGATAAATGAGCGCATAGGCGGAGGAAGTGGGCAAATAAGCGGTGGATTTAGCGTAGATGAGGCGCATGATATCGCTATCGCACTTCGCTCTGGAGCCTTGCTGGCCCCTGTAAAAATGCTAGAAAAACGCTCAGTTGGACCTAGCCTAGGAAGTGATAGCATACGCCAAAGTATGATAGCGCTTATATCTGGTGCTGTGCTTGTGGTGCTTTGTATGATTGTAGTGTATGGACTAGCTGGCGTTATAGCAAATGTGGCACTTGTGGCAAATATCTTGCTTCTAATAGCGATTATGGCGATGTTTGGAGCGACTCTTACCCTGCCTGGAATGGCTGGAATCGTGCTAACTATCGGTATGGCAGTCGATGCTAATGTCATCATAAACGAACGCATACGAGAAATGCTAAAAGCTGGCGCAGGAGTAAAAAACGCAATCGCCAAGGGCTATGAAAACGCAATGAGTGCAATTGTGGACTCAAATCTAACCACGCTTATAACATCAATTGCGCTTTATGCTTATGGCACAGGGCCGATTAAAGGCTTTGCTGTAACTATTAGCATAGGAATAGTAGCTTCTATGATAACAGCGATTTTAGGCACGCACGGCGTGTTTGACGCATTAGGTGAGAAAATACAACGCTCAGGCAATACAAGGCTTTGGTTTGGCTACAAAATAAAGGGCAAAAATGCAAGTATTTGATAGTGGAAAAATATATGATTTTATGGGCAAAAAGCTTGGCTCTTTTGTGATTTCTTGCCTACTTATTTTTGGTAGCATTTTCTTTTTAGCTACAAAGGGGCTAAATTACGGTATTGACTTTGCTGGTGGAACGCTAGTTCAGGTGCGCTACGATGGCCCTGCGCCTATTGAGAAAATCCGCGCAGCACTTGATTTGCCAAATCTTAGTGTAACTGAGTTTGGCAGTGCTAATGAAGTAGTAATCCGCTACTCAAGCGCAAGCGAGCAAGTAGCGACTGACCCTGGCAGGTACATCGCAAAAATGCTAGAAAATACAGGTAATTTAGAGGTTCGCCGTGTGGATGTAGTAGGCCCAAAAGTAGGCGCAGAACTGCGTGAGAAAGGCATAATGGCAATTAGCGTTTCTTTGGTGCTTATTCTTATTTACATAGCATTTCGCTTTGAGTGGCGTTTTGCCTTGGCTGCTATTATCTGTGAGTTTCACGATGTTATCATCGTGCTTGGTGCTATCTCAGCCCTTGGACTTGATGTAAATCTTGATACGCTAGCAGCTGTACTAACGATAATAGGCTACTCGCTAAATGATACTATTATCGTCTTTGACCGCATTAGAGAGGGCGTGCAAGCTGGCAAAAGTAATGATCTAAACCATAATATAAATGAGAGTATTTCAGCTACGCTCTCTCGCACCTTTATGACTAGCCTTACTACTTTGCTTACGGTGCTTACCTTGTTTTTCTTTGGTGGGGATATAATTCACAGCTTTTCAACCATTATGATAGTTGGTATCGTAATAGGCACGCTAAGTTCTATTTTTATCGCTGCGCCTATGCTAATATGGTTTAAGTTTGATATAGCAAAATACAAAGAGGCACTAGCCCAAAAACAAAGAGCAAAGGCTGAAAAAGAGCGTATGCGAGCAATGTATGAAAAAGGCAGTGTGTAGGGAATTCTAGGGAATTCTAGATTGAGAATTCTAGAATTCCTTGGCTGAAATTTCTAGGAATTCTAGGGAATTCTAGGGAATTCTAGAATTCCTAGAAATTTTTAAGCATTCTGTAAACATAAATAAAGGATAAAGATGAATTGGAGTAGGGTAATTTATACTTTTTTTGCGCTGATGTGTCTTACTACTGTGGCTGGATTTTTATACGACCACAACGACATCACGCTTTTTATCGCAGCTAGTATCAACCTGATATCAACACTGCTTAAAATCGGCGTGAGAAACATGCTCTCAGCTGAGCTTTTTGCTAGTTCGTTGGTAGCAGATTTACACCTTTTGCCTGCGCTTGTGATAGTGATGAACTCAGGCTTTAGCAGCATTGTCTTTGGTCTAGCGCTTGGTGGGCTTGTGGCAAATGCTTTTTCGATGGCGCTGATTCTAATAGAAGCAGGCAAATCTCGAGACGATTTTTAACTTCGTCTTGCTTGGCACTGCACTTGAAGTGCGCTTGTGCTTCACTGCGACGCACGCTAAGTGCGTCTCATTTCGCACTGCGCTTACTTCAAGCACATTGCCTTCGCAATACTCGTTAAAATGCTGTTTTTAAGTTCGTTTTATGCGCTTATTGTTACTAAACTTCGCTTCTGCTTCACTGCGACGCACGCCAAGTGCGTCTCATTTCGCAGTCGCTCAGTTTAGCCATACTAAGCGCACAATATAGGCAAAAACAATAATTTTAAATTTTGTTTTTAACTTCGTCTTGCTTGGCACTGCGCTTACTTCAAGCACATCGCCTTCGCAATACTCGTTAAAAACAGCATTTAAAAAGTTTGAATATTTAATTGTAAGGATAAAAAAATGAGAGTTTATAACGCTAAAATTATTGAGCCAAAATGGCAAAAAATTTGGAGTGAAAACAAATACGCAGAGCCAAAAGATGACTATACCCTGCCTAAAAAATATATTTTATCAATGTTTCCATACCCTAGCGGGCGACTTCACATGGGGCATGTGCGAAACTACTCAATCGGCGATGCGCTCTCACGCTACTACCGACTAAAAGGCTACAATGTGCTTCAGCCTATCGGCTTTGATAGCTTTGGTATGCCAGCTGAAAACGCAGCCATTAAGCACGGCATTCATCCTAAAAAATGGACTTATGAAAATATTGATTATATGAGCCACGAGCTTGAAATTCTGGGCTTTAGCTTTAGCAAAAATCGCCGCCTAGCTACTAGTGATCCACTTTATACAAAGTGGGAACAAGAGTTTTTTATCAAAATGTATGAAAAAGGCTTAGTCTATCAAAAATCAGCCGTGGTAAACTGGTGCGAACACGACCAAACCGTGCTAGCAAACGAACAAGTGATAGAGGGCAAATGCTGGCGTTGCGATCATGAAGTGGTGCAAAAAGAGATGCCAGGCTACTACCTAAAAATCAAAGACTACGCAGATGAGCTGCTAACTTGCCTAGATAGCCTTAAAGAAAAGTGGCCAAATCAAGTGCTAACCATGCAAGAAAACTGGATAGGCAAAAGCTATGGCGCGCAGCTGTTTTTTAGCTTTGATGAGACAAGTGCTGCTAAAACTGGCTTAAAGGGCTTTAATGTCTTTACCACTCGCCCTGATACGATTTTTGGTGCTTCATTTACCGCACTTGCGCCAGAGCATGAAGTAGTAAAGGCTGTAATGGAGGCTGATTTATTACTACCTGAGCAAAAAAGCACGCTAGAAAAAATCATAAATCTAAGCCCAAGAGAACGCTCGCAAATGGATAAAGAAGGCGTGGATTTAGGTCTTTTTGTAATCCATCCATTTACTGGGGCAAAACTGCCTGTGTGGTGTGCGAATTTCGTGCTAATTGAATATGGTGGTGGAGCGATTATGAGCGTGCCTGCTGGCGATGAGAGGGACTTTGACTTTGCTAGCAAATATAACTTACAGGTTTTAAATATTTTTAAAAACTGCGCTATCCCACATACTGAAAAAAACGCTATTTTAGAAAACTCTGGCTTTTTAGATGGGCTAGATTATGAGGCGGCGACTGCTAAGATTTTAGCCGAGTTAGAGGCAAAAAACATAGGCAAAAAGGTAGTTCAGTATAAGCTGCGTGACTGGGGAATATCTCGCCAGCGCTACTGGGGTGCACCTGTGCCGATGGTGCGTTGTCCTAGCTGTGGCCTTGTGCCTGAGGCCTTAGAAAACTTGCCTGTAACCCTGCCTGATGATGTAGAGATCACAGGCGAGGGCAGCCCTTTGGCAAAACATCCTATTTGGAAGCACTGTAAATGCCCAAAATGTGGCAAAGATGCCGAGCGTGAGTGTGATACTATGGATACTTTTGTGGATAGCTCGTGGTATTTTGCTAGATTTGCTAGTGATGAGAAAACCTGGCCCGGCACAGCTTTTGATAAAAAAAGCGTGGATTACTGGATGAGCGTAGATCATTATATAGGTGGCATTGAGCATGCGATTTTACACTTACTTTATGCTAGATTTTTTCAAAAAGTTTTGCGAGATTTGGGCTATTTGCGTGATAGCGAGCCTTTTTCTCATTTGCTAACGCAAGGCATGGTGACAAAAGATGGCGCAAAAATGAGTAAAAGCAAGGGAAATACGGTTGATCCTGATGATATTATAGAAAAATACGGCGCAGATACAGCAAGGCTGTTTATTCTCTTTGCTGCGCCACCTGCTAAAGAGCTTGAGTGGAACGATAGCGCAGTAGAGGGTGCTTATAAGTTTATTTCAAGGCTATATGATAGAGCTAGCAAAGCCAAAAAATGCGGGGCTATTCCAGCACTAAATCACGCTAGCTTAAACGAAGCTGAGAAATACGCGCGCCTAAAAGTATATGAAGCTATGAAAAAAGGTAGCGAAGTCTATGAAAATAGCTTTGCTTTTAATACTTTGATCGCTGCTTGTATGGAGGCCTGTAATGCGCTAAATGCGCAAGAAAATGCTGAAATTTGGGCTGAGGGCTACTATATCATTTTAGCACTTTTAGAACCTATTATTCCGCATGTTTGCGCCGAGCTTAGTGCTGAGCTTTTTGGCGGGGCAAACTTGCGTGATTTTGCTAAGCTTGAGGTAAAAAATGAAGTCTTTGTAAGTGAGACGCTAAACCTAGCAGTTACCATAAACGGCAAGCGCAGAGCTGAAATTAGCGTTAGCGTAGATGCAAGCGATAGCGATATTTTAAGCACAGCAAAGACTGAGTGCGCCAAATGGCTAGAGGGCAAAGAGATAATAAAAGAAATTATCGTGCCTAAAAAACTTGTAAATATCGTAATCAAGGGCTAGTAGTAATTAGCTTTGACTTTTTTGGCTGGCTCGTGCCAAGCGGGCGCCTTTATCCGCCGCCTGCTTCGATGAATTATATATTCTATCTTCGGCGTGCGGCGAATAAATTCGCCTCGCAATCTTGAAGCCTTATTTTTACTGCCGCTGTCACGACTTTTAGGGAATTCTAGAATTCTCTAAGCCCTAAGGAATTCCAGAATTCTCTAAATTCTACGGAATTCTAGAATTCCCTAAATTCTACGGAATTCTAGAATTCCCTAAACTCTAAGGAATTCTAGAATTCCCTGATTTTCAAAAACTCATTTTTATTTATATTTAAGTCTAAAAAGGTTAAAATCTCAGCCTTTTTAGGCAAGAGGTTCTTGCAAAACTTATATTCAAGGTCTTTACCATGAAAATTTCTTACATCGGTATACTCTCAGGGCTTGCTCTTGGTGTTTTAGCGCCACTTCTTGTGTGGCAAGGAAATCCAGGCAATATGGGTATTTGCGCAGCATGTTTTATCCGTGATACGAGCGGGGCTCTTGGCTTTCAAAGCGCACTTGCTTACATCCGCCCAGAGATAATTGGCATCGTGCTTGGAGCATTTATCGCAGCACTATTTTTTGGCAAGTTTGAGCCACGAGGCGGCTCGGCACCAACTACACGCTTTTTCTTTGGCGTGTTTGCTATGCTTGGAGCACTTGTGTTTTTAGGCTGTCCGTGGCGTGCTTTGCTACGATTTGGAGCAGGGGATCTTAGCGCGATTGCTGGCATTTTGGGGCTTGTTGCTGGTGTTTTAGCTGGACTCCTCGTTCAGTTTAAAACTACTTTTACTCTTGGCGCTCAAAGACCGCAAACAAAGGCTACTGGGTTGCTTATGCCTATTTTTGCCCTTGCACTTTTGGGCTTACTTTTGCTTGGACTTGGTGGCTTTGAGTGGGTTAAGTTTTCTCAAAAAGGCCCAGCTAGCATGCACGCACCGCTTATCATCTCGCTTATCGCTGGTCTAATAATCGGCGTAGTGTTTCAAAAAAGCGGCTTTTGTTCGGTGGGTGCGATTAAAACGCTAATTGTGGATAAAAACTCAGCCATGATGCAAGCAATAATCGCTTTGCTAATAAGCACCGCGCTTGTAAATCTCGCGCTTGGGCAATTTAACCTTGGCTTTGAAAAGCAGCCTATTGCGCACAATGATATGCTATGGAATTTCTTAGCTATGCTACTTTGTGGGTTGTGCTTTACTCTTGGTGGCGGTTGTCCTGGCAGACAGCTTATTAAAAGCGCAGAGGGCGATAATGACTCAGCGATTTTTGTAATGGGACTAATCGCAGGTGCTGGCATAGCGCATAACTTCGGGGTAGCTGCTAGCCCAGCAGGACTTGGCGCAAACTCAGCAGTTGCTGTCATCATAGGGCTAGTATTTTGTGCTCTTGTAGCGATTTTTAGCCGTAGAAGCCCAGCTATGCAAGGCTAAATTTTTATAAAATCTAGAATTCCTAAGGCAAATTTCGTTAGGAATTCTAGATTTGCTTTTAAAACTTCTATAAAATCTAGAATTCCTAAGGCAAATTTTGTTAGGAATTCTAGATTTTGCCTAGGAATTCTAGAATTCCTACATAAAAATAGCAATTATCACAGGAATTACTACAAAGGTAAAACACATACCAATGGCGATTGCGCTGATTGCTAGATTGCTATCTAGCTTGGCTTTTAGTATCATCGCACTTGCTAGCACCATCGGTGGCATCGCAGTCTCTATAAGCCCTACCATATAACTAGGCGAAAACTCTATCCCAAAAACCCATGCAAAAGCCACGAAAAAGCAAGGCGCTACCACCATACGCAAAAACACTACCAAAGCTGTGCTTTTATAGCTAGAACGAACTGTATTAAACCCAAGCCCAAGCCCCACAGCAAAAAGTGCTACAGGCACAACAGCACCGCTAAAAAGCCTAAGTGGAGCAAACAAAAAATCAGGAATTTCCACGCTTTTTGCCAAAAGTCCTGCTACTAGGGCTAGAAATGGCGGGAATTTCATTATTTTAAAGACATTTGCGATTAGACTTACATTGCTAGGTGCTGCGTAGCTAAGGATAAAAGGCCCCAAAAATGCTATCGGCACGCAAGTAACCATCTGGTCGTATAAAATAACCTCATTTGCGATATCATCACCCAAAATACCTTGAAGCACTGGTAGGCCCATAAATAGCGTATTACCAAACATCGCAAGTAGTGCCATGCTAGCAGTAGTAGCCTTGCTAAATCCTAGCAGACGCCCAAGGCCAAAGGCTAATAGCATCGCTACGAAGTTCGCCCCAAGCCCACAGGCAATCACGCTAAAAAGATGAAAATCTATATTTACATGATAGACTTTATCAAAGATCAGCGCAGGCATAGCAAAAACAAGCACAAAATCAATGAAAATTATAAGTTGATTTTGCGGTATAACCTTTGTTCGCTTGGCCAGGTAGCCACTAGCCAAAAGCACAAAAATAGAAAAAAGCGGTAACATTTTTCATCCTTATTTCATAAAAAATTTGGAATTCCTTATAGAATTTTAGAATTCCTTACGGAATTTTGAATTCCATAACAAACTTAGAATTCCTTACGGAATTTTGGAATTCCCTAAAAAAAACACGCATTATGCCACTTTTACTTTTAATTAACGCTGATTTGCTAAGATTTGTCTTAAAAATTTCAAGGCTTTATATGAGAAAATTTAAGAAAAAACCACTTATTATAGTAGCTATTATAGTGCTAGCAGGTGTGCTTTACTGGACTTTTAGTTCTAGCAGCGAGGAGCAAAATCAGCTAATTACTTCAAAAATCAAAAAAGCAAATCTAATTCTTAGCGTGGATGCTGTTGGAGAGGTTTTTGCTGAAAATCTAGTAGATGTAGGCACCAGAGCCACCGGACAGATAAAAGAGCTGTATGTAAAAGTAGGCGATAAAGTAAAAGTAGGCGATAAAATCGCTCAAATAGATGATGAAGTCCAACAAAATACTTTGGAGCAAAAGCAAGCCGAACTAGGCAGCCTTGAGGCTAGAAAAAACTCAGCCCAAGTAGCCTACAACACAGCAAAATCGCAGTATAGCCGTGAACTAGGGCTTTTTAAAAATCAAGCCACCTCAAAAGAAAACCTTGAAAATGCTAAAAACGTACTTTTTAGCGCAGAAGCCAGCCTAAAAGAAGCTGATGCCAAAATCACTCAAAGCAAAATCGCAGTAGATATCGCAAAGCAAGATTTAGGCTATACAAATATCATCGCTCCATTTTCTGGCACGGTGGTATCTGTGCCTGTTGAAGTAGGTCAAACCCTAAATGCTGTCCAAAGCGCACCAACAGTAGCTCAAATCGCAGATCTTGGCAAAATGGAGATAAAAATGGAAGTAAGCGAGGCTGATATCGGTCAAATAAAAGTAGGCGACATAGTAGAATATAATGTGCTCTCAAATGTAGAAAATAAATTCCGCGCAAAAGTAAGCTCTATCGATCCAGGGCTAACTACGCTAAGCAATGGCAATTACAGCACTACAAGTTCTAGCTCAAGCACTACAAAAAGTGCTGTTTACTACTATGTAAAAATGCTAGTAAATAACGAAAGTGGCGCACTTCGCATAGGTATGACTACGCAAAATAAAATCATCGTAAAAGAAGTAAAAGACGCTATCCAAATACCGCTAATTGCGCTAAAAACTGATGAAGAAGGCAACTACGCCCTATTAAAAACAGGCAATGAAATCAGCAAAAAATACCTAAAAATCGGTATAAAAACAGAAGCTTACGCAGAGGTTATAGAGGGACTAAATGAGGGCGATGAAGTAGTAAGCTCTCAAATGAGCCAAGCACAAATTGATGAAATAATCGCAAATCGCAAGGTGAGATTTCGCTAATGATCCACTTAGAAAATATCACAAAGTCCTTTGCTAACGGAAGCGAGCAAATGCTAGCTTTAAAAGGCGTGAGCTTGCATATAGAAGCTGGCGAGTTTATCGCAATAGTAGGACAAAGTGGCTCTGGCAAATCAACCCTTATGAATATAATCGGCTGCTTAGATACCCTAACTAGCGGTAGCTATAAGCTGGGTGGCAAGGACATCACGCATTTTAGCCCTGATGAGCTAAGCGAGCTAAGACTTAAAAAATTTGGTTTTATTTTTCAGCGTTACAATCTAATTAGCGCAAATAACGCACTTGAAAATGTAGCCTTGCCAGCAATCTATGCTGGTTCGCACAAAGATGAGAGAACTGCTCGTGCCTTAGAGCTTTTAGATATGCTAGGGCTTAAAGGCAAAGAATACCAAAACCCAAACAAGCTAAGTGGCGGTCAACAACAGCGTGTTAGTATCGCAAGGGCTTTAATGAACGGTGGAGAGATACTGCTATGTGATGAACCAACAGGAGCCCTAGATAGCGCAAGTGGAGAGATGGTGCTAAAAATACTAAAAGAGCTAAACGCCAAAGGTCACACCATCATCATGGTAACGCACGATAAAGGCATAGCCTCTCACGCAAACCGCATAATAGAAATAAAAGATGGCCAAATTATCTGCGATGAGAAAAAAGATGCTAAGTTAGCAAAGTTAAAGACCCCAAAACTCACTTACTCAAACAATCTAAGTGCGCTAAAAGCTGAGCTTAGCGAGAGCCTTGCTATGAGCATAGGAGCGATAAAAGCGCATAAACTCCGCTCTTTTCTTACTATGCTTGGAATTATCATCGGTATCACTTCAGTTATTTGCGTAGTAGCCCTTGCCAAAGGTAGCCAAGAAAGCATCATAGAAAGCATAAACAAAATGGGCACAAACACCATACAAATAAACCCTGGTCGTGGTCCAGGCGATAGAAACTCAGCTAAGGTAAAGAGATTTAATGTAGATGATGCAAAAATGCTTGAAAAACTTGATTTTGTAGACTATGCCTCACCTATAATGAGAACAAGCGCAGAGCTAATACACGCAAATAAATCAAGCACAGGCTTGGCTAGAGCAGGAAATGAAAAAATACTTCAAATCTCAGGCGTGGAGCTAGAAAGTGGTAGAAACTTCACAAAAGAAGATGTGCTAAACTCAGCTTCTGTGATGATAATAGACCAAAATACCAAAAAAGAGTTTTTCCAAGCCCTAAAAGACGATGAAGTTATAGGTCAAAATATTATTTTTGCTGGGCATCCTTTTAGCATCATCGGCATTGCCAAAAAAGACGAAGGACCTTTTGGCGATACCACGCTTAGCGTGTATCTGCCATACACCACTGTCACAAACCGCCTAACAGGAGATTATAACCTACGCCAAATCATAGTTAGCATAAAAAACAATATAAACAGCCAGCTAGCAGAACAAGCAATCAGCGATATTTTGCTAGCCAGAAGAGGCACAAGAGACTTTCATATGCGCAACTCCGATACCATATTACAAACCATAAAAGCCACCACTGATACAATGGGTCTGCTTATTTCTGGTGTGGCTCTTATATCGCTACTTGTGGGTGGTATAGGCGTGATGAACATCATGCTAGTAAGCGTGATTGAACGTACTAAAGAAATCGGCGTTCGCATGGCAATAGGCGCAAAAGGGAAAAATATCATGCTACAATTTCTAATAGAAGCGGTGCTACTTTGCGCCCTTGGTGGTGCTGTGGGAGTAGCACTTGCTTTTGCTATAGGCTGGCTTATAAATCTCTCTGGCATTGTAAGCATGATATTTTCGCTCTCATCTGTTTTGGTAGCCTTTGGGATTTCATCGGCTATTGGCATTATTTTTGGCTATATGCCAGCAAAGAGTGCTAGTAGGCTTAATCCTATTGATGCCTTACAGCGAGAGTAGAGCTTTATAAAGGCTCAGCTTGTGGGTGCTTTTTGACGCTAAAAGGCTCAAATAACAGCAGTCTAGGAATTCTAGAATTCCTAGGCCTTGTGTTATCCTAGGGCTTGACTCTGGGATCTCATTTAAAATTCCGTCATTGCGAGGAGTGAGTGAAACGAACGACAAAGCAATCTCGTTTATTGAGTTTTTTGCTTTTTAATGAGATTGCTCTCTCTTTTTTCAAAGCCTCGCAATGACGAATTTAGGGAATTTTAGAATTCCTAGGCGATTTTTTCTAGGAATTCTAGATTTGTTTTAAGAAGGAATAAAATGAAATATATTTTTTTAGCATTTTTGGCTTTTTTTATGACAGCTTGTGCGACCAAAGCTCTAAACTACGACCCAAAAGACATAAAGCGTGATTATAACGCCACTTGGCAGTATAAGTTTAATATCGCTGAGCTTGATAGCCTTATTACTGAGGCTTTAAAAAATAACGAGGACTTAGAAACTGCTAGCCTAAATCTCTACCAAGCAATGCTAAGAGCAAATATCGCTCTAAGCGACCTTGCCCCAACGCCAAGTGCTAGCACAAGGGCTAGCTCAAACCGTGATATAAAAGCAGGTGGCGCAGCAGCTAGGAGCTTTACAGCCGATGCTTCTCTTAGCTGGGAGCTTGATATTTTTGGGCGTATTTATGATGGTTATGAGAGTGCGAGATTTGGGGCTATTGCTAGCTCGCTCAGTTTAGAAGATGTGCGAGAAAGCCTTGTAAATAGCGTAATTTCAGCGTATTTTAATATCTTGTATCTAAACGAACAAAAGGCAAATTTGCTACTAAATTACGAAAATATGCTAAAACTGCATGAAATCGTAAAAATAAAAGAAAGCCTAGGGCGAGAAGAGCCTTTGGCTTTGTCACAAAGCGCTGGGAACTTGCTAAGCCTACAAAATAGCCTAAATAACGCTGATAAAGACCTAAATGCTAGCTTTGAGAGCCTAAAAAACCTTACTCGCACGCAGTTTTTGCCAAGTGCTAAAATTAGCGAAATTTCTTTGCCAAAGGCTGATTTAGGCACAATTAGCGCAGAAAATAACGATGGTGAGCTAAATATATCGTGGCTTTCTCGCCTTAGCTCTCGCCCTGATGTAAATATGGCACTAGCTCAGCTAAATGCTGGATTTTACGACTACAAAGCTAGCCAAAAGGACTTTTTGCCTCGCATAAATCTAGGTGGCTCGCTCTCTAGCAGCAGCGGCAAAATCAGCGATGCTTATACCTTTAACCTACTTAGTGGCAATGTGAGCATTAGCCTACCATTTCTTAATTTTTACAAACTTAGCCAAAACTTAAAAATCTCAGAAGCCGAGTTTAATAAATTGCGCCTAAACTACGAAAAAACACTAGCAAATGCTGTAAATGAAGCCCTGCGCTTTGCAAGTGATTATGAACTAGATAGCCAGAGCCTTTTAAATAGCGAGAATATTATCACTGAGAGAGAAAAAATCCTAGCTATTTATGAGCAAAAATACTCTCTTGGCAGAGCCGAGCTAAAAGATTTGCTAAGCGCACAAAATGACTTGCTAAGTGCGAAAAACTCGCTAGCGAATATGAAATATCAGGTTTTAAGGGACTTGATAGGCTTTTATAAAGCCAGTGCTTACTAGGGGGCAATTCGTCTCGCAGCACTATTGCACCAAAATCCTGCGGAAATGCGCACGGCTCGGTGAACTTTATGTTCTACCCACGCCGTGCGCACCGCAGGCTTTTGGCACACTAGCACCACGATACTAGAATTGCCTAAAATCCAGCTCTAGAATTATATAGGGAATTCTAGAATTCCCTATATAAAAAGTCCCAAAAAATAAATAAACGCCCCACTAAGTGCTACAAAAACAGCGCAGTATTTATATCTCACAGCAAAGAGTAGAGATAGATTAAAAAGCACAAAAAGCCAAGTAGGGATAAAAATCTCGCCGCCTTTTGTCGCGTAGGCTAAAAAATCTAGTAAATAACTATCCATTAGCCCACCAAAGCCAAAAAGATGTAAAGCTATACTAAGTGGATAAAACACGACAAAAGCGTAGCTAAGTACTATCACACTAAGCTGAAAAATGCTAGCTTGCGGAAAAAAGTAAAATACTGGGATATTCATTGCTGAGAATACAAAAAGCTCAAAGCATAGGGCGTGAGCGAGCATTTTTGCCTTGCTTTTAAAGTCGCTATACTCACCAAAATGCCTAATATAAACAAGTATAAAAAACACGCCCAAGCACGAAAAATAAAAGCCTATGCTAAAAATAAGGCTTGGCGAGCTACAAAGCGCAAAAACTACGCAAAGAAACAGGGTGCCAAAAGCAAAAATCTTTATGCCTCGCACAAGCAAAATAAAGCCAAAAACGCTCATCAAGTAGCTTCTAAAAAAGCTTGGCGTAAAGTCCAAAATCCACAAATAAAACGCCCCCAAAGCCAAAATAAAAAGGCTTAAATCAATATCTCTGTTTCTATATGGGAAAAATCTTTGCTGAAAATAGCTATAAGGTCTTTTTAACAAAAAATAAAAAATCGCAAAAAGCAAGCCTAGATGAAAGCCAGAAATGGCTAGTAAATGCGCAATCCCCCAGTTTGTAATCTCGCTTCTAAGCTCTTTTGAAAGTGGTGTGGCAAAAAATAATGCTGAATATAGCTCGCCAGCTTTGGGGCTTTGGTGTTGAGCTGATACTAGATTTACTAGCTTTTGGCGCAGGGTTGGGGCGGTGCTAATAGCCTTTATATCAAAAACTGCACTAAAAAACATGCCTTTTAAGTAGGATTTAAAATCTAGCTTTTTTGTAGGTATTTTTATGCTATATGCGCCTTTTTCTAGCTTGGCTTTTGCGTAGCTGTAAATGCGAAAATCAGGTGTAGCAAAGATATTTGAGTAATAAACCTTGCCGTTTTTGCTAAGCTTTTGCTCGCTAGCAAGCAAGGTAGCTTGGCTGCTAAGGTAGGGTTTGGCTTTGATTTTGGTAAAATTATAGTATTTTAGCCCCACGTTAAGGGCAAAAATCAGCCCAGCGATAAGGAAAAAATAAATAATTTCTTTTTTGTTTTCAAAGAGATCCATAGCTAAATTCTAGCTAAAAATATTATGAATTTGTGCGATTTGTGCTAAAATTAGCCCAAAATATCAAAAAAAAAGGCAAAAAATGTTAGAACTAGAAAAAATCAAAGCCGCCCACGAGACCATAAAAGACTTCGTTTACAAAACCCCTTTTTCGCTCTCAACTCGCATGAGCAAGGCAATGGATGCAAAAATCTACCTAAAAGAAGAAAATCTGCAAATCACCGGTGCTTATAAGGTGCGAGGGGCGTTTAACAAAATCGCAAACCTAAGTCCTGAACAAAAGAAAAAAGGCGTCGTAGCAGCAAGTGCTGGCAATCACGCCCAAGGCGTAGCAATCAGCGCAACGCACTTTGGCGTTCGCTCCACTATCATCATGCCAGAAGCTGCCCCACTGCTAAAAGTAGCAGGTACAAAAGCCCTAGGCGCAGAAGTCATACTAAAGGGCAATAACTTTGATGAGGCCTACGCCTTTGCGCTAGAATACGCAAAAGAACACGATATGTGCTTTGTGCATCCTTTTGAGGACGAACTAGTCCAAGCAGGGCAGGGGACAATAGCCCTTGAAGTGCTAGCTAAGGTGGAAAATCCTGATTATATCGTAGTGCCAATAGGTGGCGGCGGGCTAATTAGCGGCGTGGGCTCATGTATAAAACAGCTAAGCCCAAATACCAAAATAATCGGCGTTCAAAGCAGCGGCGCACCTGCTATGAGCAAGAGCTTTGCTGCTAAAAAGCAAATAAACTCAAGTTCTGTTCGCACTATCGCTGATGGTATTGCGGTGCGTGATGCTAGCAAGCTTACTTTAAAGACGATCTTAGAGGTGGTTGATGAGATAGTAGAGGTAAGCGACGATGAGATAGCAAATGCGATTTTATACCTGCTAGAGAGCCAAAAAATCGTAGTAGAGGGCGCTGGGGCTGTGGGCGTGGCGGCTTTGTTTGAGCGAAAGTTTTGCTTTGAGCCGGGTAGCTCTATTGTGATAGTGCTAAGTGGCGGAAACATCGATGTACAAATGCTAAATGTCATCATAGAAAAAGGTCTAATCAAATCAAGCCGCAAAATGATAATAAATGTAACGTTAATAGACAAGCCAGGCGCCTTACAAGGCCTTACCTCAGTGCTAACAGGAACTGGCGCAAATATCGTAAAAATAGACTATGATAGATTCTCAACCAAGCTAAGCTACGGAGATGCGATGATAAAAATCACGCTTGAGACTAAGGGCAAAGAACACCAAGAAAATGTAAGCTCTGCGCTAAGGGCAGCTGGATATGAGTTTTATGAGGAGTTTTAGAATTCCCTGCGTCATTACGAGGCTTTGAAAATTCCGTCATTGCGAGGCTTGAAAAGCCGAAGCAATCTCGTCCAAAATTCCGTCCAAAATTCCTAAGCCTTGTGTCATCCCCCAGCTTGACCCGAGGATCTCTGCGTTTTTGTAGTATTTTAGTCTTAGGAATTCTAGTTTTTAGCTAGAAATTCTAGATTTTTGCTCGCTTTTAGGCTGGATAAATTTAGCTCACAAATTTTATAAGTGCTACGCCCCAAACCCTTAGGAGTCTCGCCCCCTAAAACCACACAAAAATCTAGAATTCTCTTGCTTTATCTGCGTTTTTTTGGGGAATTCTAGATTTTCTGGGGGTTAGGGAGTGTCTTTTTTTTGGAATTCTAGAATTCCCTATTATGTCATCCTTGGGCTTAACCCGAGGATCTCTATAGGGAATTCTAAATTCTTTATAATGAGATCCTGGGGTCAAGTCGGAGGATGACACAAGGCTTGGGAATTCTAGATTTTGCCTTGGGAATTTTAGAATTTATCTTAGGAATTCTAGAATTCCTAGAGATTGCTTCGGTCGCTTTGCTCCCTCGCAATGACGGAGATTTGATGAGATCCACCGATCAAGTCGGGGGATGATAAAAAACGCAAGTCGGGGGATGACACAAGGCTTGGGAATTCTAGATTTTGCCTTGGGAATTTTAGAATTTATCTTAGGAATTCTAGAATTCCTAGAGATTGCTTCGGTCGCTTTGCTCCCTTGCAATGACGCAGGGAATTCTAAATTTTTTGTGATGAGATCACCCGATCAAGTCGGGGGATGACAAAAAACACAGGTCGGGGGATGACACAGGGCTTAGAAATTCTAGAATTTTCGTCATTGCGAGCGAAGCGAAGCAATCTCTAGGAATTCTAGATTTATACTATGAATTTTAGATTTTGCTCGCTTTAGTGGGGTAAGCCCCACTGCTCGAAAATTTTATAAGGACTGCGTCCTAAACCCTTAGGCATCTCGCCCCTAAAACCACGCAAAAATATAGAATTCTCTTGCTTTATCTGCGTTTTTGGGGATTAGGGGATATTTTTAGGGAATTCTAGAATTCCTAGAGATTGCTTCGGTCGCTTTGCTCCCTCGCAATGACGCAGGGAATTCTAAATTTATTTGTGATGAGATCATTGGGTCAAGTCGGGGGATGACACAAGGCTTGGGAATTCTAGATTTTGCCTTGGGAATTTTAGAATTTATCTTAGGAATTCTAGATTTTGCCTAGGAGTTCTAGATTTAGTCTTAGGAATTCTAGAATTCCTAGAGATTGCTTCGGTCGCTTTGCTCCCTCGCAATGACGCATGGAATTCTAAATTTATTTGTGATGAGATCCTAGGGTCAAGTCGGGGGATAACACAAGGCTTAGGAATTCTAGAATTTAGCCTAGGAATTCTGGATTTTGCTTAGGAATTCTAGTTTTATCCTTAGGAATTTTAGATTTATGCTCGCTTTAGTGGGGCAAGCCCCGCTGCTCGCAAATTTTATAAGGGCTACGCCCTAAACCCTTAGGGGCGTCGCCCCTAAAACCCCACTAAAATCTAGAATTCTCTTGCTTTATCTGCGTTTTTTTGGGGAATTCTAGATTTTCTAGGGGTTAGAGGGTATCTTTTTTTTGGAATTCTAGAATTCCTAGAGATTGCTTCGGTCGCTTTGCTCCCTCGCAATGACGCAGAGAATTCTAAATTCTTTGTGATGAGATCCCCCAGTCAAGCTGGGGGATGACAAAGAAAGTCAGGTCTGGGGATGACACAAGACTTAGGGAATTCTAGATTTTGCCTAGGAATTTTAGATTTATTCTAGGAATTCTAGATTTATCCCTAGGAATTCTAGAATTCCTAGGGTTAAAAATACCCCCGCACCCCCAAAATGTGAAGTAAAAAAACTCGCTTAAAAAATCATCACTCTAAAACAAACGAACCGCCGTTTTGATACTCGATTACCATAGGACCTGCTGCTTTTGGCGAGATTTTTAGGTCGTATTCTTTTATTAGCTCAGGGCTTATGAAATGATAATTTATTTTTATATTTACCTTATATGCATCTTTTGGCGGGTTTAGCTTGATCTGCTTTTTCTCTAAGCCTTCTAGGCGCTCATCTTGCATGCTATCAGCTAGGTATTGTAGTGCTGGGCGACCATTTTTTTTGTAGTGCGCGCCAAAGGTTCTAGTTTCACTCTGGACTAAGGTATTGCCTTTTTTATCCTCGTAGCTAAAGACAAACTCCAAAAGCCTTCCGCCAAAGCCTGTTGGCACCATGTGCGGCGAGGTGTTTTGGATAAAAATGCTCTTGCTTTCTTTGTCGTATTCGTAGCGAAATGCGCTACGCACCTGCGACATATCGTGTCCGCCTGCAAATCTATGCTCTCTTACCTCTCTAAGTTCTGCTATTTCAGCGCCGCTAACTGAGAGATTTTTTTGTATTTCGCTCATGTGGCAGTCGGTGCAGTTTTTGCTTAGATCTATCATTTCATCACCTGTGGTATAAGATGATATGATAAGAGGCTTGCCGTTTTTGTCTTTCATTGACACTTGGTTGTGACAGGCTAGGCAGATTTGATCACTTCTAAATATATCTTTTTGTACATTTTTGTGAAATTCATTTACATTTGAGGCAAAAGGCCCTGAGAAAGTGTTTTCTTCTTTTATCCACTCTACTAGCTCAGAGCCGGCTAAAGAGCCGTGTGGATTTGGCTTGATAGAATCTATACTGTGGCAAAACGAGCAGGTTACATTGCTAATTTTGCTTGTACTTTTTGCTACTTCGTCTATTTCTCTTGTGGCTGAGTTTTCAATGCCTAGGATTTTTGAGAACATATAGGTGTTTAGATTTTTGTTCATTGCTAATTCTGGATTGTGGCACCTTGAACACAGTGAGAGCACTTCTATTTTTAGGGTATCTGTTTGCTTTGCTACAGCTTCTAGCACTGCTATGTATAGCTCTGAGTCATGGTTTGCGTGCCTACTTTTTTTCCAAAAGTTTGTTTGAGTGCGGTGGCATGTGTTGCATTCAATCGCATCCATAAATCCATCTACACCATGTGCAAAAACAGCCAAAAAAACAGCAAAAAATACAAATTTCATGATAATTCCTAAAAGTTTTAGCCAATTATAGCTGATTTTTAAAATAATTAAGCTATAATTTGCGCTTAATTTTTCAAAAAAGGGCTAAAAATGTCAAAATCATATGTAACTGGCTTTGGTCGCATAGGCGAACAAAGAGAGCTAAAATTTGCGCTTGAGGCGTACTGGGCTGGCAAAAGCGATTTTGCTAGCGTAGAAAATGTAGCAAAAGAATTACGCAAAAGACACTGGCAATACCAAAAAGACGCTGGCATTGACTTTATCAGCGTTGGAGATTTTTCTTATTATGATATTATGCTTGATCACAGCATTGCTTTTGGTGCTATTCCAGCTAGATTTGCTGGGCTTAGTGGCGAGGAGTTGTATTTTAGCATGTGCCGTGGAAACAAAGGCGCAGTTGCTATGGAGATGACAAAGTGGTTTAATACAAACTACCACTACATCGTGCCTGAACTAAATGCTAGCACAAGCTTTAAACTAGATGCTAGCAAATACATAAATGAGTATAAAGAAGCAAAAGCACTAGGCATAAATGCTAAGCTAAATTTAATTGGACCATTTACTTATCTTGCGCTTTCAAAAACAAATGATGGAAGCGATGCTTTTTCTCACTTAGATGCGCTTGTTAGTGTGTATTGCGAGCTAATTGCTGAGATTGCTAAGCTTGATGATGAAGTAGTTATCCAGCTTGATGAGCCAATTTTTGTAACTGATAGAGCAAGTGATCTTGCCCCTCGCTTAAAAGGCGTGTATGACAAGATCTGTGCAGCTGCAAGCAACGCAAAAATCATATTTATGACATATTTTGAAAAAGCCCCAGAAGCTACTGAACAAATAGTAAAAACTGGCGTGTGGGCAGTAGGTCTAGATCTAGTTCATAACTCAGAGTGTCAACGCCCAAGCATAAAGCTAATAAAAGATGCTAACAAGGTGCTATTTGCTGGAATTATAAATGGACGAAATATCTGGGTAGCTGATCTTGAAGAGCGCAAAGCAAAAGTAGGTCGCTTGCTAGATCAAATAGAGAGCGAGCGCCTATATATCGGCACTTCATGTTCACTGCTTCATGTGCCTTTTACGCTAAAATACGAAGAAAATCTAGCTATAAAAGAGTGGCTAAGCTTTGCTGTTGAAAAGCTTGATGAGATTGTGATTTTAACAGCATTTGCTAATGGTAAAGAACTATGCGCAAGATGCTCTGAAATCTATGAGAAAAACAAAATAGCTATCGCTAATCGCAAAACCTCAAGCCTAGTAAATGACGCAGCCGTACAGGAGCGTGTGAAAAATCTAAGTAAATTTGAGCGTGAGACACCATTTAGCGAGCGTATAAAAGTCCAACACAAGCTATTTAATCTACCAAGCTTGCCAACTACTACCATAGGCTCATTTCCTCAAACCGCTGAGCTAAGAGCGGTTAGAAATGCTTTCAAAAAAGGCGAGATTGATAAAGCAAAATATGAAAGCGAGATTAAAAAATACATTGATGATTGTGTGGCTTTCCAAGAAAGCATCGGTCTTGATGTGCTAGTTCACGGCGAGCCTGAGAGAAATGATATGGTTGAGTACTTTGGCGAGCAGTTAAAAGGCTATGCATTTAGCAAAAACGGCTGGGTTCAAAGCTACGGCTCTCGCTGCGTTAAGCCACCACTACTTTTTGGCGATGTAAGCAGACCAAATCCTATGACAGTAGACTGGATAACCTACGCTCAAAGCAAAACCAAAAAAATCATGAAAGGCATGCTAACAGGACCAGTCACTATAATGAACTGGAGCTTTGTTCGTGATGATATGCCACGCAGCGAGGTTGTTAAACAGCTAGCGCTTTGTATCTATGATGAGATAAACGACCTTCAAAAAGCAGGTATCAAAATCATCCAAGTAGACGAAGCAGCCTTTAAAGAAGGCTATCCACTAAGAAAAGAAAATATCGGCGATTATGAGAGTTTTGCGGTAAATAGCTTTAAGCTAAGTGTAAGCTGTGCTGAGGCAAAAACTCAAATCCACACCCATATGTGCTATTCTGAGTTTAATGATATCATTAAAACAATAGAAGCAATGGACGCTGATGTAATCAGCATAGAAACAGCAAGAAGTGGCAATGAGCTACTAAAAATCTTTAAATCAGTAGGCTATAAACAAGAAGTAGGTCCTGGTGTATACGACATCCACAGCCCAAGAGTGCCAAGCGTGAGCGAGATAGAAGAGCAAATCAAAGCTATACTAGAGGTGTTACCAAAAGAACAACTTTGGATAAACCCAGACTGCGGTCTAAAAACTCGCAAATGGGAAGAGGTAAAACCAAGCCTAGAAAATATGGTAAAAGCAGTAATAGCAAGCCGCTAAGAGCTTTTTAAAAATCTAGAATTCCCTAGAAAAATCTAAAAAAACTAGGGAATTCTAAGGTGAATAAATGAAATTAAAAGAAAAAATTAAGCAAAATTCTCCAGCGATTTTACTTTATGGCTTTACGCCACCTAGCATTGATACTGATAGCAAAAAAGTAGAACAAATCGCAGCCACGCAGCTTTTGCGCTTAGCAAATAGCAGGCTTGATGGGCTTGTGATTTATGACTTACAAGATGAAAAAGAAAGAAATAAAGATAAAAGAACCTTTGATTTTAAGGATACTTTAGAACCACTTAATTACTATAAAAAGTTTTTTGCGGGCAAATATCAAGCAGTAATTTACAAAGCAGTTAGCAAATACTCCCCAGAGGCACTAGCAGATTTTCTAGGGCAAAATAATGAAATAATCAGCGTCTTTGTAGGTGCTAGTAGCAAAAACGATACGCCAAAAACTCACCTAAACGATGCTTATGAATTAAAAGCTAAAAATGCTCCAAATATCGTACTTGGTGGCATTTGTATACCAGAAAGACATATTAGCAAGGGTGATGAGCATCTAAGAGTAGGGCAGAAAATATCAGCAGGCTGTGAGTTTTTTATCACTCAAGCTGTCTATAACATAAACAACGCAAAGCATTTTCTAAGCGATTATGCTAAGCTTTGCGCTAGCAAGGAAACAAAAAAAGTGCCTATAATCTTTACTTTTACCCCTTGTGGCGATGCTAAGACACTTAGCTTTATGCGCTGGCTTGGCATCGATGTGCCAAAGTATTTTGAAGGGCGCCTAATGCATAGCTCAAATCCGGTTGAAATGTCGGTAAAAACTAGCTTTGATATGTTTTGTGAACTTTATCATTATGGCAAAGAATTAGGCATTAGCGTCGGCGCAAATGTAGAGAGCATTTCACGAAAAAAAATTGAGATTGAAGCGAGTATTGCTTTACTTGATACTATTTCAGATTTTATCAAAAAGGAAACAAATTGAGAATTATCCTAGGACTTGGCATAGCTGTTTCGCTGGTAATCTTGATGTTTTTGGGGAATTTTTATTCGCAAATGAAGCTTGATATTAGCCCTATAGTTGATTATAAGCCAAAGCTTACCACGCAGTTTTTTGACAGAAACGGCGAGCTTATAGCAAATGTATTTGACGAAAAAAACCGCCGCTATGCTAGCTTTGATGAGATACCAACTAGACTTGTTGAAGCTCTTGTAGCAGTTGAGGATACTGCGTTTTTTGAGCACGATGGTATAAATATAGAAGCGATTTTTAGAGCAGCGATAAAAGACATCCAAGCAATGGCGCTAGTCGAAGGAGCTAGCACTATCACACAGCAGCTAGTAAAAAACCTAGTGCTAACAAGGGAGAAAAAGTTCGTTCGCAAGCTAAAAGAAGTCCTGCTTGCTTATGAAGTAGAAAAAGTCCTAAGTAAAGAGCAAATCATAGAGCGGTATTTAAACGAGGTGTTTTTTGGGCACGGCTATTATGGGGTAAAAACAGCGGCTGCTGGATACTTTCGCAAGCCACTCTCAGCCCTAAGCCTAAAAGAAATGGCGATTTTAGTGGGCCTGCCAAAAGCACCTAGCACCTACGACCCAACTCGTCAGTATGAACTAAGTATGAGTAGGGCAAATGCCGTTATAGGGCGTATGAGAGACCTTGGCTGGATAGATGCAGCGCAGTATCAGCAAGCTATAAACGAACAGCCAAAGGTCTACAATGACACTCTAACGCAAAACAAAGCTCCATATCTTATAGATGAGGCTTTAAAACAGCTAAGTGCCACTATCCCTGATATAAAAAGTGGCGGATATAAGATTACTCTCACAGCTGACTTGCGAGTTCAAAAAATCGCAGAAAATGCACTAAAAGATGGCTACAATGAGATTTTAAAACGCAATAAAAACGCTGATGAAAATGTGCTAAATGGCGCTGCTATAGTAAGCAATCCGCTAACTGGCGAAATTCTAGCCCTAGTTGGCGGTGTGGATTACGCAAAAAGTAGCTATAACAGGGCTACACAAAGCTCACGCCAGCCAGGCTCGTCTTTTAAGCCTTTTGTATATTTAGTAGCGTTAAATCAAGGCTTTAGCCCAGCTAGCAAGGTAGCTGATGTGGCAATGGCCTTTGAGGGAATGGGAGGTGATGGCAAGGCTTGGAAGCCAAAGAACTACGGCGGCGATTTTGCCGGCTTTATCACGCTAAAAGACGCTCTTAAAAAATCACGCAACCTAGCAACAATCAGCTTGCTTGTAGATGTGGGCTTTAATAGCGTTCATAGCAAGCTTGATGGCTTTGGCTTTCGCAATATCCCACCAAATCTAAGTATAGCACTAGGCAGTTTTGGCATTAGCCCTATGGATTATAGTGAGGCTTACTCGCTCTTTGCTGGCATGGGAAATATCGCAAAGCCCTATCTCATCAGCGATATCACAGCTGCTGATGGCACCAGCTCACACTTTGCGCCAAATATCCGTGAGGTAGTGCCTGCTCGCCAAGCCTACTTGATAGTAGATATGATGAAAGCGGTGGTAAACGAAGGCACCGGTCGCAGAGCGCGCGTGCCTGGAGTAGAAATAGCTGGCAAAACAGGCACGACAAATAATAACATCGATGCGTGGTTTTGTGGCTTTAGCCCTGAGCTAGAAGTCATCGTCTGGTATGGAAACGACGATAATACCCCTATGCGAAGAGTAGAGGGCGGTGGCCTAACATCTGCGCCTGTATTTAGCCAAATCGTGCGTGAGTATAAAAAACTCTACCCAGATACAAAAAGCACCTTTAGCGTCCCAAGTGGCGTAAAATCAAGCGGTGGAGTGCTATATACTGACATCTCACCACTACCGCAAAAAGCCGGGCACGATACGGTAGAAATTCAAGAAAACGAGGGACTAATTTTTTAAGCTCTAGGGAATTCTAGAATTCCTTACTATGTCATCCCCCAGCTTGACCCGAGGATCTCTATAGAATTCTAGAATTTCGTCATTGCGAGGGAGCAAAGCGACCGAAGTAATCTTTAAGAAATTCTAAATTTTACTCTAGGAATTCTAGATCTTCTGGGGGTTAGGGGGTGTCTTTTTTTGGGGGATTCTAGAATTCTCTACTATGTCATCCTCGGGCTTGACCCGAGGATCTCTATCCGGAATTCTAGAATTCTTTATGATGAGATCTCCGATCAAGTCGGGATGACACAAGGCTTAGGAAATTCTAGAGCTCTCGTCATTGCGAGCGAAGCGAAGCAATCTCTAGGAATTCTAGATTTTGCCTTAGGAATTCTAGATTTTTGTTCGCTTTTAGTCTAGATAAATTTAGCTTACAAATTTTATAAGGACTACGCCCTAAACCATTAGGGGTGCCACCCCTAAAACCCCACCAAAATCTAAAATTCTCTTGCTTTATTTGCGTTTTTTGCTTCACATCCGCTGGTTGGGGGTTAGGGGATATTCAGTCCTAGGAATTCTAGAATTCCCTACTATGTCATCCTCGGGCTTAACCCGAGGATCTCTATATGGAATTCTAAATTCTTTGTGATGAGATCCCCCGATCAAGTCTGGGGATGACAAAGACTATGGAATTCTAGATTTGTGCTGCCCTCTAAACCTCACAGTAGCGGCTGTTGAAAAGCTATAGAATTCTAGAATTTCGTCATTGCAAGGGAGCAGAGCGACAGAAGCAATCTCTAGAAATTCTAGATTTTTGCTAGGAATTCTAGATTTATGCTTAGGAATTCTAGAATTCTCGTCATTGCGAGCAAAGCGAAGCAATCTGGAATTTTAGATTTAGTCTTAGGAATTCTAGATTTTCTGGGGGTTAGGGGGTGTCTTTTTTTTGGGAATTCTAGAATTCCATAGCTGAACAAGGCGTACTATGTCATCCCCCAGCCCCTTTGGGGGATCTCTATATGGAATTCTAGAATTCTTTATGATGAGATCCCCCGATCAAGTCGGGGGATAACACAAGGCTTAGGAATTTTAGATTTATGCTGCCCTCTAAACTTAGCAGTAGCGGCTAGGCATAAAACACCTTTTTTAGATATAGTCCTGCAGCTGGGGCTGGGATTTTAGTCGGCACTGCTTGGCTTTTATTTTCTAAACGATTTTTTAATATTTCTAGTTTTTCTGGGTTTTTAGCGCATTCTAGGGCGTTTGCTACCATGAGACGAACCTGAGAGCGAAGAAAGCCATTGCCTTTAAAAGCGATTATTACAAACTCTCCAAGCGCTGTTTTTCTCGCTCTTGCCCTAGCGTAAAAAAGTCTGCGAACGGGGCTTTTTTCATTGCTACCGCTTTTATAAAAGCCGCTAAAATCACGCTCGCCACAAAAGAGCCTTAAAGCCTCATTTAGCACCTTCATATCAGGCTTGGCGCAAAAATAGACCAAATCAGCAAGCTCTATTCTTTGCCTCCCACAAAAGAGCAAATAGCGATAAGCTCTAGCTTTTGCGCTGTATCTTGGGTGAAAATCAGCATTTACTTTTTTTACATTTTTGACAAAAACGCTAGCTGGCAGGTGGCGGTTTAGCTCGTTTTTTAGCTTTGTTAAATCCCAAAAGTCCCCGACCTCCACGCTTGAGAGCTGCATAAGTGCATGAACCCCAGCGTCCGTGCGAGAGCTTGAAATTACAGGGCTAAAAACGCCTATTTTTCGTAAAGCTAGATTTAGCGCGTCCTCTACTGCCTTGCCATTTGGCTGGGTTTGTGAGCCTTGAAACTTTGCGCCATTATAGGCATAAATGATAGCAATTTTCACACTCTAGCCTAAAAACGCCTTAGAATTCCGCGCTTAAAGAAATAAAAACTAGAAGCAAAAGTAGCCAAAAATACTAGCGGAATTCCAACAGCCGGTAGCTTGGCAAGGAGCAAAATACCGCTAAAATACGCAAAAAGCACCAAAAACACACTAGCATAAGGCCCACGCTGTTCGTAGCGATAAACCACAAGCCCAAAGCGCAGCGCAAAAAGCACACTAGCAAGCGGGAAAAGCGCAATGAGCGTGTAAATACAAAGATCACGGGCTTTTTTAGGATTTGACCAGTATTTTATAAGATCAAAATCTTCTAAAAGCTCAGGCTTTGTCGTGCTTGAAATAATGAGATTTTTAAACTCGCCCACTTGCCAGTTTTTCTGCCCTATATCATAAAATGAGCCCTTATCAAGCACAAGCGAGAGCGTGCCATCTTTGTTTTCTACATGACCGCCACTGCTGATTATTAGTCGCTCGCCGTTTATAAAGGGATTATAAAGAACGATATTTTCATACTCCAAGCTAGCTTGGTTTTTATCACTAGCAAAGATATACCAGTTGCCAAACTTCTGCCCAAACTCGCCTGGGCGGATATTTAGGCTAAATCTTGTCTTTTTATACTCTATAAACTTTGCGTTTTGATCTTGCATGTAGGGCATGAGAACTAGCGCATTTAATAGCATTAAAAGGCTTAAAATCCCAGCTACCACACCAAAGAATATACTAAGTTCTCTTGGGCTTTTGCCAAGGGTGAAAATCACGATGCTTTCATTATCACGAGAGAGTTTAAAAAGGCTCATCGTAAGCGAGACAAAGAAGCTAATAGGCAGCGTAAAAAGCAAAATTTGCGGCAGCAAAAAGCTATAAAGCTTGATAAATTCTAAAAAACTGATTTCTACATAGCTTGTGATTCTTGCTATATTTATAAAAAACACGATTGAGACAATAAGAAATAGCGTCAAAAACAAAGATAATAAATTATCAATAAAGTTTGTGAAAAAATACTTATTTACTCTATTTAGCATTTAAAAATTCCAAAAATTTTGTGAAATTAACGCAAGTAATAGCGCAAGAGAGAGCGCAGGTATAAAAGGTACTTCTACTTTTTTGCCAAGTAAAAGCAGGTGAAAAACTAGCTGTATAGCGCAAGCTAACATCACAGCCAAAAAGCCAAGCTTAAGCCCACAAAGCGCGCCTATAACGCCAAAAATCAGCACATCAGCCTCGCCCATACTCTCAACTATCTCGTTAGTGTTCTTGCGGTTTTTCCACGCACTCACGCAGGATTTGATAAGAAAAATCGCACCCATAAAAAGCAAGGCCATGCTAAGTGGCGAAGAAAGCGTAAGCATATCCTCTAGGCTAGTAAATTTGCTAGCAAGCGCAAAAAATAAAGCAAAAATTAACAAGCTCTCAGGCACAGCCAAATACTCAAAATCAATAATGCTAAGCGCAAAAAGCAAAATCAAACTAAGCGCAAGAAAAATAGCACTATAAATTTCACCACAAAGATAAAAAGCAAGCGCGCCAAAAGCCCCACAAATAAGCTCAACAAAGGGATAGCGCAGGCTGATTTTGCTTTTACAAAAGGCGCATTTGCCACCTAAGAAAATATACGAAAATACTGGGATATTATGATAAAAGCGTAGTTTGTTGTGGCAGTTTGGGCAGTTGCTAGCTGGGTAAAAAATACTAAGACCTTTTGGCATGCGAGCGATAAGCACATTTGCAAACGAGCCTACACACAGCCCAAAAAGCACGAAAAATACATAATAAACTAACATTTTCTCCCCTTAAAATATTCATAAATGATTTTAGCGAAATTTTTAAAAAATTTAGCAAATAGTCTATGATTTTAGCTAGGAATTCTAGAATTCCCTACTATGCCATCCCCCAGCCCCTTTGGGGGATCTCTATATGGAATTCTAGAATTTGTTTTATATTTGCGTTTTTGGGGGTTAGGGGATATTTTTAGTCTTAGGAATTCTAGAATTTTCGTCATTGCGAGCGAAGCGAAGCAATCTCTAGAAATTCTAAATTCATCCTTAGGGAATTCTAGATTTATTCTTGGGAATTCTAGTTTTTGCCGTAGGAATTCTAGAATTCCCTACTATGTCATCCTCGGGTTTGACCCGAGGATCTCTATATGGAATTCTAGAATTCTCTGTGTCATTGCGAGGGAGCAAAGCGACCGAAGCAATCTCTAGAAATTCTAAATTCATCCTTAGGGAATTTTAGATTTTCTGGGGGTTAGGGGGTATCTTTTTTTTAGGGAATTCTAGAATTCCCTAAAATTCGTCATTGCGAGCGAAGCGAAGCAATCTCTAGGAATTCTAGAATTAACTCGGGAATTCTAGATTTTATCCTTAGGAATTTTAGAATTCCCTACTATGTCATCCTCGGGCTTAACCCGAGGATCTCTATAGAAATTCTAAATTTATTTATGATGAGATCCCCTGATCAAGTCGGGGTATGACACAAGGCTAGAGAATTTGGAATTCCCTAAAATTCGTCATTGCGAGGCTTTGAAAAAGAGGGAGCAATCTCTATAAAAAATATCCGCCTTGCGCTTTTCTGCCATTTTCTAATAAATTTCCACTAAAGGCCATATATCCACTAAAACCAGCAAATGCTGCGTCTTTTTTGCTTACTTCTACACCTAAAATAGTTACCATTGTTTTATTCCTTTTTGTTCTAAAGTTATTAAGAAATTTTTAAAATCTTTGTTTGTAAAAGGTATATTTGAAATCCTAAATATTAGACTAGTTTTTAACGCTTCTTTGCGCGAACGCCTTACTATTTCTTTTTTTTAAATCAAATACAAATAGTCTGCTAAAAGCACCAATTTTAATATTTCCATATCGTATGATTTCATCATACATAACGCTATAAATTCCAAAATTACGCTCAACTACAATCTTATCGTCATATAATAATACTTGCTTAATACTGCCATCATAAAAACTAATGCAAACATATAAAATACAAGCAATCATAAGACCAATTAAAATATTATATTTTAAGCTTTCAATCTCATAGTTGTCAGATAAATTATAGCTTACAATAATCCAAAAAGTTCCAAGGATTTTACTACCCATTCCGCTAAATCTATAAGCCTTTTTCATCACAAAAATCGGCTCATCATTTGGTAACTCTTTTAGTTTTTGCATTTTTGCTCCCTCGCAATGACGAAATTTCCGCAATGGCGGAATTCTAAAATTCCATAAAATTCCTTAAAGCCCACCAAAGCGTCTGTGAGTCTGCTCAAACTTAGCACAAATCTGTTCGCACTCTGCGCTTGTAAAATCAGGCCAAAGAGTAGGGCAAAATACAAGCTCTGCGTAGCTTGCTTGCCAGAGCAAAAAGTTACTAAGCCTGTGTTCGCCACCTGTGCGAATGAGCAAATCCACATCGCCAAACTCCGCTGTATCAAGCGCTGCGCTGATATTATCCTCGCTAAACTCGCTGTTATTTTTAGCCAGTTTTGCACAAGCCCTGCTTAGCTCGTCCCTTGCGCCATAATTTAGTGCTAGGACTAGATTTAGCCCAGTATTTGCCGCGCTTAGGCTTTTTAGCCGCTCTATTTGCGCCCTTAAATCAGCATCAAAAGCACTAATATCGCCTATGGTGTGAAATCTAATATTATTTTGTATAATCATCTGCTCTTTGCTTTTTAAAAATTTGCTTAAAAGCTTCATCAAAAAATCCACCTCACGCTGCGGTCTGCGCCAGTTTTCGGTGCTAAAAGCGTATAAACTAAGCGTTTTTATCCCACGCTTAGCCGCAAAAATCGCAATGTCCTCTACCACTCTAGCCCCAGCCTCGTGCCCAGCACTGCGCTCTAAAATATGCGCCTTTGCCCACCTGCCGTTGCCATCCATGATTATAGCTAGATGTTTTAGTTCGTTCATTGCTTATTTTTATCCTTTAAAATCTAGTATATTTTTGCTAGCGGTGAAAAAGGGCTTGGTATCAGCCACAGCGGCTTTTACCTTTAGAGCCTTTGCTAGGGCTGCGCTTAAAGACGCATAGGGGCTTTGCGCCTCTACAATCTGCCCTGATTCAATGCTAATAATAATAGGCGCAAAAGAGCTAAAAAGCAAGTAAAGCTCGCATTTTGCGCCGTTTTTTCGTAGCTGAAAAAGGCAAAAAAGCTCATCATAAACAAAAGGCAAACTCACAATGCCCTTTTGTAGTGCCATGAGGCTTTCAAGCAAAGCATCAAAGCTAAGCGCATCATCGCAAAGCGCAAGAGAAGTTTTTAGCTCGTCAAACAAAAAATCAGTCTCGCCGCTATCCACGATACGCTCTATCCAGCCTTGCGCACCGCTTATATACACGCCTCTTTGGCGTTTTATAAGCTTGTTTATGTTTATTACTCCGCCTTGGTCTTTGCCGACATTAGCAAAATACAGCTCGCCGATTTCTAGCTCCCTTTGGCTTTTTGTGCTAAGTATTCGCTTGCCAAAGCGTAGATTATACCGCCACCAGCTCGTTTTTTCAAGTACTTCAATGATGACTGGCAGGCTTGCGTTTATTATGGTATTAGTCCCGCTCATAAATCCTCGCTTAAATTCTCACTAAGCCTGGCAATTTGAGCGGCTATTTCATGCTTGCTAGCCATTTTTAGCATTTTTTGGCTATTTTTTGTGATAAAAAGCACCTCATTTTGCTCGCTGCCAAAGTAGTTTTGCGCTTTTAGCACATTTAGGCACACAGCATCTAAGGCTTTATTTTCAAGCATATTTTTGGCTGAGCTAAGAGCGCTTTGCTCGTCCATTTCCATTTTAAAGCCGATTTTTTTACATTTAAGCTCTTTTAAAGAGCTTAAAATATCTATGTTTTCTTTTAGTTCTAGATTTAGATTTGCACCTGATTTTTTGATTTTTCCCTTTGCTTTTTTAGAGGGGATATAATCACTTATCGCTGCTGCCATCACGAGCAAATCATCTTTTGCTAGCTTTTTATTTTTTAGGATTTCTAAAAGATCAGCCGAGCTTTTGAAGCTAAGGAATTCTAGATTTTCCATGCTTTTTGGCAGGTTTTGGGCTGAGCTTATAAGCGTCACATCAAAGCCCCTTAGATAGTAGGCAAAGGCTAGGGCAAGCCCCATTTTTCCACTTGAGAGATTTGTAATAGCCCTAACATCATCAATCATCTCATAGCAAGCACCGGCTGTGATGATGACCTTAGAAATTCTAGAATTTTTAGTAGAAATTCTAGAATTTGCGCCAAGCATTCTAGCAGCACTTAGCACTATGTCTTTTGGACTTGCTAAGGCTCCTTTGCCGACATCTCCACAAGCTAGGGTTTTCTCACAGCTGTTTACTGCCACAAAGCCACGCTCTTTTAGCACTTTTAGTGAGTTTTGCGTGGCATGATTTTCTAGCATTGCGGTGTTTGCTGCTGGGGCAATAAGCTTTGGCGCCCTGCAAGCAAGAATGCAGCTTAGCATAGCATTATCTGCTATACCTAAGGCGATTTTGTTTATTGTATTTGCCGTGGCTGGTGCTATTATCATCAAATCGCATTTAGCATACTCAATATGCGCCAAAGGCTTGCTATCTCCTACTAGCACGCACTCCTGGCTAAGTGCCTCAAAAGCTAGCGGCGAACAAAACTTCAAAGTCTGCTCACTCATTGCCACACGCACCTTTGCGTTTGCGTGCCTGAGCAAACTTAAAATCTCAAAAGCCTTATAAAAACTAATGCTAGAACTCACACATAGCGTGATTTTAGTATCTTTTAGGTTTAGGAATTCTAGATTTAGCATTATTTTTTACCAAATTTTTTCTCAAAATATCCAGCTATGTTTTGCTGTTTTGCTCTTGTGATTACTAGCTCGCCTTCGCTGCTATCTTTTGTTACTACTGAACCAGCGGCGATTAGGGTATTATCAGCGATATTAATAGGCGCTACAAAGGCAGTATCTGAGCCTACAAAGACATTTTTGCCTATTATCGTGCGGTGTTTTTTGATGCCATCGTAGTTGCATGTGATAGTCCCACAGCCTATGTTTGTGCCAGAGTCTATTATGCAGTCACCAAGGTAGCTTAGATGACCTGCTTTTACGCCATTTAGCGTGGCGTTTTTTAGCTCTACGAAGTTGCCGATATGAGTGTCTTTGATATTGCTTTTTGGACGCAGGTGCGCATTTGGCCCTACATCGCTATTTTCTACTAGTGAGCTTTCAATGACTGAGCCTGATTTTATCACGCTATTTTTGATGATACTTGCGCCTTTTATGACAACAGCACTTTCAATCTCGCACTCGCCTTCAAAACTCGCCTGCGCATCTATATATATAGTGTTTGGCAGGTGCATTATCACCCCAGCTCTCATCCATTTTTGGCGGATGAGACCCAGCATTTTATCTTGGGCAGCAGCTAGGGCGATTTTGTCGTTTACGCCCATGAAATTTGTGCTATTAAGGCTTTGGCTACTTACTTTTGCTCCACTTTTGATAGCTAGGGCGATGGCATCAGTTAGGTAGTATTCTTTGCTTGCGTTTTGCTTATTTATTTGTGGCAAAAGCTCTTTTAAAAGAGCGGTTTTAAAAGCATAAGCCCCACTATTACATAGTTTTATAGCTTTTTCATTTTCGCTAGCATCTTTTTGTTCTACGATTTTTTCTACTTTATTGTTTTTGATTACCACTCTACCATAGCCAAAAGGATTTTCTAGCTCAAAAGCTCCCACGCAAACATCACAAGGCTCATTAGCTAGGCTTTTAAGCTCGCTAGCAGTGATTAGTGGCATATCAGCGCAGGTTATAATAAGAGTGTCTTTGCTAACCTCACTCATCCCAGCCATGACAGCACCGGCTGTGCCTGGAAGGTTTTTTCTATCTTGGAGAGCAGTTTTTATCTCTTTGCCCATTTGGCTAGGGAATTCTAGATTTAAATGCTCTAAAATACGCTGGCTTTCAAAGCCAAGGACAACCACTACATTTTGACTGATTTCTAAGGCTGTATTTATGCTGTGATATAGCATGCTTTTGCCACAAATTTCGTGTAGGACTTTTGGCTTAGTGCTTTTCATGCGAGTGCCCTCGCCAGCTGCTAGTATCATTACGCAAATATCGTTCATTTTATGCTCTTTTTTGATTTTTAAAGGCGCGATTTTAGCAAATATCAGCATAAATTTACTTTAATTTAGCTAATATTTTGGCTTTTAAATGTAATTTTTGGAAAAACGATTTGAAAGCTTTTTTACTGATTATTTCGCTATTTGCTCTCTCTTTGGCAGCACCAACTGTGCCAACGATAAATCTAAGTCTAAGTGCGCCTGATACGCCGTCCCAGCTAGTAACTAGCCTAAATGTGCTAATCATTTTAACCTTGCTTGCGCTTGCGCCTAGCCTGATTTTTATGATGACTAGCTTTTTGCGTATTATTATTGTCTTTAGCTTTTTGCGTCAGGCGATGGGAACACAGCAAATGCCACCAACAAATGTGCTAATCAGTCTAGCTCTCATTTTAAGCTTTTTTATAATGGAGCCCGTGGGCAAGGCTAGCTATGAAGCTGGAATAAAGCCTTATTTAGAAGAAAAAATCGGCTATCAAGAGGCTTTTGAGCTTAGTGCAAAGCCTTTTAAAGAATTTATGGTGCGAAATACACGCGAGAAGGATTTGGCATTATTTTACCGCATTCGTGGCTTAGAAAATCCAGCCACTATAGATGATATACCACTTAGCATCGCAATGCCTGCTTTTGTGGTTAGTGAGCTAAAAACTGCCTTTGAGATAGCGTTTTTGTTATATTTGCCCTTTTTGGTGATTGATATGATAATAAGCTCGGTTTTGATGGCTATGGGTATGATGATGCTACCACCTGTGATGATATCCTTGCCGTTTAAGCTGCTGATTTTTGTGCTAGTGGATGGGTGGAATTTGCTTGTGGGTAATCTCATCGCTAGTTTTAAGTAAGGAATTTTACTTCGCCTTGTGCGCCTAGTAGGACAAAATCTCTTAGGGCTAACTTCGCTTGACGCACGCTACAGTGCGCCTGCGCTCGCTAGCTAGAGCTTTTGCCCTACTAGACGCACAATGCTCGTAAAATTTAATGATTTTAATAATTTAATAAAGGTAAAACAATGAAAATATCGTGTAAAAAAGTAAATTTTAGCTGTGATAGCGAGCTTTTTGAACTTTGTGAGAGCTTGGCAAATGCGGCTTTCCCACCTAATGAAATGCTCTTTCCTATTACTTTTAGCGAGTATAAAAGTGAGCATGAGCTTTTAGCCTTTTATCAAAGTGATTTGCGTGATGATATCATGGGATGCTGCGCTAGTGATGTGGATATAGGCGATGAGTTTATAGGTTTTTGTGCTTTGGTACTGCGAAGTAGCTTTGTTTACCTAGCGTTTTTTGCTCTTTGTGAGGATAAAAGAAATAAAGGTTATGGCGCAAGAATTCTAAAATATCTACAAAAAAAATACCAAAAGCCGGTAGTCTTAGAGGCTGAAAAACCCTATATCGGTGCTAATGATTTAGCTCTTAGAGTGCGTAGGGCTGGCTTTTATACTCGCACGGGCTTTGTTAGAGCAGGGTATAGTATAGCGTATTTTGATGAGATTTATGATATTTATTGCACTGAGTTTGATGATGGAATTTTGGCTGATTATAAGGCGATGTATGAGGACTTTGCTAGGCAAAAATCAGCTAACTTTGAGCTAAAAAAAAGATGACTAGCTAAAAGGAAATACATTGAAGCCGCAGTATCATTTTTACAATAACACAAAGTTTGCTTTGCAGGGCTTTTTGGCTATGTGGCGCAGTGAAAAAAGCTTTAGAATAGAGCTTTTTATTTGCTTGCCACTTATTGTTATCTCGCTTTTTGTGCCTTGTTCTTTGATAGAGCATATTTTGCTAATTGCTAGCATGATTTTTATATTTTTTGCTGAGGCGATGAACTCTGGGATTGAAGCGGTTGTGGATTTAGTAAGCCCTGAGTATCACGAATTAGCCGGCAAGGCAAAGGACTGCGCTAGTGCTGGGGTGTTTTGCGCTATTACTATTGCTGTGCTTTGCTGGGTTTTAGTGCTAGCAAAGGCCTTAGGAATTCTAGAATTCCCTAACCTTTAATCAGTGCTTAAACAAAAATACGTATAATTTCACGCAATTTTGTATGAAATAAGGAAAATTTGTGACTTTTAGCAAGGACGAAATCTACACCGCAACGCAAGTGGTGCGTAATTTCAGCGAAGTTCTTAGCAAGGTAAGCACTGGCGAAAATAATAGAGCCTTTATCGTAAAAAACAATAAATTCGAAGCTGTAATGCTAAGTATGAGCGAGTATGAAAGGCTAAATAAAGCCGAAGAACTACTAAAAAAAATCTACGAACAGCGCAAAAAAGAAGAGGTATAAATGGCAAGTAGAGAAATAAGCTATAATGGCATTAAATATAATATCAGCTATGAGATTGTAGGGCGTGGAGAGGAGATACTTTTTCTTCACGGCTGGGGTGCAAAAAAAGAAGTGATGAAAAAGGCTTTTGGCTCTTATTTTGATGATTTTCGCCAGATTTATGTAGATTTGCCTGGCTTTGGTGCTAGTAGTATTGAAAAAGCCCTTGTTACAGAGCAATACGCAGGCATCATCCGTGAGTTTTTAGCCAGTATCGGCTCTCATCCGCTTTGTGCGGTGGGGCATAGCTTTGGCGGTAAGGTCGCTTCTTTGCTAGCGCCAAGAGTGCTAGTTTTGCTAAGCTCAGCTGGAATTCCTATCAAAAAGAAATTTAGCACTAGGGTTAAGATTCGCTTATTTAAGATGTTTAAGGCTATGGGCTTTGGCTTTTTGTGGAGAATATTTGCTAGCAAGGATGTAGCTGGCATGAGCGCTACTATGTATGAGACGCTAAAAAATGTAGTAAATGAAGATTTTACTAGCGTTTTTGCTAATTGTCCATCTAGAATTCTCATCTTTTGGGGCGCAGAAGATAGCACTACACCACTAAGCTGTGGCAAAAAAATCTCAGAAATAGCTAGAAACTGCGTGAGATTTGAGCCACTTAGTGGGGATCATTTCTTTTTTCTCACGCACGGAGAGAGCATAGCAGCAAATACAGCTGCCCTAATAGCACAAATGCAAGATGGCATAGCTCAGGGCAAGAGCGAAGAAGAAATAGATAAAGAATTAAATATGAAAGGTGAGCTATGATAGGTTTTTCTGCCTGGATTTTTACTGTTACTTTGGGGTTTTATACGATTTGTTCGTTGCAGTGGTATAGCTACCGAGTAGAGCGTGCTTTGTTTCACTGCGCAAAGCCAAAGTGGCATTTATACTTTGCGCTTGCGCCTTTTGTGCTTTTTGTACTAGTGCTTGCGCTGCTACCAAAGCTCTCACTCATCATCGCTATTGCTTACGCAGGGCTTATTGTTTACTGGCAATTTAAAATGGCTACAAAGCTTGTAATGACTGATAGAACTACTAGGTATTTTTTGCTTTTAGCTTTTGTTTCTATTCTTTGTCTTTTTGGTGGGGGCAAAAAATGGTATTTGCTAGCTCCTGCTATCATTATAGCAGTGGTGCTTAGCGTGTATATTTCAGCCTTTATAGAAAAAAAACTAGGCAAAAAATATATACAAAAAGCAAAAGAAAAACTTGGCGCCATGCCAAATCTAAAAATCGTGCTAATCACCGCAAGCTATGGCAAAACTAGCATCAAAAACTATCTAAAAACTCTACTAGATGAAAGCTATAAAACCTACGCTTCGCCTCGTTCTGTAAATACTCTCATGGGACTAGCAGCAGATATAAACGATAATCTTGCTGATAACACCCAAATCTACATCGCAGAAGCTGGCGCAAGAGTAAAAGGCGATATAGCTGAAATAACTAAGTTTTTAAATCCGCATTGTGTGATTATCGGTCAAATCGGCGATGCGCATATAGAATATTTTAAAAGCATAGACGCTGTTCGTGCTACAAAGCTAGAAGCCTTACAAAGCGCGCGCCTGGAGCATATAGTGGCTCACTCTAGCACAGGACTAAGCGATGATGAAAAATGCGTGATTTATGATAAAAATGTAAAAAATGTAAAAGCTAGCTTGGATGCGCTTAGCTTTGAGCTAAAAATCGGTAAGGATAACTTTGGCTTTGAGATACCAAGGCTGCTAGGCGAGTTTAATGCTGCAAATGTCGCAGCAGCTGCTCTCATGGCTAGTTATCTTGGTCTAAATGCTACGCAAATAGATGCTAGATCAAAGCATATCAAAAACGCAGAACACCGTCTAAACCGCATGGATAATGGTGGTAAAATCATCATTGATGATGGCTTTAATGGTAATTTTGAAGGCATGAGTGCTAGCTATAAGCTATGCGCTACTTATAATGGCTCAAAAGTGCTAGTAACCCCTGGTATAATAGAGGGACAAAAAGGCATAAATGCTAAGCTAGCAAAGGTGGCTGATGGTATATTTGAGACTGTGATAATCACAAGTACGCTAAACGCAGCTGAGCTAAAAAGCGAGCTAAAACACGCAAAAGTAGTAGAGCTAAAACATAAAAGCGAGCTAGTAGCAGCTTTAGCAGAGCATACAAAAGCAGGTGATCTAGTGCTATTTAGCAATGACGCCCCGCAGCATATCTAATAGTGAATATAGCGTTACTTTGATGGCAGCTTTAAAAATAGCTTTATAAGCTTTTTGCGCTACAAAAATAAGTAGAAGTTTTACGCAAAATTCACTATAATGCGCTTTTTGTAAAAGGATGAGAGTGAATATAGAACTTAGTATTATCGTGCCTTGCTACAATGAAAGCGAGGTTGTAGAAAAATTTTTTTCTGCTATGGTAGGAAATAATGGTATCTTAAATAATCTTGGGCTTAACTGCGAGCTGGTTTTTATAAATGATGGTAGCAAAGATAATACTTTAGAGCTATTAAAAGCCCAAAAAGAAATTTATAGTAATAAATCTAATCTAGATATAAAAATAGTAAATTTATCAAGAAATTTTGGTAAAGAGGCTGCTATGAGTGCTGGATTTAGCGTGGCTAGCGGTGAGGCGATAGTGCCTATGGATGCTGATTTACAAGACCCACCTGAGCTTATAGCTAAGTTTGTAGAGCTTTGGAGGCAAGGCTATGATGTGGTTTTAGCTAAGCGAAATGATAGGCAAGAAGATAGTTTTGCTAAAAGATTTAGTTCAAGTCTATTTTATAAACTTAATAATAAAATATCTGATGTAAAACTCCCTGATAATGTAGGCGATTTTCGCCTTTTTACTCGTAAGGTGCTAAATGCTATAAACTCACTGCCCGAAAATCAGCGTTTTATGAAAGGCATTTTTGCTTGGGTTGGTTTTAGAAGCATTACGATCGAATACAAAAGACCTCAAAGGATTGCTGGTAGTTCTAAGTTTAATGGCTGGAAGCTGTGGAATTTTGCTTTGCAAGGTATTACTGGCTTTGGGACATTGCCTTTGCGTATTTGGACTTATATAGGTTTTATCGTTTCATTTTTAGCTTTTATTTATGCTAGTTTTTTGATATTACGCACTTTGATTATGGGTATAGATTTGCCTGGCTATGCTTCACTTGTGGTTATTATATTGTTTTTAGGCGGGCTTCAGCTTATAGGCGTAGGAATTCTAGGTGAATATGTGGGGCGGATATATATGGAAAGCAAACACAGACCGCCTTTTATAATAGATGAAATTTATTAAATCTCAGAGCTTTTTGTATCTAATAGTTGGTGGGGCTACTACGGCTGTAAATTTTATAGTTTATAGCTTTTTGGTTTATTTTGATATCACCGGAGTGTTAGTAGCTAACGCTATTGCTTGGTTTTTAGCGGTGCTTTTTGCTTTTTTTACAAATAAGCATTTCGTCTTTTATTTTCATAGCTATAATAGTTTTTTTAAAGAGTTTTATCTTTTTGTTTTAGCTAGGGGGCTAAGTGGAGTTTTTGAGATATTTGTGCCTAGTGGGCTTATTTATCTAGGGCTTGATGCTAGACTTTTTGATATAGAGGGCTTTTGGGCGAAGTTTATAGTGAGTGTATTTGTCGTGGTGGCAAATTATTTTTTTTCTAAGTTTTTTATTTTTAAATAAAGGTTTTTTATGAGAGAAATAAATATTTTTTTGCTTTTTAGCTTATTTTTAAGTTTAACTATTTTTGGTCTTATTTATGGCTACGATATACTTAATCCCACTTATGATGCATGGATATTTAAAGACGGATATCATGATATTATTCAGCATTACATGGGCTGGCTTTTTTATAGACAAAGTCCTTGGCATTTTCCTATTGGCTTGATTGATAATTTGGCTTATCCTTATCAATTTTCTGTGATTTATACTGATAGCATTCCTATTTTAGCTGTATTTTTTAAATCTATTTCTTTTTTGTTACCAGATACTTTTCAATATTTTGGCTTATGGGGCATAGTCTGTCTTTTTTTAAGTAGTTTTTTTTCATCACTTATAATATTTAAATTAACAAAAAATATTTATTATTCTTTACTTTGTTCTTTATTTTTTATTTTAGCACCTGTTATGCACATGAGAATGTTTGGCCATCATGCTCTAAGTTCTCATTGGATACTACTTGCTGGTCTTTATATATGCGTGATAAAAAACGAACTTACTAGGTGGCAATTTAGAGTTTCTTGGTGTGTTCTTTTTGGGATTTCAATATGTGTGCATGCATATTTTGTGCCTATGTTAGGATTTTTGCTTTTAGGTTGTGTTATATCTAATTTTTTAAAAGATAAAAAATTATCTTTTTTACTTGATTTGATTTTGCCTATATTAAGTGTATTATTTATCATGTGGATTTTAGGAGCTTTTAGTTTTGGTGGTAGCAAATCAGCTGGTGGCTTTGGGTATTATAGTGCAAATTTAAATACTCTTTTTTATTCAGCCCCTATTAGTATTTTTGCACCAAATATTCCAAATGGACTTATCTCGTATATTTTTAATCTTAGTATAATGCCTGGACAATATGAAGGGTATGGATATCTTGGGCTTGGAATACTTGTCCTTAGTGGTATTTGTTTGTTGTTATTATTTAAAAATATAAAAAACATAAAAATAAAAATAGATTATTTAATTATCATTTTTATCTTACTATTATCCTTTTTTTATGCCCTTAGTAATAATATTTATTTCAATGAAACAAAACTGCTCTCTATCGTACTCAATCCTAGTTTGGAGCAATTTTTTTCTACTTTTAGGGCTAGTGGCAGATTTATTTGGTTGCTTGATTATTCTTTGCTTATTATTATTTTTTATTTTATTTATAAAAATTTTAAGAAATCGGTTTTGGTTTTAGTTTTTGCATGTTTATGCTTACAATGCTATGATTTAAAAGATTATTTTATTCGTTTTAAAAAAGAGTCAAATATGATATATCAAAATGACTTTTTATCAAAACTGCCAAAAGGCAAAAATATTGTTATTTGTGATTCTCCATTTTTAAGCAATATTGATGAAATGTTCGATTATTCTAAGAATATTTTTAATTTAGCTTATTATGCTTATAGAAATTCTACCTCAATAAATGATTTTTATATAGCTAGAAAAAATGAGAAAAAAATTTTAGAATATAAGATCTTGATTCAATCAGAGCTTAATATGGGTAAGTTAAGAGATGATGCGATTTACGTGTTCACAACAGATTACTACAAAAATTATGATAGTGTGCTAGATTTTAAAAATATTAACGGATATATGTTTGGATGGAAAAAATAGATTTATATCAGAGTATAATTTTGCTAGGAATTCTAGAATTCCTAGACTTTTTTGGGGTTAGAGGGTATTTTTACCTTAGGAATTCTAAATTTTTGGCAAGAATTCTAGATTTTTGGTAAGAATTCTAGATTTTTGCTAGGAATTCTAGAATTCCTACCAAAGTATGCGGCCAAGGCGGAGCATATTTGAGCCGCATTTTAGCGCAATACGCCAGTCATCACTCATACCCATTGAGCAGATTTTTGCGCCGTGCTTTTGTAGGCTCTCAAAGACCTTATAGGTATCCTCAAAGCTCTTTGCTATCACGCTTTCATCGCTATTATTAGCACCTATGCTCATCACGCCAACAGGCTTTAAATGCTTGCAACGCTCGCAAATCTCATGGTAAATATCCACCGCCTCATTTAAGCTTGCGCCTTGTTTGCTACTTTCATTTGCGCTGTTGATTTGGATTAGGCAAGGCAGCTCGTAGCTAAGGCGTTTTTCTACGCTTAGTGCAGCATCCACACTCTCGCAGCTTTGCCATAAAGCAGGGCGCAGGGCTAAAAGTGCGTTTATTTTATTACTTTGAAGCCTGCCGATAAAATGCCAGCGAAGTCTGCTGTAATCAGCACTTATCCCAACTAAGCCCTCTATTTTTCGCTCTAATTCTTGAACTCTATTTTCGCCAAAATCCAGCTGTCCAAAGCTAGCTAGTCCTTTTACATCGTGAGTATCTACGCTCTTGCTAACTGCTACTAGCTTTGCGCTCCCTACTTGCTCTAAAAGAGCCTCAAACTGAGCCTTATTCATATCCACCTGCTAGTCTGTAAATGTCATTTGCGATAGTAAAAGCCATGAGAGAAAAAAGCAGCGCCATACTACCATAGCTTAGCACTACAAAGACCCTTTCTCCAACAGGCCTTCTAAAAATCATCTCATAGAGATTAAAAACAATATGCCCACCATCAAGCACAGGCAAAGGCAAAAGATTTAAAATCCCAAGATTTACCGAAATTAAAGCTGTAATGATAAACAAGGTGCTAAGGCTAATCGCAGCTGCTTTTGTCGTGATATCAGCCATAGCGACAATGCCTCCAAGCTGATTTATCGGCACCACGCCAAGCACGAGCTTTTCTAAGCTTTGATAGATAAGCTTGCTAGCCTTTATAGTCTCATCAAGGGCAAAATTAACAAGCTCAAACCCACTAAAATATAAGGTTACTAGCTCACCACTTGCGCCTATTCCTAGCATAGGGGTTAGCACGCTCTCGCCAAAAATATTTTTGCTCTCCATGATTTTTGGTGTTAGATTAAGGCTTAGTTTTTGCCCATCACGCAGTATTTCTACGCTCATAGGCTCGGTTTTTAAAAGCGGCTTTATCTCATCCCAGTGCGTGATAGCGGTGCCATTTATCGCAGTGATTTTATCGCCTTTTTGTAGAATATTAATAGCAGGCGAGTTTGGCACGATTTGTCCTATATTTGGCGCTAGTTTTTCTATGCCTAGCACGCCCACAGCGATATAGAGCAAAAATGCTAAAATTATATTAAAAGCAGGCCCAGCAAAAAGCACAGCAATTCGCCCAAGCGGGCTAAGCGTGTTATAGCTATCTTTATCGTAGTTTTTTAGCTCAGGGCGAGCGTCATCTTGGCCTTTTAGCTGGACATATCCGCCTAGCCAGATTGCGCTTATGCGGTATTTTGTGCTGCCAAACTGACGCTCAAAGACAGGTGCGCCAAAGCCCACGCTAAATACATTTACCGCTACACCAAGCAGTTTTGCGACGATAAAATGCCCAAGCTCGTGAAAAAATATAAGAAAAGAAAGGGCTAAAATCGTAGCAGCAAAATACGCCCCCCAGTAATAAAAACTAGCTATTAGCACAAGCGCAAAAAGCAGAGATTGAAGTTTTGATGACATATTTATCCTTTGATAATTCAAGGAATTCTAGAATTCCATATTTAAAAATTCCTGTGATTTTGCCAAAATTTAGATAACAAATAGTAAAATGCGGCTTTAATTTTACAAAAAAGGCTTGAAAATGTATGTAGCCCCTAGCTTGCTCTCGGCTGATTTTGGCAGGTTAAATGATGAAATAGCTGCTGTTTGTGAGGCTGGTGCGGATCTTTTGCACTTAGATATTATGGATGGGCATTTTGTGCCAAATCTTACTTTTGGAGCACCTGTAATGAATGCTATCAAAAAAGCTGCCAAAGTCCCACTAGATATTCATCTTATGGTAGAAAATGTTGATTTTTTTGTTGATTATTTTTTGGATTTTAAGCCAAAGTTTCTTAGCTTTCATATCGAGCGTGCCACGCATCCATTGCGCCTAATTGAGCATATAAGAAAAGCAGGAGTAAGCCCAGCTGTGGTGCTAAATCCGCACACTAGCCTAAACACGCTAGAATACATTTTAAGCGAGATTGATATGGTGCTTTTGATGAGTGTAAATCCTGGTTTTGGCGGACAGAGCTTCATCCAAAGCAGCCTAGCAAAAATCGCTGCCTTGCGAGCGATGATAGATGAGAGTGGGGCAAAGTGCCTAATAGAAGTAGATGGCGGAGTAAGCGGACAAAATATAGCCGAGCTTGATATAGCAGGCGTAGATATCGCTGTGGCAGGCTCTTTTGTCTTTGGCTCAAACGACTACGCAGCAGCCATAAAAGCGCTAAAAGTATAAAAATCTAGAATTCCTAGCTTAGGAATTCTGGATTTTGGTAAAATTTACTTGGGAATTTTACTTAGGAATTCTAGATTTGAAACTGCTAAATATAAAGAACAAAAATTGATAAAATTAAGAAAAAAACAAAAAGTAGATAAATTCGCTAATTTCATTGATATTTTAAAAAAAGCTCCGCTTAGTCGTGATGCGTTTGTGCAGATTGCTGGCAGGGCTCTTGGCGAGTATGGCTTTGATGTGAGTGAAATAGAAAACTTTTTTGCGCTTGGACTTGAGCTTTTTGAGCGTGAGGGGCATGTGGGACTAGCTACAGCAGAGCGGCTTTTAGGCGAGCAGGAGTTTTGTGTAGTTGATATCGAGACCACAGGCTCAGTGCGCAGCGGTCAAATCATAGAAATCGGCGCAATAAAGCTAAAAGGCGGCGAGAAAATAGGGCATTTTTCTACGCTAGTTTTTGCCCCGCAAGTCCCACCTGTCATCACAGAACTAACTGGCATAACTAGCGCAATGCTAGTTGGCGCACCTAGTCTTGCTCATGCTTTAAGTGAGTTTAGGCGCTTTTTGGGTCAGGCGGTTTTTGTAGCGCATAATGTAAGCTTTGATTTTGGCTTTATTAGTACTTCGCTAGTTTCTTTAGGACAGCCGCCGCTTTTTAACCGCAGGCTTTGTACTGTTGAGCTTGCTAGGCGCACGATTGAGAGTGAGCGTTACGGCCTAGATGTGCTAAAAGAGCTGCTAGGTATCAAAAACACACACCACAGAGCTTATAGCGATGCTATATCGGCTGGGCAGATTTTATTACATGGATTTAAAAAACTGCCTGATTGGGTTCACACGCCAGAGGATCTCATTACTTTTAGCAAGACAGCGCCTAGCTTACAGCTTGAGCGTGAAGAGATTAGGGAGTATGTTGAGTTTTAAGGGAGCATTATGGATAATATTTTTTGGATAATTGTAGGCATTGCTTTTGTTACTACTTCGGCTTTTGGGGCGATTTTGCTTAGTTTTTTAGCACTTAGTAGCAAGGAAAAAAGGCTTTGCAAGGAAAAAGAGTTTTTTGAGCATCAAAATATCGCTTTAAAAGTAGAGCTAGAGCATGAAAGAAGCGTGTCTGCTAGCGCAGAAGAAAGACACAAAAAAGAACTTAGCGAGCTAAACGAGCGTTTAGAAAAACACTTTAAAAGCACGGTAGAGACAGCAAAAGCAGAGCTTTTAAACATAAATAATGAAAAAATCGCAAAAAGCTCAAACGAGCTTGTAAGCAAAGCACTAGAGGGGCAAATAAAGCCTTTGCGTGATGAAATAGCAAAGTATATGAGCGAAAATCTAAAGCTTACTACGAGCTTTAGAGAAAACTTTGATGGTTTGCGTGCCATGAGTAGTGAGCTTAGCAAGCAAGCAAACGAGCTAGCCACGGCACTAAAAGGAAATAAAAAAATCGCAGGAAATTGGGGTGAGTCTCAGCTAGATCTGGTGCTAGAAAACAGCGGCCTAGTGCTAAATCAAAACTATCAAAAACAAGTGCTATTTGATGATAGCGAGGGGAATAGACGCTACCTTGATGCGGTGGTGGACTTTGGCAATGGTAAAAAAGTAGTAATTGATGCTAAATGCTCACTAGTTCACTATCTAGAATTTGCTAACGCAAGCGATGATGAGAGCGCAAAATCGGCTCAAAAAGAGCTGGTAAAAGATCTGCGCTCGCACATTGATAATCTTAGCTCAAAAGATTATCAAAAATATAATCAGGCTTATGAGTATGTATTTATGTTTATCCCAAATGAAAATATGCTTTATGCAGGGCTTGGCGGCGATGAAAAACTATATCAATATGCCTATGAAAAAGGTATATTTTTAACCACGCCACTAACCTTGCTTATGGCACTTCGCACCGTCTATATGTGCTGGCAAAATCTAAAAATAGATGCAAATACCAAAAAAATCTTTGAAGCAGCTGGCGGGATATATGACAAGCTCTTTACTTTTATAAACAAATTTGAGACTATAGGGCGTGATATAGCAGGTATTTCTAAGCATTTTGACGAGGCAAAATCTGTGCTAAATGAGGGAAAAGGAAACCTTAGTAAAAGAGTAAATGATCTAAAATTCCTTGGCGCAAAGACTACAAAAGAGCTAGATACTACTAAGTTTGATGATGAAGATGAGATAGTTTTAGGCGATAATGTAGAAAGAGCAGAGCTTTTAGCGCAAAACTCTAAGGAAAATTCTAAGGAAAATAATGAGCAAAATAATGCGTAAAAAAATATGTATTTTAAATACAGGCGGCACTATTTTAGCCAAGGGCTGTGAAAACAGCTGTGAAAACGACGATAAAAACGGCGATGAAAACGGCTATGAGGCTGGTGGGCTTGGATTTTTAGATGTTTTTGGCTCTATTTTAGAACAGTTTAAGCCTGATGCTAAAAAGAGCAAAAAAGATCATTTTGTTTTTGCTGATTTTAGCTTGGATATTATTACGCCTTTTAGCATAGGCTCACAAGATATGGATAATGCGCATTTACTTCGTCTTGGCAAAGAGGCGATAAAAGCTAGCAAAAAGTATGATTTTATCATCATCACTCACGGTAGCGACACGCTTGAAGAGAGTGCTTTTTTTCTAAGCCTTTTAAAAGAGATTAAAATAGGCGTGATTTTAACAGCTTCGATGTATCCGCCAAATGATAAAAACTACGATGGAGCAGCTAATCTAGAATTCGCTTTAAAATCTGCTTTAAAAAGTGACATAAAAAGCGTGAGAGTAGCGATGAATGGCGAGCTTTTAGAGCCTAAAAAGCTAATAAAGTTTAAAAGCTGGGGCAAGGATGCATTTTGCCAAAGTTTGGCTTTTGATATAGGAATTCTAGATTTTAAGCCCTTTTCTTTGCCAAAAGCCTTGCCAAAAGTAGCTGTGATATATGCTGATGGGCAGTTTTATCCTAGTCTTTATGATCTAAAAAGCCTTAAAGGCGTGGTGCTTGCTGGCATGGGTTCAGGAACTCTACCAAAAAATGCAATAAAGTTTTTTTCTAAGCTTAAAATCCCAGTAGTTCGTAGCTCTAGGGTGGCTATGTCAAAAATCACTTCAAAAGAAGTAAATGACAAAAAATATGGCTTTATAAACGCAAATCATCTAAGCCCAGCTAAGGCAAAAGTTTTGCTAATGCTAGCTCTAAGCAAAAAATCTAAAGATATAGCAAAATATTTTGAGAATTTTTAAAAATAAATTTTAGTTTTAAAGCTTTATTTATGCTAAATTTCGCTAAAATGCGCAGATTTTTAAAATTTGAAGGCAAACAATGACACAAGAAGAACTAGATGCACTGATGGCAGAAGCTGATAATATAGCAGAGGCTGATGATATGCCAGAAGCTGATGGTGCTACTATGGATGCGCCTGAGCAAAAAAAGCCAGCTTTTAGTGCTAGTGAAGAACTAGATGAAGATGGCTTTCCAAAAGACTATAGAGTAGATGCACAAAAGCAATGGCCACCACCGCCACCATCAGCTGATCACAAAATGGTTCAGCAGCTTGACGATGTAACCCGTGATAGCGAAGAAAAAGCCACTCAAGTACTTGACATGCTTGATTCTATTAACAACTTGCTAATGGATGGTGAGGAAGAAGCTACTGGTATCAAAGATGTGCTAAACTCAAATATAGAAATATTTGAAAAACTTAGCGCAAAGTTTTCTCATATCCCAAGTTTTGCCGAGCAAAAAGATAAATGCCAAAGTGCCTTAGAAGCATTAGAGAGCATAGAAACAAAGCTACAAGATGGGCAAAATGATATAATGAATATCATGGATATGATGCAATACCAAGATATTCACCGCCAAAAAATAGAGCGTGTTATAAATGTAATGCGTGCTCTTTCTAAATATATGAATAGCTTATTTGAGAGCAATATAGATGATAAATCTAGAGCTCCAAGTGCTGTTCACTTAGAGGGTGATAGAACAGATAATCTGATGAGTGATGATGATATAGAAGCACTAATCAACTCACTAGGCAAAAAATAATTTTTAGCTTTGTCTGGCACGTTATCTGCGCTAAAATCTCACTTCTCACTTCGCTTGACGCACCATCAGTGCGCCTGCGCTCGTGTTTGTGAGCTTTTAGCACATCTAGCGCACCATACTTAGCTAAAAAGTGTTTTTTAAGTTTTAGCACAAAATTTTTAATCTAATTTATGAAAAAAATTTAAAATGAGAAAACCAGAATTACTAAGTCCAGCAGGTAACCTAACTAAACTTAAAATTGCTCTAGCATACGGTGCAGATGCTGTTTATGCTAGTGTGGGCAGCTTTTCACTGCGTGCTAGATCGGGCAAAGAATTTGACATGGATAGCTTTGCTAAGGGCATTGAATACACACACAAAATGGGCAAAAAATTCTACGCTACTGTAAATGGTTTTCCATTTAACGGACAAATTGAACCTCTAAAACGACATATAAAAGCCATGGGAGAGCTAAACCCTGATGGCTTTATCATAGCAACCCCTGGGGTTATGAGTATAGCGCGCGAGCTAGCCCCACATGTAGATATACATCTCTCAACGCAAGCAAATATAATGAATTATTTGGACGCCAAGTTCTATCACGACCTAGGTGCTACTCGCATAGTAGCAGCGCGCGAGATGAGCCTAAAAGATGTGATAAATATAAAAGAGAGAATTCCGGAGCTTGAAATAGAGATTTTTATCCACGGCTCTATGTGCTTTGCTTACAGCGGTCGCTGTTTGATAAGCGCTGTTCAAATGGGCAGAAGCTCAAACCGTGGGGCTTGTGCTAACGACTGCCGCTTTAAATACGAACTTTACGCAAAAGGCGAAAATAACGATACTTTATTTCGCCTTGAAGAAGATGAGAGCGGCACACATATTTTTAACTCAAAAGATCTAAATCTCTCAGCCCACATCGCTAAAATAATAGAAAGTGGCGCCGTTGATAGCCTAAAAATAGAAGGCCGCACAAAAAGCGAGTATTACGCTGCTTGCACAGCCGGGGCGTATCGCAGGGCTATTGATGATGCTGTGGCAGGGTGTTTTGATCCTAAAATCTACGCTGATGAGCTAAATACACTAAAAAATCGTGGTTTTAGCGATGGTTACTTGATTTCACGACCTTTTGAAAAAAGTGACTCACAAAACCTACAAACTAGCATTAGCGAAGGCTCAGCACAGGTGGATGCTTTTAGCGAAGATGGCAAAACTTTTAAAGCCAAAGGGCAGGTTTTTAAAAATAAAGCCTACGAGCTACTAAGCCCAGCAAATGAAAAAATCAGCCTAGGCGAGGATGAAATAGGGCGAGTTTATCAAAAAGAAGGTAAAACTTTTGTAGAGTTTAAAAAGCTAATTAGCCCTACTGGCAAGGCTTTTGAAAGCGTTCATAGTGGCAATGTAAATGATATTTGCTTGCCTGCTGGAATTCCACCTTTTAGCTTTTTACGCTCAAAAACTGAAAATAAGGATGAAAAATGAAATTTGTAAGCATAATAATCGGCTCAAAAAGCGACTACGAAATCGCAAATGAATGCTCTAAAATTCTAAGTAACTTTGATGTGCCTTTTGAGCTAATCATCAGCTCAGCCCACCGCAGTCCAGAGCGCACACACGAGTATGTAAAAGACGCTAGTGAGCGTGGAGCGCAAATCTTTATCTGTATGGCTGGTATGGCAGCACACTTAGCAGGCGCAGTAGCAGCGATGACTATAAAGCCAGTTATTGGCGTGCCTATGCCAGGAAGTGCGATTGATGGAATAGACGCGCTGTACTCAACTGTGCAAATGCCAGGTGGAATTCCAGTAGCCACAGTAGCCATCGGCAAAGCAGGGGCAAAAAACGCAGCCTATCTAGCCTTGCAAATCTTAGCACTAAATAACGAAAGCATCACCTCAAAACTAGCAGATGATAGAGCAAAACAAAGCGAAGCTTTAATAGAAGATAGCAAAAAAATTGAAGTTCTAATAAAGGAAAAAGCGTGAAAACCTACCTTGAAATCAGCGAGTTTTGCAAGCTGGTTCATCTAAACCGCCAAACTGTAGATGAGATGCTCGCTCGTGGGGCTTTAATCAGCAAAGAAGAAGATGGCAAAATCTACATAGAAGCTGATGAAAATAGCATCATAGCAAGTGGAGCAAAAAGCACTAGTGTAGAAAAAGCCCCAGAACAAAATAACTCTATTTTAGCCGGTGCGAGCTTTATAGAAAAAACGATAGGCACGATACTAAACCTACATGAAAAAGTCCTAGATGCCAAGGATGAAACGCTTGAAGCTCTAAAAAGTGAAAATAAATTTCTAAAAGAAGCACTTTACTCAATGCAAGAACTTTACGATGAGGATAGAAAAACAGTAGAAACACTAAATAATCAGCTAAAAATCGCCCAAGATGAAGTGGAGTTTATGAAACGCAAATACAAACTAATGTGGGATAAAACCGTAGCAAGCTTCGCTGCTGGCGCAACAGAGCAAAGCAAACAAGCAGAACAAAGCAATAGCTAGGAATTCTAGAATTTCTAGCAAGGAATTCTAGAATTCCTAGGCTTATTTATAAGTAGTTAAATGAATTTAATTTAAAATTGATTAAAAGCTTAAAAAATTCCATAGGAATTTTTGGATTCTTATGGAATTTTTTAAAAAAATTAAACTTAAAAAAGGGGAAAAAATGAAAGAAAATCATTACGAAGTCGTCATCATAGGTGGCGGTATCAGTGGCTCAGCAGCAGCATATGTGCTCGCACGCTACACAGATATCAAGTCTGTTGCGATAGTGGAGAAATACGAGGGTCTCTCAACCCTAAACTCAAAATGCACCGCAAACTCTCAAACCATCCACTGCGGTGATATAGAGACAAACTACACTTACGAGAAAGCAGCAGTAGTAAGCAAAAAAGCAAATATGATTTCAAAATACGGCCTTCAACACGGTCTAAATGAAAAACACATGTTCGCTGGTCAAAAAATGGCAATAGGCGTAGGTGATGAAGAATGTGAAAAAATCAAAGCTAGATATGAAGAGTTCAAAACTCTTTATCCTTATCTAGAATTCTTTGATAAAGAAACGCTAAAGCAAATCGAGCCAAAGATTATCTTTGATAGAGATGGCAAAGAACGCCCAGAAAATGTAGTAGGTATGGGCTCAAGAGGCGGTCAATACACTACGGTTGATTATGGTGCGTTTTCAAACAGCTTTGCAAATAACGCAAAAGCGCAAGAGGGAAAAACCTGCGATGTGTATCTAAACAGCCAAGTAACAAAAATCGCAAATGTAGGCGGAAAGTTCTATATAACAACCAAAAATAATCTTAGCATAAGTGCTGATTTTGTGCTAGTAGATGCTGGTGCGCACTCACTTTACCTTGCTCATCAAATGGGCTATGGTCTAGAAAAATCATGCTTTCCAGTAGCTGGAAGTTTTTATATGACAAAGCAAAAACTGCTAAATGGTAAAGTTTATATGGTTCAAAATCCAAAACTACCATTTGCCGCACTTCATGGAGATCCAGATTTGGCTGAGGGTTGGTGTACTCGCTTTGGTCCAACAGCACTTGTTATCCCTCAGCTTGAGCGTTATCACGGACATGTGGTTACATTTTTGGAGTTTTTTAAGACCTTGCGTTTAGATTCAAAGGTTATCTCAGCTGGATTTGACCTGCTAAAAGACAGCGATATCCGCAACTATATCTTGCGCAATTTCTTGTTTGAAATTCCACTTATTAACAAAAGCACCTTTATAAAAGATGTTCGCAAAATAGTGCCTAGCATACAACCAGATGAGTTAAGATACGCTAGTGGCTTTGGTGGTGTTCGCCCTCAAGTAGTAGATAAAATCCAGAAAAAACTACTTCTTGGCGAGGCTAGTATAAACGAATGTCCAGGCGCAATCTTTAACATGACTCCAAGTCCAGGTGCTACAAGCTGTCTAGGCAACGCAAAACGCGATGCGATAGAGATTTGTAAATATCTTGGCAAGAGCTTTAATGAGGATAAATTCCACGCTGAGCTAGAGGGCTAATGAAATTACTTAGCACGGAGATTTGCGGATATAAAGTTCCGCTTGTTTATGAGCTTGATGAGAGCTTAGGGCTTGTTAGTTTGCGTCTTATTTTTAAAAACGCAGGTAAAATAGCATGCAAAATCCCAGGGACTGCGTATTTGCTAGCAAGAGTGCTAGAAGAGGGCGCAAAAGGCGATGCTGATTTTTATAAAAAGCTTGAGATAAAAGGCATTGAACTCTCAGTCCAAACAGGGACTGAGAGCTTTAACATTTCGCTTTTGTGTCTTAAAGAGCATTTTGCATATGCTTTAAATATGTTAAATGAGCTTTTATCGGCTCCAAAGTTTGAGCCTGAGTGCTTTGAGCTTGTAAAGACAAAGACTCTTGGCTACATCAGCGCAAGCAAAAGCAACCTAGACCATCAAGCAAAACTCATGCTAAATAAGCTAATTTTTGAAAATCATCCTTTTGGTTTTTCTAAGCGTGGCGATGAAGAAAGCTTAGCAAAGATTGAGCTAAGCGATGTTGTGAGTTTTTTTAAAGAAAACTTAATTTTAGAAAATCTCTTTATCGTCCTTGGCGGAAACGCAAAAACTGAAGAGCTAAAACTAGATTTTGCTAATCGTGGCGAGCAAAAACACTTTGGCAATGCTTGTATACAAAGCGATCTTTATAAAGAGCTAAAAATGCCAAGCGAGCAAGCCTATATTTATTTTGCTGCGCCTTTTCATGTGGCTAGCAATAAGCATTATAAAGCTAAGGTGGCTACCTTTATCCTAGGCTCAAGTGGCTTTGGCTCTAGGCTTATGGAAGAAATCCGTGTAAAACGAGGGCTAGCATATAGTGCTTATGCCAAAAATACTTTTAGCCTTTATAAAAGCGGAGTTTTTGGCTATTTACAGACCAAAAACGAAAACAAAAATGAAGCTATAGAGTTAGTAAAAAAGATATTTTTTGATTTTACTAGCCAAGGAATTAAAGAAGCTGAGCTAGAGAGCACAAAAAACTTCTTGCTAGGCAGTGAGGCTCTAGCAAAAGAGACGCTATTTAAGCGTCTTAGTATAGCTCAGTATGAGCATTACATGGACTACGAGCTAGGTCATATAGATAGGGATTTAGAGAGCATAAAAGCACTCTCGCTAAAAGAGCTAAACGCCTTTATCTTAGCTCATACTGAGATTTGCTCGCTTTCTTTTGCGGTGATTCATGGCTAGCTTTGAGGCAGCTGATAGCAGTGATTTACGCCTTGTGGGCGTATCTAGCTTGCTTGATTTAGCCTTGCTTTTGCCTGTTGGTTTTGAGGATTTTAGCTGTACTGACGAGCCTAGAGTAGGGCAAATGTGCAATGTAGCTGTAAATATACAAAGCCAGCACACAGCAGCTAGAACACTGCAAATCACAGCTTTTGCTCCACTTTGGAATGCTTATATAAAAATCGCTATTTTTAATGCTAGTAGGTGGCACTACGCTGCGTTTAAAAGTGGAAAAGAGCTGATTTTACATGGCAAGCTTGGCGAATACGGCGGTTTTCTTAGCCTTCAAAACCCAAAAATTCTAAAAGAGCTAAGTGGAATTAAAGCTTATTTTAAGCTTGGCTTAAAAGATGAGAGAATTCTAGAGCTAAAAGCAAAGTATTTAAATGCTAAAAATCTAGCACTTTGTGGGCTCAATGATAATGAAATAAACACACTTTTAGCCCTAAACGCAAATGATAAAAACGCAAAAGAATTACTTGATAATTTGCCAAATAATAAAGAAGTTTTAAATATCTTAAAATTTACTGAAATCTACAATCATATCCGCAAACTAAGTTCTAAAAAGACAATTTTCTCAGCGCAAAAAATCAGCCCAAATGACATCAGAGAGTGGCTAAAAAGCCTACCTTTTGTGCCAACTGGCGACCAGCTAAAAGCTATAGATGATATCAAAAATGATCTAAAAAGCGACCAAGCCAAGCGTCGTGTGATAATGGGAGATGTAGGCAGCGGCAAAAGCCTTGTGATGTTTGCTACTGCGCTACTTGCTGCGCCAAAAAAGAGTATTATCATGGCTCCAACTAGCATTTTAGCGCAGCAACTCTACAGCGAGGCAAAAAGGCTGCTACCAAGTGATTTTTCTATTTTGCTAGTCCAAAGTGGGGATAAAAAAGTAGATTTTTCTAACGCCACGCTTATCATCGGCACACATGTGCTATTGTATCAAAAACTGCCAAAATGCGCTGTTATCATGATAGACGAACAACACCGCTTTGGCTCTGCCCAACGCCATAAAATTGAGCTTCTAAGCTCTCAAGGCGAGGATGAAAAAGGAGGCCTTGCTAGGAATTCTAGAATTCCTAAGCAAAACGATGAGCAAAACGATAAGCAAGAGGGCGAGCAGATTTTGTCGCAAAATTACAGTGCAAACGCTCGCGCGCATTTTTTACAATTTAGCGCCACGCCTATCCCACGGACTCTTGCGCTTATTAACTCGCGTTTTGTTAGCTACTCGTTTTTAAAGCAAATGCCTTTTGAAAAGCAGATTTTGACAAAAATCATCAAAAACACTGATTTTAACGCACTCTTAGAGCATATCCGCACGCAAATAGAGCAGGGCAAACAAACCATCATCGTCTATCCGCTAGTCGCATCAAATGAGCGCAGCAACTACACCAGCCTTGAAGAAGCCAAAAGCTTTTGGTTTTCTCGTTTTAAGGGCGTTTATGCCACGCACGGCAAGGATAAGGAAAAAGAAAATATTGTAGCTAATTTTGCCCAAAACGGAAATATTTTACTCTCAACCACGATTATTGAGGTAGGGATTTCTCTGCCACGCCTTAGCACCATTGTAGTAGTCGGTGCTGAGCGACTTGGTCTTGCTAGCCTTCATCAGCTGCGTGGCAGAGTGGGGCGGCATGGCGGGCAGGGTTGGTGCTTTCTTTTTACCAAGATGAGCACGCCGCCACAAAGGCTAATTGATTTTTGCGCCACGCTAGATGGCTTTGAGGTCGCAAACATCGACTACAAAAACCGCCAAGGCGGTGATATCCTTGATGGCAGCATTCAGCACGGAGCGACTTTTAGATTTTACGAGCTTGAAGAAGACATAACAACTGCGGCGCAGGCTAGAGCGCAAGTTTAGGAATTCTAGAATTCCTAAACTAGAATTCCTAAACTAGAATTCCTAATCTAGAATTCCTAATCTAGAATTTCCCAATCTAGAATTCCTAGAAAATATCTACAAATCTAGAATTCCTAATCTAGAATTCCTGGCGCAAATTTTGCGTAATTAAAACTTTGTTTATCTCATTTAGCTAAAATCACAGCCATATTTCACAAAAAAGGATAAAAAATGGCACAAATCGGTATAGTTTTTGGCAGCCACTTTGGCAGAAACGAAACTGCTGGCGCAGCAAAATACGCAGCTGATTACATCGCTAGCAAAACTGGCGCTGATATCATCAACGCAACTGAGCTTACAGAAAACTTCATTGCTAGCCACGAAAAGCTAATCTTCGTAGCCAGCACACACAAAAAAGGCGAGCTTCAAGAAGATTTCCAAAACAAACTTGATGTAGTAAAAGCAGCTGATTTTAGCGGCAAAACATTAGCACTTGTTGGACTTGGCGGTACCGCAAATCACGCCGACACATTTTGCGATGGACTAGTGGAGTTTTTGCCACATATCCGTGGCGCAAAACTAGTTGGCGCATACGATGATGGCGGCTATGCTTACAAAAACAGCCTTGCTTTTATAAACGGTAAGTTCGTTGGACTTGTCCTAGATGTAAAAGCAGATGCTGACTGGAAAGCTCGCACTGATAAATGGCTAGAGAGCATTAGAGCTGATTTTGGCTTTACTTACTAAGCTTTTAGAGCTTTTTAAAAAGCACTAGAATTCCTAAGGGAATTCTAGAATTCTACTATTCTTTTTTATTATCAAAAATTCTCAAAAAACATAAGTTTAGGCTATAATTAGCTTCTTTAAAAAAGACTATTGCCAAGGTAAAAATATCAAAGTGATCATAGATTTTTATTCTTTTATCTACAAAATCTTTCAAATCACACTCAAAAGTAGTTTTTATATCTAATTCTAGAAGGAATTCTAGCTTAGGGAATTCCAGAATTCCTAGTGTAACTTTTCTAAAAAATCTAGAATTCCTAGGGAATTTGATATAAGAATTCTAGTTTAAAGAATTTTAGTTTTTTGGGAATTCTAGAATTTCAAGGAATTTTAGATAAGGAATTCTAGAATTCCTTGAAAACCAAAAACTTAACTTTGTGCTAAGAAATTATAATTTTGTTACTAAATAAAATATGAGCAAAAGTTCGTAAAATTCATCATATAAAAGGTAAAATGCTAGGTGTATTTTATATTTTGTATTGAAAACTATAATTTTCAAACTTTTATAAATATCCACTTTTGCCCCTGCTACTATATCATAGAAAGCTTATTATTTCATCTTTTACTTACTTTACCTTTTGAGCGATGAGACTTAACCGCAAAATAAAAAGTATAATTTAGCTAAAAATTTAACTCTTATTATATGTATTATTTTATGTTATATTTAACGCAGAATTATTTGTATGATTTTGGATATTTGACTTAAAAACAAAGAGATAAAAAATACCCCATAACCCCAAAAAAGTAAAATAAAAAATGTGAAATAAAAAGGCTAGGGAATTCTAGAATTCCTAGCTAAAAGAAAATAGGGAATTCTAGAATTCCCTAGCTAAAAGAAAAACCGCCCTATTCTTTTGGCGATTATTTGTAGATATTTTTAGCTCTCATCGCTTAGTTCGATGACCTGGGCGTCGTTACTTGGTTCATACTCTATGCCTACAAAGCGGCTGTAGTTTTTATCAAAGCGCATTTTTATAGACCCTGTAGGTCCATTGCGGTTTTTGCCGATGATTATTTCAGCGTCCTCTACGCTTTGTGCGCGAAAGCCAGCGTCTACTGCCTTGCCCTCGCTTGCACCTTTGGCTTCTTGTTCTTTGGCTTCTTGTTCTTTATAGTAGTCACTGCGGTAGACAAAAAGTATCATATCAGCATCTTGTTCGATTGCGCCTGATTCTCTTAGATCGCTTAGCTGCGGGCGTTTGTTTGCGCGGCTCTCCAAAGAGCGGTTTAGCTGTGAGAGCGCAATTATCGGTATTTCAAGCTCACGGGCAAGCAGTTTTAGCTGGCGTGAGATTTCAGCGATTTGAAGGTGGCGTTCGGCAAAATTGCTAGAGTTTGTCATAAGACCGATATAATCAATCACGCAAAGCCCTATATTTGGATTTTTCTCTTTTAGCTTGCGTAGTTCTGTGCGGACTTTGTGGACGGTCACATCGCCACTATCATAGATGTAAAAATCATAGCTTCCTATCTTTTCACAAGTGTCTTGAATACCCTCTATATCCTCATCGCTTAGACTCACGCCTTTTAGAATTTTGCCAAACTCCACGCTTGTTAGCGAGCTAAACATCCTAAACATTAGCTGTTCGCTAGGCATCTCAAGGCTGAAAAACACAGCGCCTATGCCATTATCAAGCACTTTTTCTACTATATTTAAAGCAAAAGTCGTCTTTCCCATACCAGGGCGAGCGGCAATGATGACAAAATCGCCATTTTTTAGCCCATTTGTGTAGCGGTCTAGCTCGCCAAAACCAGTGCTGATGCCAAGCAGTCCAGTGCCCTCATCCTTCCTGCGTAAAATCTCAGCTGCTGCTAAAGTGGCTGCTTCTAGGGCTGTTTTGCAGCTAGTGTTTTTCTCCCCACCGCTAATTGCATATAGTTTTGCGCTAAGCTCGTCTAGTGCGTCATTTAGCGGCTTTTCGCTGATGATTTGTGGCACGCTTTGAGCCACTGCTAGCAGTCTGCGCTTGGCGGCTAGTTCTTTTAGATGCCTTGCGTATTTGATGACATCGATCACACCAGAGCTTGAAAGAGCGTCATTTAGAGCATTTTGCGCCACGCCAGCGCCTAGCTCTTTTGTGATAAACTTATCATCGATCGGCTCGCCTTTGCTAGCCAAATCGCTCATCGCCTTAAAGATTTGTGAATTATCTCTTGAGTAAAAATCATCCTTGTTAATAATCTCAGCCACATCAGAAAGCACTAAAGGATTAAACAAAATCGCACCCAAAACTGATGATTCAAAATCTAGTGAATATAAAGTCTCGTTCATTTTCTGCCCTTTAAAAACTTAAAAAAATCTAGAATTCCTATGTTTTTTTAGGAATTCTAGATTTAGGAATTCTAGATTTGTAGAGATTTTCTAGGAATTCTAGATCAGGAATTCTAGATTTAGCGCTCAAAAGCTCGCCCTACTCGCCACTTATCGCTTTTAGCTCGGCTAAAAAGCGTGGCACAAGCTCAGCTTCTTTTAGCCTAGCGATGACCTCTCCTTGCTTAATTATCATACCATTTCCCTTACCAAAGGCGATTGCTAAATCAGCCCCTTTTGCCTCGCCAAGAGCATTTACAATGCAACCCATAACGCTTATATTTAGAGGCTTTGTGATACCTGCGCAGGCTGCTTCAACCTGCTTTATCGCTGCTACTAGATCGCTTTGAAGCCTGCCGCAAGTAGGACATGAGATGATATTTACACCACTTGGCTGCACGCCGCTGTCTTGCAAAATCGCCTTTGCTACCTTTATCTCTTCTTCTAGCTCACCAGTAATGCTCACTCTCATCGTATCGCCGATGCCCTCAAGCAGTAGTCCGCCAAGTGCCATTGCGCTTTTTATACTAGCATGAAAGCTAGTGCCAGCCTCAGTCACACCTAGATGAAAAGGATACTCGCACAGCGGTCTAAGAGCCCTATATGCAGCCATCGTAGTAGGCACATCGCTAGCTTTTAGGCTAATTGCGATGTCTTTAAAGCCAAACTCTTCAAGCAAGCTGATATTATATAGCGCACTTTCAACCATAGCCTTTGGCGTGCGGCCGTGAGCTTTTTCAAACTGCGCTTCTAGACTGCCAGAGTTTACGCCTATGCGTATAGGCAGATTTCTTGCACCACAAGCATCCACCACGGCTTTTATATGGTCTTTTCCGCCGATATTTCCAGGATTTATTCGCACAGCATCTACAAACTTTGCCACCTCTACTGCGTAAGTGAAGTTAAAGTGAATATCAGCGACAATTGGCAGTGGGCTTTGCTTTTTTATCTGCCTTAGCCCTTCAATGTCTTCTTTGTTAAAAACAGCGCAGCGCACAAGATCAGCACCAGCAAAATACAGCCTGTTAATCTGCTCTAGCGTAGCTTCTATCTCTCTAGTTTTGCTAAAAGTCATGCTTTGGACGCTGATTTTAGCATCGCCTCCGATTTTTACGCCACCTACATTTATTTGTCTAGTTTTATAGCGATTTATTTTTGTCATTTTTGCTCTTTTTGGGAATTTTGATGGTAGATTTTAGCAAATTTTGGCTTAGAAAATTAAATGAATTCAAGCGATAATAAAACATAAAAAGCCTTATTTGAAATTAAGCTTTTTATGTTTTTTAGCGTGTTAGTTCGCTTGGCAGCTCAAAAATCGCCCCAAAGTCTTTTGTAAGTGCTGCGCGAAATCTAAGCCCCAAAATCTCAGTCTCATAAGAGTGTAAAAACACTCTTTTTGCCGTGCTTTTAGCGTATTTGCTATCTCCATATACGCCGTATCCTGCGTGGGCTAGGTGAACTCTTATTTGATGAGTTCTACCAGTTTCAATCTCGATTTTTGCTAGGGTTTTTTTGCCCTCGCATAGCAAGGGCGAGACGTGAGTGATGGCTGTTTTGCCGTTTTTTAGATCGATTTTACTAAACGCCCCACTCTTGGTTTTTATGGTAGAAAGCGGCAAATCAATATCTAAATCCTCAGCCAAAATTCCCACTAAAATAGCATAATAAGTCTTTTTGACCCTACATGCTTTAAACTGGGCAATTGCCTTAGCTCTAAACTCTTCATTTTTAGCTAGTAGTAGCACGCCGCTTGTCTCTTTATCAAGGCGGTTTAAAAGCGTGATATTTTTATCACTTTTTGCTAGATTTTCTGCAATTTTTTCGCTTACAGCGAATGCTGGTTTATTTAGAGCGATTATATTATTATCTTCATAAATTATCTTTGGTTTTTCAATGCGGATTAGCTTAAACTCAGTTTTCTCGCTCATCAAAGCTCTAGCGATGACGATTTTTTCGCCCTTTGCGCTTACTACGCCAGCATCGATTAAAGCCTTTGCTTCATTGTTTGAGATGCCTTCTTGCTTGGCTAAGATTTTATAGGCTTGTAGCATTTTTATCCTTTTATTTGTTCTAAAATATCATTAAAATCGCAGCTTTGCGTGATTTGCGAGCTAAACTTTTCATGCGCCAAAAGAGCTGCCGATTTAAAATCACTAGCAATTTTGATGCCCTTTACTGCGCTATAAAGCACTTTTTGGTTATGAAAAAACGCACCTGAGATTATACCACAATTAAAACTCGCTGGCTCAAAGGGATTGTGTCCACCGATACCTGCGCTAAATGAGCCTGCTAAAATCACAGTATCAGCGATAGCATAGATATTTATTAGCTCACCAAGAGAGTCCATCACCACAACTTGCGCCTTTAAATCAGCGTTTTTTGAAAAGCACTGGGAGCTATAATTATTTTTCTCTGCCCAGTCGCGCACCAGCTCACAAACTGCGCTAAATCTTTGCGGATGTCGTGGGGCGATGATGAGCTGCTCGCCTTTTTTTAGCCTTAGGAATTCTAGAATTCCTTTTTCTTCTCCCTCGTGTGAACTAGCTAAAACGATGATATGCTTGTAATTTGAGCTAAGTTTTTTGCTAGGACGAGGTAGTAAGGCTGATTTTACATTTCCTAGCACTTTTATATTTTTTGCGCCTAGAGTTTCTAGCCTTTTAGCATCGCTTTCGCTTTGGGCTAGCACCAAATCACAATAGCTAAAAAGCGTTTTATAGTACCTTAGAAATCTGCGGTATTTTGGCAACGAACTTTGGCTAAGTCTAGCATTTAGCAAAATTACTTTTGCGCCTTGTTTTTTGGCGCAAGCAAAGAGATTTAGCCACAGCTCTGCTTCAAAAACCACTAGCGTCTTACACTCTTTTAGCCAAAAAGGCAAAAAACACTCAAAAGGCAAAAACGCCACTTCATCGCAAAACTCTCTTGCTCTAGCGTATCCTGTCGCTGTGCAAACTGTGATTCGCACGCTTTTAGCTTCTTTTTGTAGTGCTTTTACAAAGGGCTTTACCGTAGATACCTCGCCAAGCGAACAAGCATGAAAATGAAAATTACAAGGCTTTAATGCAGGATTGTTTAACAAAAAAAATCTAGCTAAAATGCTGTTTTTTGGCTGATTTTTACTAGGAATTCTAGAATTCTCGCTAGAAATTCTAGAATTCCCTAGCTCATCACTAAGCAAAACTTTATATTTGCGCCCAAAACTAAGTGCTAGCAAAAAAGGGCTTGCAAGCACTAGCAAAAAGGCGCAAATAGCGTTATACACGCTCTACTCTTCTACGCTCTCATCAGCGGTTTTTTTAGTAGGTTTTTTAGCAGCTGTCTTTGTAGTGGTTTTTTTAGCAGCTGTCTTTTTGGCTACTACTGGTTCGGTTATTATTTCTTCACCATTTATCTCGCTATATAGTATGCGACCACAATGCGGACAAGTAGTTATGCTCTCGCTATGCACCACTTCGCTAAAGGTCTTGTCATTTACACGCATAAAACAACCATAGCAAGCTTGCTTTTTCATAGGCACCACAGCTGTGTTTTTTGCCCATTTGCGGATTTTTTCGTAGAACTCAAGCACTTTTTGATTTATTTTTGCTAGCAAGGCATCTTTTTGTTTATATAGCTCTTTTTTGCTATCTTCGATTTCTTTTAGGCTACTAGCAGTCTCATTTTCAAGCTCTTTTAGCTGGGCATTAGCTTCATTTATTTTCTCATCAAGCTCTTTAAGGTCGGATTTTTTTACCTCTACTGCTTTTTCATTGCGCTCGATGTCTTCATTTAGGCTCTCTAACTGCTCTTTGCCTAGAGTTTCTTCTGTTTGAGTAGCTTCTATTTCTTTTTCTTTTTTTAGCGAACTTGAGCGAGCTGAGATTTTTTTCATTTTCTCGCCTTGTTCTGCTATTTGGCGATTTGTGTCGCTTATTAGTGCTTCTAAGCGAGTAATCGAACTTTCAATCTCGTGTTTTTTTTCTACAAGTGCATTTATTGAGCCTTTTTTGGCTTCTAGTTTTGCGTTTATTGCTTCTATTTTTGGGTTGTAGCTGTCGATTTGCGTATCAAGTTTGCTAAGATTTACTAACTGCTCTAAGCTTGAGTTCATTTTTTGTCCTTTTACATATAGCTAAATGGGTTTAAAGAATTTGCGATTTTAGCAGAAATTCCGTATTTTTTCAAGGCTTTTTCTAAACTTTGTGCGAAATATTTCTCACTTGCGTAGTGTTCGATGTCTATTAGGCTAAGTTTATCGTGCCTTGCTTCAAAGGCGGTGTGATATTTCAAATCGCCTGTTAAAAAGCAATCAGCTTTAAACGAGCCGATGAGATCAGCCCCTGAGCCTGTACAAAAGGCTACTTTTTCTACATGCTCGCTAGATTTTACCACTCGCAAATGCTTTATTTCAAAGGCGTTTTTAACCTTTTTTGCTAGCTCATCAAAGCTGGAGTTCCAAATAAACTCACAAATAAAGCCATTTTTTTCATACTCTTTTATGCCTAGAACTTCACTTAGCACAAAGTCATTTAGAGCGTGTTTATCGTAGTTTGTATGCGTGGCTATTAGCGAGCAGTTCTTCTTTGCTAGTTCAAAAATCAGCGAGCTTGGAAACTTTGTGCTACTAAGTGCTTTTAAACCTTTAAAAATCAGCGGATGATGAGTGATAAAAAGCGTGTTATTCTCGCTAGATTCTAGAATTTTCTCGTCTAAATCAAGCGTGAGAGTGATACTCTCAAAGTCTTTATTATCTACTAGCACTCCGCAATTATCCCAACTCTCAGCATCGCTAAAAGGCGCAATCTCATCTAAAATAGTGTAAATTTCAGCTGTTTTCACAAGGCACTCTTTTTACTTTTTTTACTTCTCTTGGCTTTTTGCGTAGGCTAGCGCGCAGCCTTTGGCAAGTTCGCGGATTTGAAGTATGTAGTCTTGGCGCTGGGTCGCTGATATCGCACCACGAGCATCAAGGACATTAAAAGTATGCGCAGCAAGCATGCAATAATCATACGCAGGCAAAGCTAACTCATGCTCTAATATAGCCTTACACTCAGCCTTTGCGTTATTAAACTGAGCAAAAAGCATATCAGTATTTGCAATTTCAAAGTTATATTTGCTAAACTCATACTCGCCTTGCTTATGAACATCGCCGTAGGTTACGATTTTGCCATCTTTATCGTCCCAAATGATGTCATAGACATTGTCTTTATCTTGTAAATACATCGCAAGTCGCTCAGTGCCGTAGGTGATCTCTGCGCTGATTAAATCACAAGCTATACCGCCAACTTGCTGAAAGTAAGTAAACTGCGTAACTTCCATGCCATCTAGCCAAACCTCCCAGCCTAGCCCCCACGCACCAAGGGTCGGGCTCTCCCAGTTATCTTCTACAAAGCGAATATCGTGTTTAGCTAGATCTAGTCCCAAATGCTCCAAGCTCTTTAAATACAGCTCTTGGATATTATCAGGGCTTGGTTTCATTATCACTTGAAATTGATAATACGCACCTAGGCGGTTTGGATTTTCGCCGTATCTGCCATCAGTTGGTCGTCTGCTAGGTGCGACATAGGCGACATTCCACGGCTTTTTGCCAAGGCTGCGCAAAAAAGTAGCTTGATGATAAGTGCCAGCACCAGCTGGCATATCATATGGTTGGACGATTAGACAGCCTTGTTCGTGCCAGTATTCTTGTAGTTTTAGTATTAATTGCGAAAAAGTAATCATTTCTTTTGCCTTTATTTTAAAAAAAATCTTGCGATTATAGCTAAGCTTTGCTTGATTTTTACTGATTTTTTGGCTTTTATTTATATGTGTGATTTTAGGAATTCTAGAATTTATTTTACTTTTTAAATTCTAGAATTTAGAGAAAATTTCAGCTCTAAATTCTAGAATTCCTAGAAAATTTCACCTAGGAATTCTAGATTTTAACACTAGGAATTCTAGAATTCCCTAAATAAAATCTAAAATTCCTTAGAATTTCACACAGGAATTCTAGATTAAAAATACCCCCGCACCCCTAAAAAAGCCAAGAAATTCTAGAATTCCCTAGATAAATTCTAGAATTCCTAAGTAAGAATTCTAGATTTCCTTAGCAAATAAAATATTTTAGCTCTCTTTTAGCAGTTTGCTAGCTAGGATTTGGACTTTGTCGTTGTCGTTGCCTTTTTTCATTGAGCTAAAGATTTTATTCATATAGATTTCGAAAAACTCTTGCGCGTTTATCCTGCGCTCGCCAGGGGCTACTGGCGTGTACTCACCATCACTGCCAAGCTCAAAGGCTAGCTCGTTATCGCCTAGCTGCATGCGAAGTATCTCGCCAAGCTTGTTTTGTAGCGTGCTATCATATATCGGCGTCATTAGCTCTAAGCGGCGCTCAAGGTTTCTTGGCATCCAATCAGCCGAGCTTATATAAAATGCTGGCTTAGAGTGCTTGAAGTATAGTATGCGTGCGTGCTCTAAGTATTTACCGATGATTGAGCGGACACGGATATTTTCGCTTTTGCCTGGCACACCAGGGCGCAGACAGCAGATACCTCGCACGATAAGATCGATTTGAACGCCAGCAGAGCTAGCCTCGCAAAGCTCTTTTATCATATCCTCATCTACAAGGGCGTTCATTTTGGCAATTATCCTGCCGTTTTTGCCTTGTGCGGCCTCTGCTTTTATCATATCTATAATGCGCTCTTTGATTTGCATAGGCGACATTGAGAGATTATTTAGGCGGCGGTTTTTGTTAAATCCTGATAAAATGTGAAAAAATGTAGTCGTATCACGCTCAAAATCACTGCGACAAGTAAAGTAGCTAATATCAGTATAGATTTTTGCGCTGCTGCCGTTGTAGTTGCCAGTGCCAAGGTGCGTGTAGAACTTCAGCTTGCCGCCGTCTTGGCGGATAACCTGACTTAGCTTAGCATGAACCTTAAAGCCAGCAATCCCATACACCACATGCGCGCCAGCATTTTCTAGTGCTTTTGCCCAGTGAAGGTTGTTTTCTTCATCAAATCTAGCTTTTAGCTCGACCATTGCAGTTACTTGCTTGCCATCGTTTGCTGCATCTATTAGAGCTTGGACGATATTTGAGTTTTTCTCCACGCGGTAAAGAGTCATGCGAATCGATATGACCTTTGGGTCTTTGCTAGCTTCTTTGATGAGCTGAGCAACTGGATCAAAGCTCTCATAAGGATGAAATAATAACACATCTCCCTTGTCAATAGCCTCAAACATAGAAGTATTGCTATCAAAAGGCGGCAGGGTCTTTGGTGTATAAGGGCTAAATAGTAGGTGGGAAAACTCCTTATCACCGATGATCTGCCAAAGAGCCCCAAGGGTGAGCGGGATATCATACTCATAGATATCTTTTGGGAAAATATGCATGTGAGAGTTAAGAAAATCTAGCAAGGCTGGATCGCCGTTTTGCTCAATTTGCAAGCGAACAAGAGCTCCCTTGCGGCGAGTTTTAAGCCCCTGCTCTAAAATCAGCATAAAATCATCTGCTTCTTCTTCTTCGATTACCATATCAGCGTTGCGAGTTACACGAAATGCGCACGAGCTAACAGGCTTGTAGCCAACAAAAATGTCTTCCATATGATTTCTAACAATGCTCTCAATAGGCACATAAACGCCGTCCTTGCCGTCCCAAAAGCGAGGGAGAACTCGGCTAATTCGCACCATGCCAAATTTATTTATCTCAGGATGCTCGCTATCAGCTAGCTTAACAGCTATGCCAAAGCTAAGGTTATTTAGGTGCGGAAAAGGATGCGTGCTATCAACAGCAATCGGCACTATCACAGGCCAAATGTAGTTTTTAAAATACTCATCAGCCCTAGCCTTCTCAGCATCGCTAAGATCCTCGTAGTTTTTGATATGAAGTCCAGCGGCACCCAAGCCTTTTACTATGCTTTTGTAGGCATTTTCTAGGTTTTCTTGCTCTTTTTTAAGGTAGCTGCGGATCTCGCGGAGCTGTTCTAGCGGACTCATCGTCCCCTCTACGCTCACACCAGCTGCATATAGACTTTTTAGCCCTGCTACACGGATCATATAAAACTCATCAAGATTCGTGCAATAAATCGCAATAAACTTCAAACGCTCTAAAAGCGGAAGGTCTTTATTGGCCTGCGCTAGCACACGAGTATTAAACCTAAGCCAGCTAAGCTCTCTATTTAAAATTACATTATTTTCATCCATTTTTACCCCTTTTTTAAGCTTTTGATTTTGGCATTTTAGCGAAATTTTAGTTTTGAATTCCATTAAATTTAAGTAGCATATAAAACTTCTTTTTCTAAAATCTCTTTAATACGATTAAAATTTTTGCCACGAAAATTTACTTCATTTCTATTTGCATACAAATCAAATACACGAAATTTACAAAACATATCAAACCTTTTTTTGTTTTACTTTTAAAATACATCATCGTATGGTGCCATAAAAGCTTTGTCTTTTTGTTTTTGTGTAAAATTCGGCGAATTTTTCTCATCTATATCACAGCCCGAAAACATAAAGCCCATACTAGTTACATTACTGACATTCCAAGAATTTAATGGTTGATTAAAATTTTCACAATTGCTAAACATACAGCCCATATCGGTTACATTACGTACATTCCAAGAATTTAATGGTTGATTAAAATTTTTACAGCCACAAAACATATAATTCATATTGCTTACATTACCGACATTCCAAAGCTCTATGCCATCAAAATTTTCTCTTTCATTTATTATAACTTCAAAATGTTCATAACCTTTAAAAAAATCACTCATATCAGTAATCGCGCCAGTATCAATATCTCCCAAATAAATATCTTCATTATCTACAAGTGCTTGCAACTCATCTTTTGTTTGTGGATGATATTTAAACTCTCTTTTTTGATTTGCTGTAGTATCGCTAGAATCATTAAAAAACAAGCTAGAATTCCAACTTATATTTATAGAATTATTATTGAGAATTCTAGTTACTTTTTCGCATACTCTAGGATTTTGGCACACTATACCAGCTATCATAGCACTTGGCACCATATCTGGCACCAAAACTTCTGCCATCATCTTAAATTTCTTTTCATTTTTTACATTTTCGTTAGCATCATTCCAAGAAGTAGCAAAGACTTCATCCCAGTTAATAAAGTTAGGATTAAGCAAATCTTTTATTTCATCAGCAAAGAAAAAATTACTTGCTTTAACGCTTTTATTGGTAAAAATTACATTATTTAAAAGTAAAACATCTTTTTTAATCTCTAAAATAACTATATCATCGCCATAAGTTTTTTGTCTTGAATAAAGCAGTGAATTTCTTGGATTAAAATAAAAGCAAATATATTCATCTAAAGGCTTATTATTTATAAGCTGAGCAAACTGTGTTTGTAATTTCTTTGGTGTGCGAAATCCATGTTCTAAAATACTTTTTATATTATGAATACTACTTATGCAATACACATAGCCATTTTTTAGTGGTATTTGGTTTATTGTATTATCAACTTGATATATAGCCATAATGTCCCCTTATTTTTATTATCATAGCACTACACCGCCAAAATAAAACTCATCAGCACTGATATCAAGGCTGGAATTCCAGCTTAAAGCATAAACCTTTTGGCTCTATTTTTACTTGTTCAAAAGCCCTTTATATGAAACATTTTAATTCTTTTTTAGCAAATCTGCTAGGGCCTGCCTTACATCTTTGCCGTTTATGACCTGAGATATTTGATTGGCAATTGGCGTATAAATGCCATTTTTGGCTGAAATATTAACCACCGCATGCGCTGTTGGTACACCCTCAGCTACCTCACCCAAATGCTCTAAAATAGTAGCAAGATCAGCTCCTTTTGCTAGCATTTTGCCAACTCTAAAATTGCGCGAAAGCTCACTTGAAGCTGAAAGAAAAAGATCTCCTGCGCCACTAAGTCCCAAAAAGCTCTCAATTTTCGCCCCAAAAGCCTGCCCAAAGCGTGCCATCTCAACTAGCCCACGAGCCATCAAGCTTGCCCTAGCGTTATTGCCAAGCCCCATACCATCGCAGATTCCACCTGCTATTGCGATTACATTTTTATACGCACCGCAAATTTCAGTGCCTATGACATCGCTACTCTCATAAGACTTCATAAAAGGCGGAAAAAACTCCGCCCACTGCCTAGAAAGACTCTCATCAAAGGCTGAAACCACCACCGCACAAGGCAGATTTTTCTCCACCTCGCTAGCAAAGCTAGGTCCGCTTAAAAAGGCTAGATTTTTGCTATCAAAAAACTCACTAAAAATCTCGTGCAAAAAAGCACCAGTGCTAGTTTCTATGCCTTTTTGTGCTACTAGAATTTTTGCGTTTTTGCTTATTTTAGAGCTATTTTTTTTAAGGAATTCTCTTGTGTTTTGTGTAGCTATAGCAAAGACGATATATTCGCTTTTTAGCGCATCATCTAAGCTTATTAGCTCGCTATTTTTTCGCCCAGTAGCTGAGGCGTTTGCGCTAGTATTTTTCACGCCAAGAGCATAATTTAGCGCAGACCCCCACGCCCCAGCACCGATAACTGCGATATTTGCCATATTTTACCTTTAAATTCTAGTTTGCAGCCGGTTTTTTCTTCTCAGCATTTAGCATCCATAATCCAAAAAAAGTAAGCACGATAGTGATACCAACCACCATCCAAGCTGCCAAATCCATCATTTCCCCTTATCGCTATTGTATGACAAACACGAGAGCCATACTAAAGTTTAAAAGCGAGTTTAAAATCAGTTCTTACCACTTTCTCATTCTATCGCACCTGTGAAGCCTCCTGTGAAGCCCCTGTGAAGTCATAGGAATTCTAAAATTCCCAAAGAAATTCTAAAATTCCCAAAGGAATTCTAGAATTCCCAAAGAAATCCAAAATTCCCTACCCCAGCTTGCCTTTTAGCAGTTCATTTACTTTTGCTGGGTTGAAGGCGCCTTTGCCCTCTTTCATCACCTGCCCTACAAAAAATCCAAAGAGCTTATCTTTGCCACTTTTATACTCAGCCACTTTTTCAGCATTTGCGCTTAGGACAGCATCTATGATAGCGATTATTGCGCCATCGTCGCTTACTTGTTTGAGTCCAAGCTTATCTATCACAGCCTCTACTTGTGCGTTTTCATTAGCCACAAGCTCATCAAGCACCTTTTTAGCAGCATTTGCGCTTATTGTGCCCTCTTCTATCGCTTTTAAAAGCTCAGCCATTTTAGCACTATTTACTGGGCTAGTTTCTATTGTCACGCCGTTTTTTAAGCGTCCCAAAAGCTCCACGCACAGCCAAGTTACGCAGAGTTTTGGTGAAATATTAGCAGCGATTAGATTCTCAAAGTATCTTGCCATCTCATAGCTAGATACGATCACACCAGCATCATAAGGCTTTAAGCCAAGCTCATTTACATATCTAGCCTTTTTCTCATCAGGTAGTTCTGGCAGGTTGCGAGCAGCTGCCATCATCTCATCGCTTAGCACCGCAGGTAGCAAGTCTGGATCTGGAAAATATCTATACTCAGCGGCCTCTTCTTTGCTACGCATAGGCTTAGTTATTAGCTTATTTGTATCAAAAAGCCTTGTTTCTTGGACTACTTCGCTCTCATACTTGCCATCCTCCCACGCTACTTTTTGACGCTCTACTTCGTATTCTATTGCTTTTTGGATAAAGCGAAATGAGTTAAGATTTTTTATCTCCACGCGTGTATAGAGCTTAGGATCACCTGCAGGGCGTATGCTTACATTCACATCGCAGCGAAAACTTCCTTCTTGCATGTTCGCATCGCTTATATTTAAAAAGCGCAAAATGCTATGAAGCTTTTTTAAATACGCCACCGCCTCATCGCTGCTGCGCATATCAGGCTCGCTTACGATTTCTAGCAGTGGAGTGCCGCAGCGGTTTAGATCCACAGCGCTTGAGCTTGCTAGGTGATTGTTTTTTCCAGCGTCTTCTTCAAGGTGAGCCCTAGTTATGCCTATGCGCTTTTCGCCACTTTCAGTGGTGATAAAAAGCTCGCCATTTTCTACCACAGGTGTCGTCCACTGCGAGATTTGATAGGCTTTTGGCAAATCTGGGTAAAAATAATTTTTTCTATCAAAATTTGACTTTTGATTTACCTTAGCATTTACAGCAAAGCCAAAACTAGCCGCCTTTGCTAGGGCTTCTTTATTTAGCACAGGCAAGGCACCTGGCAGAGCTAGGCAAACCGGGCAAGTATTGGCATTTGGCTCATCGCCAAACTTTGTAGAACAGCTGCAAAATATCTTAGTTTTGGTATTTAGCTGGCAATGGACTTCAAGTCCTATTATAGTCTCAAACATTTTTCAAGCCTTTTGATTAAAAATTAAAATTTGGCGATTATAGCGCATTTTGGCTTGATTTTTCTTTATTTTTTATTTTTTGTTTGGCAATTTAGAATTCCAAAGAGAATTCCAAACCAGAATTCCAAAGAGAATTCCTAGTAAATTTTGCCTAGGAATTCTAGTTTTTCATCTCATTTTTCACACTTTTTGCGATAAAAGCACCGATTTTTTTATATCCATCGTGGCTTAGGTGTAGGTTATCACGGCTAACAAGCTTGTTTTTGCGCCAGCTCTTCCAGCCACCGCTACTTTCTACAAAAGCTCTAGTATCCACAAAAATCGCATTTTCATCTCTGGCTAGGCGTTTTAGAGCACTTATTACCAAAGGCATTTTCTTTATTTTTGGGCTAGGTGGTGGGGTGACAAGGACGAGTTTAGCGTTTTTTGAAGCACTTTTTAGCTTAGCAATTAAACTTTTCATTGAGTTATAAAAGCCACTTTCGCTAAAGTCTTTATCTAGCGCATCGTTTGTGCCATATGCTAAAATAAAAAGCTCATAGTCAAAGCCAGCAAAGTCCCTGCTCCACGCCTCATCGCTCCACTTTGCGCTTATGCTTGAGTAAGCTCCATTTGCGGCGCAAAAATCCACAAAATCACCCTTTTGATAGATTTTATATCCGCCAAGTTCTGCGCCATTTTTAAGAGCTTTTATTTCAAGCGGAAAGCTAAGCGCAAAGGTGCTATACTCCCAGATATCAGGGCTTTTTTGTGTGATTTTATACTCTTTGGCGTTAGCATCTTTTAGAGCAAAAATTTCGCCACTTTGGCTAAATTTATGTAAAATCTCCACCCCAAAAAGCCCTTTTAGCTTTTTTAGTTTTAAAGACATTGTAGCGTTCTCATCAGCTTTTGCCACCACGCCACAAAGTGCGTAGTCATCGTATTTATCACGCCTTGAATTCAAAATCTCAAAGCCGTTACTCTCAAAGCTTAGCTCAGAGTGGGCATGATACTTGCTTACAGCAGCTGGCACAAAGCCTGCTGAGCCCACGCTAGCAGCAAAATACTCATCTCTAAACGCTGCTACCATCGCCCCACTTGCCACATGCGAATCGCCAAAAAACTTCACTCCACGACCATTTTGGCTAATATTTAGCCTTTTTAGCTCTTTTTTAGCTAGCATTTCATCGCTACTCTTATTTTCAGCTATGATTTTTTGCGTACAAGCTACTAGCAAAAGCGCGGCAAAAAGCCCCAAAAACGTATAAAAACTAGCTAAAATCTTATTCAATTTCTATCCTTTTTAGTATTTCATCAGCTAGGATTTGCGAGCCTATTTTGCTTATGTGAATTCCATCATCTTGGCGGATTTTAGAGCGTTTGCCATTTATGTTTAAATGAGTAAGAAAATTATCATTTTGGCAAAGATGCTCGCTAGTATTTATGAAAAACTGCCCATTTTGTTCGCTTACACTTTTGTAAATTTCATTTAAAAGCTCTATTTTTTTCGCATAGTCAGTTTTTTGCATACAAGGCAGGCTTAGCCACAGCACCTTTACATTACTAGCTTTGGCGATTTTATAGATTTCATCCACACGCCTAGCATAAAACTCCCTCCACTCACTCGAGTTTAGCTCATAAAACTTACCATTTATACTGCGTCCCCACGGATCATTTGCGCCTATTAGCATCACAAGTAGCTTTATATCTTTATTTTGAGCTAGAGTATCTTTTATAACCTGCGCCCAGTTATGAGATTTTTTATATAGTAGCCCTGTGCTTTGCTTGCTTAGATCAAGCACTTTTAGCCCTAGTTTTGGGTAGTTTTGGCTAGCTATCATGCCGATGTATTGCATCATGCTATCGCCTGTGATTAGCACGCTATCACCTTGTTTAAGCACTATTTTATCATCTGGACTTTGCTCTATAGTAGCAGTATCTGCGCTAATATTTTCATCGCTTATTTGGGCGCTAGCTCTTATATTTATTGTTATATTATCATCAAAAGGTATTATATCGTTAGTGATATTTGCTTCGCCATCATTTTGTTTATTTGTCTCAAAGACAGCGGTATCAGCGCTTTGGCTATTATTTTCAAAAATAACATTTGCGCTAGTATCAACAAACACACCAAAAGCCCTAAAAATCTCTGCTCCCTTGCTAAATTCCGTGCCCTTTAAAAGCTCATCAAGCCCAAAAGAGCTATGAAATCTTTGTTCTATATAAAAAATCAGCGAGTTTTGTGTGAAAAAAACTAGCACCACAAGCATTAAAATATTTACTAAAACAAACCTAAACATAACTTAAAAACTCGCATAAATAAAACTTGGAATTCCACTAGGCATAATAGCAATTATCACGCTAAAAACAAGCCCTAGCACAAGAGCTTTAAGTAGGATTGGCATGCATGAGAGCATATGAACACAAAAGTCAAAAAATCCAGCGCATTTGTGATATAAGCAAACGCCCACAAGCAGCAAAACCACTAGTGCTGTCTGCTGGCCAAAATTCCCAGCTGCTAGCGCTGCAAAAAGCCCTTTTAGTATGACTAAGCTATTATCAAAGTCATTGGCAAAAAATATCCACGCAAAACTAACAAAAATATAGGTTAAAATCAAAGATACATAGTAGTTTAGCTGCGGCAGGGCTAAGGCTTTATAAGCGTTAAAAATCACCAGCCCCACGCCATGAAGCAGCCCCCAGATGAGAAAATTCCACTCTGCTCCATGCCAAATTCCAGAAAGCCCAAAGGCAATAAGCACATTTATTTGCGTGCGAGTAAAGCCCTTAGCCGACCCACCAAGCGGAATATAAATATAACGCGTAATAAAAGTAGTTAGCGTGATATGCCAACGCTGCCAAAACTCCCTAATATTTCTAGCTGCATACGGCATAGCAAAGTTCTGCGCTAGCTCAAAGCCAAGGGCTAAGGCAAGCGCGCGGCTCATATCTATAAATCCACTAAAGTTCGCATATAGCACCACGCCATAAAGCAAAATCGCAAGCAGTATCTCGCTAGCAGAAGATGATGATGAATAAACCGAGCTAAAAATATTATTTACATAAGGGCTAAGTAGCGAGCTAATCACCAGTAGTTTCACACAAGCAAAAAGGGCAAGCGTGAAAATCTCATCACCACAAGAGAAATTCTTTGGCTCGTTAAACTGCGGCAAAAGCGCCCTAAGACCCTTCTCATCGCTAGCACGGCTAATAGGTCCCATCACAATACTAGGAAAAAACGCTAAAAAGCAAGCTAGAGAGATAAAATCATCACACCTCTCACACTGCCCCCTGTACATAGCCAGCAAATATGTAATACTCATAAATGTATAGTATGACACGCCCAGCGGAAACGCCACACTCTCAAAAAGACTAAGCCCAAAAAACTCAAAAAATCCAGCAAATACTCCATAAAAGAAATCATAATATTTAAAAAAGCACAAAAACAGCACACAAAAGCCAATAATCACGCCCAAAGCTAGATTTGAAGTAGGTGCGAACTTATTTTTATATGAAATAATCTCAGCACTTTGCGAATTATTTTGTGTATTATTTTTTGTATTATTTGCCAAATCTTTGCTGAATTTTTGGCTTTGTTCTAATAAGCGCACAAGCTTGCCGTGTTCTTGCAGATACTTGCCACACACAAAAACAGCGCAAGTAAAGCCAAAAAGCACCAGCGCAAAATACAAGCTATTTGCGCAAATAAAGGCATAAGAAGCAAATAAAATCAGCAATTTTTGCATGCTAACAAAGTTTTTAGCCGCCCAGTATATCACAAAAAACAGCAAAAAAAGTAGCACAAACTCAGGTGAGAAAAAAGTCATAAACTAGCCTTGAAAAATAAAAAAGTAATTTTATCTTATTTTTTGTGAATTTTGGCAAAATTTCAGCATTTTTTTAGGGGGTTAGGGGGATATTTTTTAGCAATTCTAGAATTCCTAAACTAGAATTCCCAATCTAGAATTCCCAAAATAAAATCTAGAATTCTAGAATTCCCAATCTAGAATTCCCAAGCCTTATGTCATCCCCCGACTTGATCGGGGGATCTCATCACAAAGAATTCTAGAATTCCTAAAAAATACCTCCTAACCCCCAACCAGCGGATGCGAAGCAAAAAAAGCCTAGGAATTCTAGAATTCCCAAAATAAATTCTAGAATTCTAGAATTCCCAAAATAAATTCTAGAATTCTAGAATTACTAAACTAGAATTCCTAAAATAAATTCTAGAATTCCCTAAACCTCCAAGCCCTTTTTAAGTTTTCTAATCAAAAACCTTGCGCTGTGAAACTCGCTAAAAAGACTATGGCTAATGCACAGCGGACGATTTAAAAGCAAATCAAGCATTATCTCAGAGCCTAAAACAGCCGTGCTAAGTGCGTGCGCACCGTGTGCGGTATTTACAAAAATGCCCTTTTTGTAGCGTGGCGGCGGCAAAATCTGGACTTTGTTTTTTTGCCACAAAAGAGCCTTGTAATCCTCGCAAAAGCCTTGATAATCGTGCATCTGCGAAATCAGCGCAAACCTATCGCCACTATAAGCTCTAAGCCCAGCATTTGCGCCTAAAACTTTAACATTTTTGCCAAGATACTGCGCTACTTTTGCGATATTTTCATCATTTTCGCTCTCTCTAATCTCACAGTCTAGATCTAGCCTATCAAAGCTAGAGCCAATCACCTGAACGCTGCTAAAAGGCGCACAAATGTAGCCCTTATGACTAAGCGGGACGCCATTGTAGCAAGGCTTTATATGCGTAGCTTGCCCACGAACCGCACTTAGCAAAATGTTTTTATCATAGCTTTTTATAAGCTCATTTGAGTGCGCACCACCAGCGATAATAAGCGCATCAAAGCTGATTTTTTGCCCACTTTTAAGGCGCAAATCGCTATCAAAAATCTTTTCAACCTCACAGCCAAAGCGCACATCAAGCCTGCTAGCTAAAAACTGCCTTAAAGCTAGCGGAGCGATTTGCATAGCGTGTTTTACCAAAATCTCATCGCCGTTTTTAGCAAAAAACGCAGGGTAAGCCAAAAAAGCCTCTTTAAAACGCTGTTTTTCATCCTCATTTTTAGCGATGTATTTTGCGCCGCAAAATTTCACAAATGGCGCAAGCTCGCTGTGCTTTTTATAAAAGCTTATAGCTGCCAAAAAAGCCCTGATATGCGCCTTTGCTAGTAGCGAACTAGGTTTATGAATAAGTGGCAAGCAAAGCCCAGCAAGATTAGAACTAGCTCCATTTTTTAAGCTATGATTTTTTTCTAAAACCACGCTAGAAATGCCAAGTTCTTTTAGTCTATAAGCTGTGAGTAGCCCTGTGATACCTGCGCCGATTATTACTACATTTTGGGGCTTTTTTGTCAACGCAGAATTCCCTCTGGCAAACCATGGATTTAAAGTGTGCTTTTTTGCCATAGGCTTAGCACAAAGTGCGTGGATAAACTCACGCTTTTTGCCCTGCCCTGCTCTTTTTTCATATATAAAGGCATTTTTGCTTAAAGCGTCCTTAAACACCCTAGCGCAAGAATACGAGCGCAAAATAGCATCCTTAGCGCAATGCTCTCTTACAAGAGCTAAAAAATCAGTGCTAAAAAGCTCAGTATTTTTGCTAGGGCTAAAGCCGTCAATATAGAAAATATCAGCCCTAAAATCGCTGTTTTCAAGCCAAGCAAAAGCAGCTCCAAAATAAAAGTCCAAAATCCCAAAATCGCCAAAATATATGCGCAAAATCTCATCTTTTATAGGATAATAAAAGCTTATAAACTCACAAAAAAGCTCTCTAAACTCGCTAAAATCAGCATAAAAACACTGCAAATCAGCCACGCTAATAGGCTCTATTTCACAGGCTATATAATGAAGTTTTTTGCCCAAAGCCTGCGCTTTTTTAAGGCTAACAAAAAAGTTTAGCCCAAAGCCAAAACCGCTCTCAGCGATGATAATTTCATCTTTTTTTACTTCATCAATAGCACTTGCATACACGCTTTGCCTCTCAGCCTTTGGGTCATTTGCGTCAAAATACACATCGCCAAAACGCTCATTATACGGCACTCCGTCTTTTAACAGCATTTTTTGCCTTTATTTTTTTATAAGCTTAAAGCAAAATTTATAAAATATTCCTTAAATTTACTATAATTTAAGAAAAAAAAATATAAGATTACACATTTTTTTCACAATCAAAAACTTAGGGAGACAAAATGAAAAAATCACTTCTAATCAGTGGCTTGCTAGCTACTGCACTTTTTACAGGCTGTGCTACTGGTGGCAGCTCACAACCTAGTTATAGTGGCGGCGCAGCAGCTGGCAAAAACTCTACTGCTAAAGGCATTGAGCGTTGCGCTAAACCTATGGGAACTCTTGCTATACATGAGGATCAAAGAAGTGACTGGTTTGCGTATCTTACTCGCAACTACAAGCTAACCTCTACAGTCCCAGTTATCAAAACCATACTTCAGCAAACAAACTGCTTTGTTATCGTAGAGCGTGGCAAAATGATGAATAACATGATGCAAGAACGCGCTTTACAACAAAGTGGCGAGATGAGAAAAGTAAATACCAAAAAAAGCAAGAAAAATCGCAATTGGAAAAACCAAATGGTCGCAGCTGACTTTGCTATAAATCCTGAGATTTTCTTTAGCGATGCAAATACTGGTGGCGCAGGAGCAGCGGTAGGTGCTGTCGGTGGCGGTCTGCTTGGTATTTTAGCAGGTGGCTTTAGCAAAAAAGAAACTCAAGTTTCTCTAACCATGATCGATAACCGCTCAGGTGTCCAAATCGCAAGTGCTATAGGTCATGCTAGTGCTACTGATTTCTTAGGTCTTGGTGGACTTGGCGGTGGCGGTGGCGGTGGTGCGCTTGGTATGTACTCACGCACACCAGAGGGTAAAACCCTAGTAAATGCCTTTGTAGATGCAATAAATCAAATGGTAGTAGCACTTAACAATTATGAAGCTCAAAGTGTAGAAGGCGGTCTAGGTCAAGGCGGCACACTAGAAATCGCTGACTAGAAGAATTTTTCTTTATACCTTTGTTTTAGAATTCTAGAATTCCCTAAGGAATTCTAGAATTCCTATCTTCAAAAACGGAACTCTCATGAAAAAAATATATTTTGCTCTTTTATTTTCTGCTTTTTTAACAAATCTTAGTGCTAAGATTATCGCTAGCGAGCGTGTAATTGATGGGCTTTGTGAGCTTTATTATGAGCAAAGCAGAGTCGGCAGAGACTACGGATACTCAAGTGCTAGAGCGATGAATAAACGCATACAAGAGTATAGAGCCAGATTTGGCTTACAAGAATTTGACGAAAGAGAATGTGGCGACTTTAACTCTTTTGGCAGAGGCTTTGATGAAAGCAGAGCCTATAATAGAGGTTACGAAGATGGCTATTACGACAGCTACGATGATAGAAGATACTACCGACATCCGCAAAGAAGATCCGCTGATCCATGGAATGATAGACCAAGAGCAAATGATCCGTGGAACGACAGATCAAGAGCCGCTGATCCGTGGAATGATAGATCAAGGGGTGGCGCACACAATCCACAAAATCCCTGGAATGATTAAAATATATTTATTTTGCTAGGGAATTCTAGAATTCCTAAAATAAATTCTAGAATTCCTAAGATAAATTCTAGAATTCCTAAAATAAATTCTAGAATTCCTAAAATAAAATCCAGAATTCCTTAGAGCTCATTTATTAGCTCTTTTATTTGCGTGCTAGCAAAGGCGATTTGATCCCTAGTTATAACATATGGCGGCATGAAGTATAGGCTCGCACCAAGCGGACGAAGCAATAAACCACGATTTAAAGCCAGATTTCTAAACTCTCTACTTTTTGCCCCAGCAAGACGCGACACATCAAAGGCTAGCACCATACCACGCTGACGGAAGTTTCGCACCTTTTCATGCTCACTAGCCCACTTAAATTGCTCCAAAATAAACGCACTTAAAGCCTTGTTTTTCTCAATCACATTTTCGCTCTCAAAGATATCTAAAGTAGCGTTTGCTGCAGCTGCTGCTAGGGCGTTTCCTGTGTAGCTGTGAGAATGAAGAAAAGCCCTGTCAAAATCCCCCAAAAACTCATTATACACGCTATCACTCGTAACTACTACTGAAAAAGGCAGATTTCCACCGCTTAGCCCCTTGCTAAGGCAGACAAAATCAGGCACAAAGCCCACCTGCTCCATCGCCCACATAGACCCACTCCGCCCAAAGCCCACCGCAATTTCATCAAAAATCACATCTATTTCGTAGCTTCGCACTAGCTCGCAGGCTTTTTTGGTATAAGCAGGGCTTGGCATATTCATATTGCCAGAGCATTGAATTAGTGGCTCTATTATAAAGGCACTGATGCGGTGAGCGTGTGTTTTTAGCACTTTTTCAAGGTCGCTTAGAGCCTCATCTTCGCTTACAATCTCGCCGCCCCACGCAGAAAAATCACAAGGCACTTTTGCGCTAATACAATCAATCAAAATCCCACCATAACTAGCTTTGTAAAGCTCCACATCTCCCACGCTAAGTGCGCCGATGGTCTCTCCGTGATAGCTATTTTTAAGGTTTAGAAAAAGCGGTTTTTCCTTGCCCCTAAGCTTATTTTTGTGATAGCTCATTTTTAGGGCGACCTCCACAGCTGCTGAGCCATTATCAGCGTAAAAGCATTTGTTTAAGGGACTTGGCAGTAATTTACAAAGCCTAGCACTAAGTCGCACCAAAGGCTCGTGCGTAAAGCCAGCTAGTATCACTTGGCTAAGGCTCTTTGCTTGTTCGGCAATTTTAGCGGCTATATAAGCATTGCCGTGTCCAAAAATATTTACCCACCAGCTAGAAATACAATCAATATAAGCCTTTTCATCGTAGCCATACAGCACAGCGCCATCGCCACGCTTGATAGCTAGCACGCTATCATACTCACTCATCTGTGAACAAGGATGCCAAATGTGCTCTAAATCAAGTTTTGAGAGTTCTTGGGCTGTATTATTCATTTTGTGCCTTTAAAAAATATATATAGGAATTCTAGAATTCCTAGGGTAAAATCTAGAATTCCTAGAATAAATTCTAAAATTCCTAAGCTAAACTTCTAGGAATTCTAGAATTCCCTAGAATTCCTAGAGATTGCTTCGCTTCGCTCGCAATGACGAATTTTAGGGAATTCCAAAATTTCTAAGATAAAAAATACCCCCTAACCCCCAAAAAGCCTAGGAATTCCAAAATTCCTTAGCCTTGTGTCATCCCCCGACTTGATCGGGGGATCTCATCACAAATAAATTTAGAATTCTAAAATTCCCAGGGCAAATACCCCCGCACCCCCAAAAACTAGAATTCTAAAATTCCATATAGAGATCCTCGGGTCAAGCCCGAGGATGACATAGTAGGGAATTCTAAAATTCCTAAGCTAAACTTCAAGGAATTCTAGAATTCATAGTCTATAAATTTTTAGCAAAATACTCATCTACACCATCAGCTATGCCTTTTGCTAGGCGGTCTTGGTATTTTGAGTTTGCGATTTTTTGGCTCTCGTCTGGGTGAGAGATGTAGCCGATTTCTATCAGCACCGCAGGCATGAGAGCGCCCACTAACACCCAAAATGGTGCCTCTCTAACCCCACCATCGCTTACTTTGTAGCTGGCTCGCACGCTTTTTAAAAGGGCTGCTTGCATATCAATTGCAAGCTTATTGCTAGCGATGATTTTTTCGCGGTTTAAAAAGTTTAGAAAGCTTACTTTCGTAAAATAATTCATCTCATCAGTATCTGCTTTGTTTTCTAGATTTGCAGCGTTCATTGAACGCTCAGAGCGTGACGGACTTAGAAAAAAGGTCTCAATTCCGTTCATACTCTTAGCTTTTTCTTTATTTGGCGCAGCGTTTGCGTGAATAGAGATAAAAAGGTGCGCACCTTTATCATTTGCAAAGCTCGTGCGAGATCTAAGCTTGATAAAGCGGTCGTTGCTGCGAGTAAAAAGCACCTTGTACCCACGCTCTTTTAGCAAGCTGGCGGTTTTTTTGCTTACATTTAGCACTATGTCTTTTTCACGCAGCTTTTTATTTTGGCTAAGCGCGCCAACATCATCTCCGCCATGCCCTGGGTCAAGCACTATAATTTTACTAGCTTTTTGCTTTTTACTTAGTTTATTGCTAGCAGCTGTGGCGGTATCAGCTGCGATTTTCATAGCTTTTTGATTTATATGTTCTGGCTTTTTAGCTATTTTTTTATCATTTTTAGTGTTTTGGGTTTTTACGGTTTTTTCTGCCTTATTTTCGCTAGTTTTTTCTGCACTAGCTACTTTTTTTGCGGTTTTTTTGGTATTTTGTTCTGTTTTTTGTTCTGCTTTTTGCGTATTTTGTGCTAGCTTTTTGCTAAAAGTTATTTCTTTTTCATCTATTTGAGAGTAAATTTGGCTTTTTTTAGCATCTTCAAAGACTATTCGCACGGTGCTTGGATCTTTTTGGGCTATACGGATTTTGGCTGAAATGCCGTTTTGTGGGACAGGGAATTTGCTAGGTAAAATACCAGTTATATCATATACATTGCGCCAGCTATCCTTTGAGTTAAGAGTGAAGTTTTTTAGCTCGTCTTCATTTATATTGCGGTTTAGCTTGATTTTTAGAGAGTTTTTATCGCTTAGCACTTCAAGCACTCTTAGGCTTTTTGGCTCTGCTTTTGCTTCTTTTTTTGCTTCTACTTTTGTTTTTGCTTCTGTTTTTTGCGATTTTTGATCTTTGGTTTGTGTTATTGTGGATTTAGTGTTTGTTTTTTGTTCTGTGTTTTTAATTTCTTTTTTAGATACTTTTTTAGCTTCTTGGGCGCTATCTTTATTTTGGCTTTTTGGAGTAGATTTTTTAGTGTTATTTTCATCAGCGTTTTTAGCATTAGCCTGACTTAGACTAGCTAGTTCTTTTTTTAGGGTTTTTGAGTTTACGCCAAAGACAGCATTTGCCTTTATTAGACGCTCCAAACTAGCTTTTTTACACTCCAAATCATCGTTTATAACTGATTTTATATAGGCGTTTTTGATTTCATTGTGTAGGCGCTGGCGTTCTTTTGCGCCTACTTCTATAAAGTTTTTGTCAAACTCGCTAAAATCACAAGCACCAAAAACCACACTTATAAAAAGCGTGATTAAGGCTAAAAATCTACTTATTTTCCCCATGAATTAGTTTGCCAATTAGCTCTTTTACACTTATTATTTCTTTTAGGCGGTAGCCATTTGCACCGCTAAAAAATAGCCCTGTCTCAAGGCGTCCCATCACGCCATCATATAGTCTATCTGCTATACAATATCCTACTTTTTTTGCACCCTCTCCACGGTTGCATGGAGCTACGCAGTTACTGATGCAGTTTATTTTTGGAGCCTCGCCTTTTTGCATTAGTTTAAAAAGATTTGTTTTTATACCACGGGCTGGGTAGCCAACTGGGCTTTTTATTAGCTCGATGTCTTCTTTTTTTGCTGAGATTAAAGTTTGCTTAAACTCAAGGCTTGCATCGCACTCATGCGTGCCTATAAAGCGAGTTCCCATTTGAACGCCACTTGCGCCTAGACTCATAGCGTTTTTGATATCATCATGATCCCAGATACCGCCGGCTGCAATTACTGGTATAGGCGAGCCTTTTTGCTTAGCCCACTCGTTTGCCTCAGCTACTACTGGGGCAATTAGCTTTTCAAGCTGGTAGTTTGGATCCATGCACTGCTCGTAGCTAAAGCCTTGGTGACCGCCTGAGAGTGGGCCTTCTAGCACCACAGCATCAGGCAGCACGCCATAGCGAGAAAGCCAGCGTTTGCAAATGATTTTTAGAGCTTGGACTGAGCTTACTATTGGCACCAAGGCTACTTCTTTGAAGTCTTTTGTAAACTCAGGCAAGCTAGTAGGCAAGCCTGCGCCGCTTATTATTATGTTTATGCCATGCTCGCAGGCGTCTTTTACTATCCTGGCATAGTCATTACAAGCACACATGATATTTGCAGCTAGTGGAGCATCGCCGCAGATTTTTCTAGCATTATCTATTATAGCTTTAAAGCCCTCTCTTGAGTAAAAGTTTATGCTATCAAGAGGCTTGTCTTTTAGCGTTTTAGCGGCGTATTTTAGGTGGTCGTAGTATCCTGTGCCAACAGAGCTGATCACGCCAAGGGCACCATTTGCGCTTACAGTGCCAGCTAGCTTATCCCAGCTTATGCCTAGTCCCATGCCACCTTGGACTATGGGATATTTTATCTCGTATTTACCTATTTTTAAGCTTTTAAATTCCATTTTTTACCTTTAGTTTTGCATAAGCTTTTTTGCCCACTTGTAGCACATACTCTCCAGATTCTAAGTGTAGCTGCTCGTCATTTATTTTGCTTTTATTTATGCTTACTGAGTTTGCCTTTATCGCGCGTCTTGCATCAGAGCTTGAGTTTACTAGGCCGCACAGCTTTAGAGCCTCTACTATCCAAATTTTACCCTCGCTTTCATACTCTTTCATATCGCTTGGCAGTGCGCCCTTGCTGTGAACGCTCTCCCACTCAGCTCTAGCAGATTTTGCGTTAGCTTCGTCATAAAAGCGCTCTACAAGCTCGCAGCCAAGGGCCTTTTTTACTTCCATAGGATGAACACTGCCATCTTCTACGCTAGCTTTTAGAGTTTCTATCTCATCTACGCTTTTGTTTGATAGTAATAAATACCACTCCCACATAAGCTCATCGCTTATACTCATAACCTTAGCAAATATCGTATTTGCTGGCTCTGAAATACCTATATAATTGCCTAGGCTTTTACTCATTTTGTTTGTGCCATCAAGCCCTACTAACAAAGGCATCATTAGCACTGCTTGTTCTTTGCCAACCTCATAAGTACGCTGCAAGGTGCGACCCATAAGCAAATTAAACTTTTGATCCGTGCCACCTAGTTCTATATCGCATTTCATCGCAACACTATCATAACCTTGTAGCAATGGATATAAAAACTCGCTAATTGCTATGCTTTGTTGTGCGTTATAACGCTTTGTAAAATCATCACGCTCAAGCATTCTAGTAACGCTAAAAGTGCCAGCTAGCGCAATTAGCCCACCAGCTCCTAGTTCATTTAGCCACTCTGAGTTAAACATAATCTGCGTTTTGGCAGGATCAAGGACTTTGAAAACTTGTTCTTTGTAGGTCTCAGCGTTTTTTTCTACTTCTTTTTGGCTAAGAACCTTTCTAGTTACGCTCTTGCCAGTAGGATCGCCTATGCGGGCTGTGAAATCACCGATCAAAAACTGCACCTTTGCGCCGTGTTTTTGTAAAAAAGCAAGCTTGTTTAAAATCACCGTATGCCCTAGGTGCAAATCAGCCGCAGTAGGATCCATACCGATTTTTACCAAAAACTCCTTGCCATTTTCATAATAATCTTTTATAAGCTTTTCAATGCGCTCAAAATCTATTATCTCAGCAGTGCCTTTTTTTAGTTCTTTTATGATTTCATTTATATTCAAAGTCTTTCCTTTTTTGCTTAGGAATTCTAGAATTCCTACTATTTAGATTCTACCAAGCTTAAACTCAAATCTAGAATTCCTAGCTAGAATAAGCATCAGCTAGCGAGCTAAACTCCACGATTTTATACTTATTTTTTAGGCTTTCCATTACCTTTTGGCTATCTACATTTTCTACTATTTGAACAACAAGCTCAAAGTACTCAGCACTATCTTCCTCGCCGCCATCAGCTAGATTTATGGTAACTAAGTCTATTTTTAGCTTAGCAAGGTCTGTTAAAAACTCAGCCAAAGACCCACGCTTATTCTCCAAGCTTAGTATGATTTTGTAGCGATCAGGTGCGACCTTTGTCCATTTTACAAAAATCATCTCTTCGCCACTTTCTACTAGCTTAGATGCGCGCTCGCAAAGCTTGTGGTGAACCACAGCTCTGTGTCCGTGGCGAAAGCCCATTATATCATCGCCACGCTTAGGGTTACAACAATAATCAAACTCGGCTGATGTTATTTTATAATTGCTATAAATAACAATATTATCGCATTTTTGTTTTTTGATTTCGTATTTTTTGCCAAGACCACCGATGCCAAGAATTTTATCTTTGCCGTATTTTTTAAGCGCATTTACCACATCTTGTAAAAACGCAGAATCAGTAGAAACCTTAAAGATTTTTTTGCTTAGATTTTCGCTTAATATCCAGCTTTCAATCACATCTACTGGGCGAGAGAAAATCGCTGAGATGATCTTTCTAGCGACTTTTTCGTTGATTTCACGCAGTTTTTGACGGCAGTAGTTGCGTATGGTTACCCTTGCTTTGCCAGTTTTTACGCTATTAAGCCAGCTGCAGCGCAACTTTGGCTCATCGCCAGTTATGATTCGCACGATATCGCCGTTTTTCAGCTCGGTTAGCAAAGGCACCTTGATTTTGTTTATATACGCTTCGCTTGCGTGAAGTCCTACCTCAGAGTGTATCTCATAAGCGTAGTCCAAAGCAGTAGCTCCCCTAGGCAGCGTAAAAATTCGCCCAGTTGGCGAGTAAACAGCGATATCTTCTACATACAAGCTATCTTTAGCAAACTCGTAGAGATCTTCTGGGGTTTTTTCATGCTCGTCGATTTGGCTGATGTCTTTTAGCCAGTCGGTTTTTACAGCTGCTGCACCGCTATGCTTATATTTCCAGTGAGCTGCTAGGCCGTATTCGGCGGTTTTATGCATATTAAAGGTACGGATTTGCGCCTCTATTATGCTTTGATCATCAAAAAGCGTAGTGTGCAAGGTGCGATATCCATTTTGCTTTGGCAGTGCGATATAGTCTTTAAACCTAGCGATAAGTGGATTAAAGTTCGTGTGTAAAATACCAAGCACCAAGTAGCAATCAAGCTCATCAGGCACGATGATACGCACAGCTAGCAAGTCTAAAATCTCCTCTAAGCTAATGCCTTTGCGCTGCATTTTTAGATAGATTGAGTAGTAGTGCTTGATGCGTTTTTGTATCTCAAAACTATCTTCGCTAAAGCCATTTGCTAGCAGCTGCTCGCTTACTTTTTGGCTAAACTCATTGATTTTTAGCTGCAGTTGTTGCTTGGCATCATTGATAAAATCATCGATTTTAGCATATTCTTCAGGCATAACATACTTGAAGGCTAGATCTTCAAGTATATTTTTTATAGCTGAAATTCCAAGTCTGTGGGCAATAGGCGCATACACTACAAGCGTTTCTTCTGCTATGCGCTTTTGCTTATCAGGGCGAAGAGCATCAAGTGTTAGCATATTGTGTAAGCGGTCGCACAGCTTAATAAATAGCACCCTAACATCCTCAATGCTAGCTAATAGCATTTTACGAAAGCTCATAGCCGAAGCAGTTAGCTTTTCGTTTGAGCTAGAGCTTACTAGCTCGTCTTTGCGAATTGCGACGATTTTGGTTAGTCCATTTACTAGCGAGCAGACATCCTTACCAAAGTCAAAGGTAAGCTGCTCCTCATCACACTCAGTATCCTCTACTACATCGTGTAAAAGTGCTGCTATTAGCATACTCTCATCGCCACCCATATGTGCGACAAATGAAGTTACCAAAATAGGATGTATGCTATAAGGCTCACCACTTTTTCTAGTTTGTCCATCGTGTGAGCTGATACAGTAGTCTACGGCTTTTAGCAAAATTCCAGTAGGTTTTGCTACGCTATATAAGATATCCTTTGCATCTTCAAGCGTGTGGCAAGCGCAAACTCTATCTATTAGCTCTTCTAGGCTATTATCACTGCGGTTCATTAGTCATCAATGCTTATTTTGCCCTCTGCGATTTCACGCAAAGCGATATCTACATTTTTTAGCTTAGCTGTATCATCTATGAGAGGCTCAGCACCATTTCCTAGTTGTTCTGCTCTTTTTGCTACGATTAAAGATAGCTTGTATCTATCATCGCCTACTTTTTCAAGGGCTTTTGTTATTATTTGTTCGCTTCTCATTTTCATCCTTTGTTTTAGTTTTGTGTTTTAGCCTCTTTGCTATATTTTGCTAGCAAAAACTAGCAAATAGTAACCACCACCGCAAGTATATTTTCTCATTTTACTATAGAACAGCCGCTTAGATCACCATCCACGATGATTTTAGCAAGGTTACCAGGCTCAAACATATTACACACCACAATCGGCAACTTATTATCCTTTGCTAGCGCAATTGATGTATCGTCCATTACCTTTATATCATCTCTTAAAGCATCATCGTAGCTTAGCGTGCTAAGCAGTTTTGCGCCTTCAAATTTATTTGGGTCTTTATCATACACGCCATTTACCTTTGTAGCCTTTATTATCATATCAGCCTCGATCTCCACAGCACGCAAAGTAGCCGCAGTATCAGTGGTAAAAAACGGATTTCCAGTCCCAGCTGCAAATATCACCGCACGACCTTTTTGAAGGTGGCGGATAGCCCTACCCATGATAAAAGTCTCGCAAATCGCTTCCATTTTGATAGCGCTTTGGACACGGACATTTAGCCCAAAATGCTCTAGGGCTTCTTTTAGCGCAATGGCGTTTATCACAGTAGCTAGCATACCCATGTGATCGCCGCTTGTGCGCTTTATGATGCCGCCTTGGCTAGCACTTACTCCACGGATGATGTTTCCACCGCCTATTACTATACCAGTCTCTACGCCTGCTATAGCTAGACTTTTTATCTCACCAGCGATATACTTGATAACCTCAGGTTCTATCCCAAAGCCAGAACTACCAGCTAGCGCCTCACCAGAAAACTTGACTAAAACTCGCTTAGGTTTCATTTTTATCCTTATACTCTACAAAAATTCGCAGATTTTAGCCAAAAAAGCCTTAAAAAGCGTTAAAAACTATCTATTAAATCGGTAAAAATCGCTTTTAGCTTTTTAACTTCATCTATGCTAACACGCTCGTTTATTTGATGAATTCTATCATTACACACGCCAAACTCCACCACACTCACGCCAAACTCGCTTAAATGTCTAGCATCGCTAGTACCACCTGTGGTGCTAAGATGCGGTATAGTCGTGCAGTGCTTTTCTATAGCCATTGAGATAGCACGCACGATTTTACTATTTTTATCACTTAGATAAGGCTTTGATGTCTGTGCGATATTTAGCTCAAAATCAAGCCCTGCAAACACGCTTTTAATGTAGTTTTCTACGCTCTCTAAGCTAGTTAGGTTTGAGTTTCGCACATTAAACATGATTTTAATATCGGCTGGAGTTACATTTACTACCTCCATACCACCTCTAATATCAGTTATCACGATTTTTGAAGGCTCAAAAAACTCGCTGCCCCCGTCCATATCATGCCCTGCTATTTTTGCTAGCAGTGGGGCTATTTGATGGACTGGATTTATACATTTGCTTGGATATGCTGCGTGACCTTGCTTGCCTCGCACTATGATTTTACCATTTATTGAGCCACGACGACCGATTTTGATAGTATCGCCAAACTGGACGCATGTAGGCTCAGCCACTAGAGCAAAATCAGGCAAAATTCCTTGTTTTTTCATATATTCTAGCACTTTTATTGTGCCGTATTTGCCATCGCCTTCTTCATCGCTAGTTATTATCATGCTAAGTGTGCCGTTAAATTTAGTCTTACTAGCATCTTTGCAGGCTGAAATAAACGCCGCCACGCCAGCTTTCATATCCTGCGCACCCCTTGCGTAGATAAAGCCATCTTTGCTAACAGGCTCAAAGGGATCACTATCCCAGCCCTGCCCAGGTGGCACCACATCTATATGCCCAGCAAAGCACAAATGCTCGCCACCTCCAAACTTACGCATCAAAAGCAGATTTTTCGTGCCGCCCTCGTCTATATTTGTGATAGTAAAATCATCCATAAGCATTGAAATATAATTCATCGCTCCATCGTCATTTGGCGTGATACTTTTAAAGCGCAAAAGCTCGGTTAAAATCTCTATTGTTTTCATCTAAATGTCCTTTAAAAATGTATTATAAATCAAAAACGCAGTAAAAAACAGCATCAGCACAGCCGAAACATACGAAAAAATTCTAGCCACTTTAGCGCTGATAATGCGCCTAGCAAGCGATGTTACAAGACTAAGCCCAAGCACCCAAGCAAAAAGCGCTAGTAGCACGCCAAAGGCTGCAATCATCCAGTTTGCGCTACTTGCGATCACGGATGAGAGCGAGAGCCAAAAGCCTATGATAAAAGGATTTATGCTATTTAGCCCAAGACCTTTTAAATAGCACGCAAGCAGGCTCTCGCCACGCTCTGTGCTAGTAATTTTAGCTAGCATTTTACTAGCGTTTTTGTAGCACGCCCATGTCATATAAAGCAAGAAAATCGCCCCAAAAATCGCAATGCTTTTAAAAATCCAAGGATTGTCAAATACTGCTAGCACGCCAAGGCTAAGTAGCACAAAGTAGAGTATGTCCGCACTCATCGCCCCCATCCCCAGAGCAAATCCACGCCCAAAAGAACTAAGCGAATAGTTCATTATAAGGATATTTAAAGGACCAATCGGTATAGCCACGCCAAGCCCTAGCAAAATGCCTGTGATAAAAGAATCCACAATTTACCTTATAATTTAAAATTGTGTAATTTTGCCTTTTTATTTTAAATTAAAGCTTAATTTTGCGCTTTTTTTTATTTGGTTTTCTTGTGGGTGCGGGGTTTTTTTAGGGAATTCTCTTTGTGAATTCTAGAATTCTAGTTTTGAATTCTAGGGAATTCTAATTTAAGGAATTCTAGAATTCCCTAGAATCACAAATATTATTTTCTTGCGTCCAAAGTTTTTATATCATATAAAAGTATATTTTCATCAGCTGTGATTAAACAAAGATTGTTTTCTAGTGCCTGAGCGATAAGTAGTCTATCAAAAGGGTCTTTATGAATATCAGCAAGATTTTTTAGTCTATCAATTTGCTTAGCATTTATTTCAAGCTTTAAAAAAGCACTTTTTATAAAAATGTTTTCAAGTTCGCTTATTTTGAGTTTTAAATCAATTTTATTTATACCTTGCTTTATCCCAAGCTCCCACAAAGTAGCAGTGCTATAAAAACAAAGGTTTTTCTCAATTGCATTCTTTGCTCTGCTACCTAGCTTTTCACTCCCCATAAAATACCAGAGCAAAACATGAGTATCAAGCAAATACATTACTCATAGTCCTTAAACTCATCAAGTGGCGCATCAAAATCATCGCTGATTTTTACGATTTTATCTTTTAGCAAGCCAAAGGCTGATTTTTGCTCATTTACAAACTCATCAAGCACAGTGATAATCACTTTTTGATTTTTCTGCGCTTTAAAGTTTTCAAAAGTCTTTATACTATCGCCATCAAAATATCCATTTGCCACTAGCATAACTTCTCCTTATTACAAATACCAAATTCTAGCATAATTTTTAGAATTTATAAATCTAAAATTCTAGAATTCCCTACTATGTCATCCTCGGGCTTGACCCGAGGATCTCTATAGGGAATTCTAAATTTATTTATAATGAGATCCCCCGATCAAGTCGGGGGATGACACAAGGCCAGGGAATTCTAGAATTCTAGATTGGGAATTCTAGAATTCCCTAGCTTTTACTTCTTTTTCGTAGCGAGTAAATAACTCTTTTACTATATCGCTTGGGGTGGCGGTTTTGTTTACGGCGTAGATTTTTAGCACGGCTTGGTCGTTTCTCTCGTGGGCTTTGCGCAAGTTTGCTGGCATTGTGAGTGGATTATACAAATCAGCCAAAGAACTATCACTAAACTCTGCCCTAGCATCTAGAATTCCTTGTGCTGCGGCTGTAAGTGTTTCTTTATCTTTTTCATCAAGACTAGCAAAAGGGAAGTTATTATAAACTATTGTATTGCTGTAACGATAGCGCGTTTCTAGTCTGCCTGCTACTGCTCTCATCCACTCCATATGAACCGAGCTTGTAAGAATAGCAAAATCAGCCAAAGTAGCATTTGGGATAAATTGTATAGCATCACTAGCGATAATATCACTTGATACAAAGCCGATAGGCACATAAATTCTATTTTCGCCCGAAACTCTTGGGATAACAATATAATTGCTTTTAGGTTGACGACATAGTTTAAAAATTGTAGGTTTATCAGCAAATTTTCTGGTGCCTTCCGATTTACTTTGTAATCTATTTTCTCTAACCGCTTTTATTCTATCCATAATAGGTGGAATTTTACTAAGTTCGCTAGGGTTAGCATTTACTAGCCAAAGACAATAGCGAAGTTTACCATTTATAAACTCTTCTGCTCCCATAAACTGCTTTATAAATTTATCAGCATTTGGATATTTAGCTAGAATTTCATCTTTTTCATCTTGGCTTAAAATCAAATTTCCGCCATCGTTTGGCTCTGAACCCCTAGTCATTTCTGGGACAAATTCACAAAGTGGCTTTGAGCGGCTTTCAATAGCAATATTTGGCGCATCTGCTAAATAGCCATTTATGTTACTAGCTGGAATTCTAGAATTCCCTGTAAAAATATATTTTTGGCTGCTGTTATTTAGGCTAAAACCTGCGATTATTACATAAACAGCTGCCATTTTTTTATCAGCTTTTTCTTTTTTGCCTGTGCCAAAATCTACGCTATTATCCCATTTAAAGCTAGTGTAGGCAAAGTCTATGCTAACTCCACTTTCAAATAGTGGTTTCCACAGCAATGCTACTTGCTCGCCTTGGCAAATGCTATTTGTAGCGACAAAGGCTGTGCGAGTTTTTGGGCTTTGTTTCATATACTCGCAAGCTTTGAAAAACCAAGCTGTAACATAGTCTAAATTGCCTTCGTTTTTGGCGTTATTGCTAGCTTTTATTAAATCTGCTTTTTGTGTTTCATTCATCATTCTTGCGCCGACAAAAGGCGGATTGCCGATGATAAAATCAGCCTTAGGGCAATGCTCATGCCACGAAACATCAAAAGCATTAGCACAAAGGATATTTTCAAAATCACGCAAAGGCAAATACTCTAAGTTTGTGTGAATTAGCTCGTTAGTGGCTTTGCGCATTTGCTTGTCTGCGATATGTAGGGCTGTTTTGGCTACTGCGGTGGCAAAAGAGTTTATTTCTATGCCATAAAAGTTATTTATATCCACGCAAATGCCACAGGTATCAAAGCCCTCTAAAACGCCTTGAAATGTGCCGCTTTTGTCTGTAAAACGCTCTTTTAGAGCTTTGTTTTCTAGCTCACGTAAGCATAAAAAGGTCTGAGTAAGAAAATTCCCGCTGCCGCAAGCTGGGTCAAAAAAGCAAAGCGAGCCAAGCTTTTTTTGGAATTCTATTAGCTTTTTATCTTTTGTGTCTTTTTGCTTGATAGCGATTATTTCATCTAGCTCGCTTTCTAGCTTATCTAAAAATAGCGGCTTTATGAGCTTTTCAATGTTTTCTATGCTAGTGTAGTGCATGCCGCCGCTGCGTCTGGTCTCTGGATTTAGCGTGCTTTCAAAAAGTCCGCCAAAAATCGTAGGACTAATAAGAGAAAAATCAAAGCCAAAAGTAGCTTCATTAATGATAAGCTCGGCTAATTTGTCGTTAAACTGCGGTATGTTTTCATCGTAAAACTCAAAAAGTCCGCCGTTTGTGTAAGGAAAGGCTAGAAGCTCTGGGTCTGCAAACTTGCTGCGCTTGTGCTCTGGTGTAGAGAGCATGCTAAAAACATCTAAAATCGCTTGACGCATGTTTGCTTTGTGCGTGGCAAGATATGCGCCAAACATATCGTGCCTTGTAAAAACGCCGCTATCATCGGCATAAAAGCAAAACACAAGGCGAGTTAAAAGCATATTTATACTAGCAAAATCCTGCTCGCTTGGCTCGCCGCTTGGCGTGGCGGCTGCGTAGAGTGCGATTAGCTCGTCTTGGATTTGTTTTATGAGCCTTGCTGCTTTAAAGCTTAGTTCGCTTTGCTTAGCAAGGGCAAGGGCTTTTAGCTCATCGTTTTTGCTCTCGTTTAAAAAGGTAAAGCGGTGGATTTGCTTTGTAAGGTCTGTGAAGTTTATTATCTGCGGTGGGTCTTTGGGGCTTTCCATATCGTGGATGTGAAACTCATCAAAGTTGCAAACGATGATATAGCGTGCTTTTTGGCTATAAGGTAGCTCGTCATTGTAGCGCCCCGCTTGCTCAAAAGGCGTTAGCTCGCTACCATCGCTTTGCTTTTTAGCTTTGTTTAAGTCTATGCCTGAGCTTTTTTGTTCTATCAAGGTCTTTGCGTGTGGGATATAAGCGTCAATAAAGCTTGTGTGGCCGAGTGGGACTGTTTTTTCAAAATTTATTTTTTGCGTTGGCTCATCTACAAAAATACCTAGAAAATCTATCCAAAAGCTCTGTGCGTCGCTTTTTTCATTACTTTTGTCTTTGTATTTTTGGATAAAATATTTTGCGGCTTGTTCTAGCTCTTTTGTACTTTTCATCTGCTTGCCTTTATTATAAAATCTAGAATTCCTAGGGCAAAAAAGCTAAGGAATTCTAGAATTCTAGGATAAAAATTCTAGGAATTCTAGAATTTCTAAAAATACCCCCTAACCCCCAAAAATCTAGAATTCCTAGAATAAAATCTAGAATTCCTAAGGCAAAATCTAGAATTCCTAAGCTAGTTTGTTAAAACTCAGCTCGTGGCTGCCCTAAATAAAAGCCTTGAAACTCATCTATACCAAGCTCTAAGCATTTATTATAGATTTGCTCGTTTGCTACATACTCAGCGATAGTTTTTGCCCCAAGGTGCTTAGCAAAGCCGATTATCGTCTCTGCCATTTTTCTAGCCTTTTCATCCTCGCAAATGCGCTTGATGATTTCTCCATCGATTTTGATATAATCAGGCACAATCTCTAAGAGCAAATTAAAGTTTGAAAAACCAGAGCCAAAGTCGTCTACTGCGATTTTGACGCCTCTTTCTCTTAGGGCTTGGATGTAGTATTTGACCTTTGATGAATTGCTTGCGCAAAGATTTTCGTTTTCTAAAATCTCTACTATCACACGATTGCCTATTTTGCGACGGTCGATTTCTTTGATGATTAGATCCCTAAGTGGGTTTGCTATCATATCAGAGATTGACATATTTATGCTTAAAGCTACCTCGGTATTGTCATTAATGCGAGAAAAGGCTTGTAAAATCAGCTTTTTAGATAGATCTACATAGCGTTTGATGTGGCGCGAATACTCCAAAAACACGCCAGGCAGTATCGCACGCCCATCGCTATCAACGATGCGAGCTAGCGTTTCATACTTGCTAATCTTGCCATCTCTATCAAAAATTGGCTGAAAATACGGCACAATCTTATCATCGCTCATCGCTTTTTCTATCAAATCATAGATAAACTTTTCGCGCTCAAGCTTGCTTGCTAAGCCCAAATCATCGCTATAAAGCACATAATCAAGCTTGTGAGTTTTAGCAAACTCTAGTGCCATGAGAGCCTCATTTAGCACATTTTTTTGCCCAAAAGCCCCGCCAATGCTAGTAGAAATGTGAATGCGGATGTCCTTGCAAGCAATCTCATAGCCCTTAAAAAACGAGCTAAGCTCGGCGCAGAGCTTTTCTATATCGCAGTATCTAGGGCAAAATAGCACAAAGCGCACATCGCCCAAGCGTCTAACCTCAAGTCCGCAAAAACTAGCAAAATCACGCAATTTTTTATCAAAAATATTTATAATATTTTCTATAGCTTTTTTGCTATAAGAGGTGATGATTCTATCGTAGTCATCGATTTTTATCGCTATCATTGACAAAAATCCTAGCTTTTTTAGCTCGCTTTCAAGCAAAAACTTTTTTTTGTAAAAATAATTCATTTTTTATCCTTTTAAAACTAAAATTTAGAATTCCTAGGAATTCTAAATTTAGGAATTCTAGAATTCCCAGGAATTCTAAATTTAGGAATTCTAGAATTCCCAGGAATTCTAAATTTAGGAATTCTAGAATTCCTAGGAATTCTAAATTTAGGAATTCTAGAATTCCCAGGAATTCTAAATTTAGGAATTCTAGAATTCCCAGGAATTCTAAATTTAGGAATTCTAGAATTCCCAGGAATTCTTAAATTTAGGAATTCTTAAATTTAGGAATTCTTAAATTTAGGAATTCTTAAATTTAGGAATTCTAGATTTAAGAATTCTAGAATTCCTAGAAATTTCACAAGCCCTGCCCTATAATTTCACAATCTTTGAGCCAAAGCCACCTTCGTTTGGGGCCCCATCTCTAAAGCCCTTTATGCTAGGATGAGCTTTTAAAAACTCCTTTACTGCGTAAGCTAGCTTGCCAGTGCCTATGCCGTGCTTTATAAGCACTTCATCAAGCCCAGCTAAAAGCGCATCAGAGATGAACTTATCAAGCCTCTCTACTGCCTCTTGGCTACGCAGTCCGTGCAAGTCTATCATCACGCTAGCAGAGCGCGCAGCCTCTACTTTTACCTGCGCTGTGGCTGGGGACTGCACTATCACGCCGCCTTTTTTTAGCGAGGTTAGCGGCACACGCATTTTTATGCCGTTTGCTTCTATGTTAGCATCATTTTTGCTTAGACTTAGCACCTTGGCTTTGATATTGCCATATTTTACGCTATCGCCGATTTTTAGCACAGGTGCTGGGGCAATTTGTGGTTTTTCTATGGCTTTTGCTAGCTCGTTTGCTTTGTTTATGCTGCGCTGCTTTTCTTTGGTATCTTTTAGATTTATAGCTTTTTTTGCCTCGCTAATTGCGTAGAAAAACTCTCTTTCAAGCTTGGCTCTAAGCGCTTTTAGCTCGTCATTTGCGGCGATTTTTTGCTCTTTTAGATTTTCTATTAGACTATCAAGCTTTGCGCTTTTTTCATCAGTGGCTTTTATTTTAGTTTTTAGCTCAAGCTCCAAGTTTATTGCTTTTGTGATCGCTTCATTAAAGCTCTCGCCCCCACCTAGCTTTCTAGCAGCTTCTACTATACTTGGCGGCACGCTGTAGCGCAAAGCTGTCTCAAAAGCATAAGATTTACCGATAATCCCAGCTAAAAACTCGTATTTTGGACGAGAGTTTTTCTCATCGTATAAAGCCGCTAGAAGCTCTACATTTTCGTTTTTAGATAGATTTAGCGCAAGCTGTTTGTGATGCGTGGTGATTATCATTTTGATACCATTTTTGATAAGCTCTTCAATCAATACGCTATATAGCGCAGCTGCCTCAGCAGCGTCAGTGCCTAGCTCTATCTCATCCACGCCTAAAAGTAGATTTTTTTTGCCAAAAAGCTTGCTCCAGCTTTGCATACGACCAGCGAAGGTTGATATATCGTCTTTTACATTTTGTGGATCTTCTATGATTGCATCAATTTCTTTAAAAGAGCTGATTTTGCTCTTGCTAGCATTTATTGAAAGAGGTAGCAAGTATTTTGCGCAAAATGCAGCACTTAGCACGCTTTTTAGCAGCATTGATTTACCGCCTGCGTTTACGCCAGTTACTAGTAGGACTGAGCGAGTAAAATCTATACTAATTCGCTTGGGATTTTTTAGCGCAGGGTGAGCAAACTCACAAAGCTTAATAACTCCGTCATTACTAGGCATAACAAAGCTATAATCACGACTTCTAGCAAAAAACACTCTAGCTAAAAGTGCGTCTATATAATCAAATGCGCCATCAATAAAGCGCAAAAACTTCACATTTTGGCTAAAAAGCGCAGAAATGCGCTTAGCGTGTTCGTAAATAATCTCTTCTTTGCGGTCCAGCAGTGCGCTTTGCTCGTTTTTTAGGGCTTCAATGCTACTAGGAAATACATAAAAATACCCAGCTTGCGTGCGTCCCATGACAGCACCTTTTATACTAGCATTAAAGCCACCTCTAAGTAGCAAGCACTCGCATCCGCTGATAAAATGCACATTAAAATCAACTAAATAGTTAGCAAGCGACTTTGAGCGCATGAGCGAGCGCAAGCTCTCATCAATCTGGCTTTTTAAACGCCTCATGGCCTCGTTAATGCTAATAAGCCTTTCATCAACGCTGTCTTTTAGCTCGCCATTTTCTGCAAAATAAGAACAAATTTCAGCAATTTTATCAGGAATTTCAATCTTGGCTAGATATTCATCAGTTTTTGTGCCGATTTGCTGATTTTTTAGGTAAATAAAATAGCTAATAATCTTGCTAAACTCGTATATTTCGCTAATATGAAGCACTGCCATGAGCCCTAGCCTTTCAATAGCATCACTTAGTGCTATTACTGGCTTTGGCGCACTTAGGTTTGCGCTACTAAGCTCACCAAGCCTAGCAAAGTTTAGGGCTAGATCACCATTTACAAAAAGCGGTTTTTGCCTAGCTAAAAAACTCTCAAAGCTAGAAATATACGCACTCAAATCAAGCTTAGCAATCAAATCTTTCATTGCTCTTTTATCTCGCAGTCTTTGATCGCTATGATTTGACCGGCAAAAGCTTTTGCGCCTTTTTTAGCCACAAAACTTTGCGTGCCATACTCAAAGTTAAAATTGCTCGCATTTACCTCCAAAGCACCGCATTTTAGGCTTTTGCCTTGTTCATAAGCTAGTAGTAGTTCTGTGCTTTCATTTTGTGAGTTTTGCGAACTTTGGCTGAAAAAATACACTCCACCAAAAATTAGCACAAGCACCACTAAAATCACGCCTTTACTCTTTTTACTGATGATTTCATCGCTTAAAGCTATGATTAAAAGCACTGCTAAAAGCAAAATTAAAAACAAAATTATGCGCATTTTTTATCCTAAATTTTTCTTTGATTTTAGCATAAAAATTGCTATTTTTGCTAGGGAATTCTAGTTTTTTGTTAGGATTTTTGGGGGTGCGGGGGTATTTTAGACGGAATTTTGAACGGAATTTTAGAATTCCATAAAATTCGTCATTGAGGGGTAAAGCGAAGCAATCTCATTTGTTAAGTTTTGAACGAGATTGCTTCGGTCGCTCTGCTCCCTCGCAATGACGGAATTTTCACAATGACGGAATTTTAGAATTCCTTAGCACTGGCAATTCTAGTACCCTGCGTCTAGTGTGGTTAATCGCCTTGGTGGCGGTGCAAGGATAGAACAGATAGTTCATCTGGGGCCACCACTTAAAGGCGATTAGTCAAAATAGATGTGCGAGACGATTTGCTAACACGAGTTTTCACATTTTTGGATGATATAATTCACAAACCCATCACTATCATTTGGTGCCTTTACCACAGCATATTTTGCTACGCCCACCTTGCTAGCGTGTTCTCTAAACATTATATCAAGCTCAAAATCACTCTCTGAACAATCTATACAAAAGCTAATAGGATAAACAAGCACATTTTGCCCTTTTAGCCCTTCTAAAACAGCAGAGATATTAGGCCCCAGCCACTCCACAGGCCCAAGGCGACTTTGATAAGCTAGATGAATGCCTTTAAAATCTAAGCTCTTGCTAAGCAAGCTAACATGCGCATTTATGTGCTTTTCGTATAAATCTCCAGCTTTTATAATGCTAACTGGCAGGCTGTGAGCTGAGAAAATCAAATGCGTATCATTTGGGCTAAATCCGTTCTCGGCGCAGGTTTTTTTAATATCATTTATCAAAATTTTATTAAAACTCTCATCTGCATAAAAAGGCTCTATTATTTTAATCCCACTGATTTCATGCATTTTAGCAGCTGCGGTGGCATCATCTAGGCTTGAGAGCACCGTAGTTTGCGAGTGGTGCGGATATAGTGGGAAAAAGGTGATTTTCTTAGCACCTTTGTAGCGAGCCAAAACATCCTTAGCAAAAGGCGGCGTGTAGTTCATAGCAAAGTCAAAATGAAAGCGATTTTGCGCTGCGTTTAGCTTTTCACACAGGCTTTTGCTAAGCCCTGCGATAGGCGATTTGCCACCAAGTGCCTTGTAGCTCTCACTGGCTTCTTTTTGTCTCATAGCGGTTATAAACCAGGCTAAAATACTGCGCAAAAACGCTGATTTTAGTGGCAAAATATATTTGTCATTAAACATATTTTTTAAAAAAACCTTAACCTCACTAAGGTTATTTGGCCCACCCATATTTAGTAAAATTACTATTTCTTTATCCATTTTTATCCATTAAAATAATGTATTTTCAATCACTTTAGCTGGCATTAGCATCTCTTTTAGCTCGTTATAGTCGCAAAATACTAGCGCAAAACGCCTAAAACTAAGAGCTTTTAGCTCGCTAAGGCTATGAAATTCTATCAATTTTGCGTTAACAAAGTTTTTATTTTTTTTCATATTTTTTGGCAAAGCTAGCACAAAATCACCTTCAATTTTTTTGTTAAAATAGCTAAAAACAAGCTCCAAAATCTCCTCATCATTTACGCAGATAAAAGCCCTGTTTGAGGGGCTAAAAGGTTCGTTATTTACCCCCACAAAAAGTGGCTTAAAATACTCAAAATCTCTAAAATCTTTTAGAACAAACTCGCTAAAATTAACACTAGCAAAAAAATCTAGAATTCCTAAAAACTCAGGCAAAAAAACAGGACTTAAAGGCAAATCATAATGCCTGCTAGCAAAGACAAAATCGCTATAAAAAAGCGACTGCGACCTGCTTTTTACGCTATTTATCACCCCAAGTTCGCAGCCATCAAAGCTAAGATTTTTTAGCCCCTTATCATTTGGCGCAAAAATCATCTCGCCCTGCTTAGATTTTTTTAGCGCAAAATACGCCTCAGCAAGACTTTTTGGCAATAAAGAAAAATCTCCGCTTAGGCAATTTAAGAGAGCGATTTGTATTTTGCTAGCAAAGATGATTTTAATATTTTTTTGGCTGATTTCATAGCGCAACAGCCGCAAAATCGCAGTATCTACATCATTGCAGTGCAAAAAAGCCACCTCGCTATCAAAAGGCTCAATATCGCCTACAATAGCGTAAGCACCATTATTTACAGCGATTTTTGCGCTCTTTAAATTAGGGGCAAAAAAGCACTCGCCAGCTCTAATTTTTCTCTCATCAAAGCAAAAGCCACAAATCTCGCTGATAATAGGCTCGCTAAGCAGTTTTGCGCCTAAGATTCCGGCTAAGTTTTGTATATTCAAAATCACCCTTTTGCTTTTAAAATCTAGCTAGAGGAATTCTAGAATTCCTAAGAATAGTTCTAGAATTCCCTAAGTCTTGTGTCATCCCCCGACTTGACTTTCTTTGTCATCCCCCGACTTGATCGGGGGATCTCATCACAATAAATCTAGAATTCCCTATAGAGATCCTCGGGTCAAGCCCGAGGATGACATAGTAGGGAATTCTAGAATTCCTAGATAAATTCTATAATTCCTAGAGATTGCTTCAGTCGCTTTGCTCCATTGCAATGACGCAGAGAATTCTAGAATTCTCTATAGAGATCACCCAAAGGGGCTGGGGGATGACAAGAAATTCTAGAATTCCTAAGACTAAAAATACCCCCTAACCCCCAACCAGCGGATGCGAAGCAAAAAACGCAGATAAGGCAAGAGAATTCTAGAATTCCTAGCTTCGGTCGCTTTGCTCCCTCGCAATGACGCAGAGAATTCTAGATTTCCCTATAGAGATCCCCCAAATGGGCTGGGGATGACATAGTAAGGAATTCTAAATAGAGATTGCTTCAGTTGCTTTGCTCCCCCCTCAATGACGCAGAGAATTCTAGAATTCCCTAGCAAAACAGCAATTCTACTGCGCCGAACTAAACTCACGCAAGATGTTTAGCCTACAATTGCGCCGTTTTTGACTGGGGCGTGCGCGCCAAGTAGCACTAGCTTGCGGCCGCCATCTTCACTTTCAGCACTTAGTATCATTCCCTGAGATTCTAGCCCCATGATTTTTGCTGGTTTTAGGTTTGCTAGAACGCAGACTTGCTTGCCTACAAGCTCGCTAGCATTATAAAACTTCGCAATACCACTCAATATCTGCCTAGGCGCACTCTCGCCCAAATCCACCTTAAACTTCAAAAGCTTCGAGCTGCCCTCTACATTTTCACACTCAAGCACAGTGCCGACTTTGATCTCGCATTTAGCAAAATCATCGATTTTGATCTGCTCACTTTGTGGTTCATTTTGCGCCTCAGGCGGCGTCATAAGCTCGTTTTCTACCTTATTAAATAGTGAATCACAGGCTTTTGTAGTAAAGTCTTTTGTAGAATTTTGTGTAATAAAATGTGTAAAATTCTCTGTATTTATCTCAAAGCCCATGGTATCAGCGATTTTAGCAGCTGTTTTTGGCAAGGCTGGGCTTAGCAAAATAGCTGCTTTTGCTAGCAGGTTCGCACACAGTGCCACCACAGCATTTGCGCCATCTCTGTCTCCGTTTTTTACCAGCGTCCATGGCTCATACTTTGCTACAGCGGCGTTTGCGATGTTTAGCACACGCCAGATTTCTTCAAGGTAGCGGCTCATATTTGCTTCATCTATTTCTTTTAGCGCAGTATTTATATGCCCCTTAGCAGCGTCCAGCTCTTCTTTGTGCTTAGCTTCTAGCTTGCTAGCATCTATTTTATACTCTGAGTACTTTGAGCTCATGCCTACGATGCGAGATAGCAGATTGCCAAGGTCGTTACAAAGCTCGCTATTTATGCGGTCAATAAGTGCTCTTTGGCTAAAATCGCCATCTTGTCCAAAAGGCACTTCACGCAGCAAAAAGTATCTAAACTGCTCTATTCCATACGCAGCGGCTACTTCTTTTGGATTTACGATATTGCCTTTGCTTTTGCTCATTTTTTGCCCATCTCTTGTCCACCAGCCATGCGCAGCTACCATTTTTGGCAAAGGCAGACCAAGACTTAGCAAAAACGCCGGCCAAAAAACAGCATGAAAGCGCAAAATATCCTTACCGATGATGTGAACTCCACAATCATTGAAATGTGCCATATTGCCCTGCCCTGCTAGATTTAGCGTGCCGTTCTGCTCTAGTCCAAGTGGCGAGAGATAAGCAAACAAAGCATCTAGCCATACATAAACCACATGCTTTGGCTCATTTAAAATACTTGGCAGACTAATACCCCAGCTAAAGCTCGTGCGAGTTATTGAAAGGTCTTTTAAACCACTTTTAACAAAGTTTATAACCTCATTTTTCTTGCCTCTTGGCAGTATGCATTTATCGCTTTCATACCACTCAAGTAGCTTTTTTTCGTATTTGCTAAGGGCAAAAAAGTAGCTTTCTTCTTTGATAATGCTAGTTTTTTTGCCACAATCTGGGCAAAACTCGCCATCAATTAGCTGATTTGCTGGAAAATAGCTCTCACAGCTTACGCAGTAGTTACCCTCATACTCACCTTTATATATATCGCCACTTTCATACATACGCGCAAAGACAGCCTTGACAGCCCTTTCGTGGCTCTCATCAGTAGTTCGCACGAAGTGATCATAGCTGATATCAAAGCTATCCCAAAGCGCTCTAAACTCAGCACTTATCTTATCAGACATTTGTTTTGGTTTTAGGTTGTTTTTAGCAGCAGCCCCCTCAATTTTTTGTCCGTGTTCATCTGTGCCAGTGATGAAAAAAACATCATCGCCCTTTAAGCGGTAAAAGCGTGCTAAAGTATCGCAAATAATAGTAGTATAAGCATGCCCGATATGCGGTATGTCATTTACATAGTAAATCGGGCTAGTTATTAGTCTTTTCATTTTTATCCTTTGTTTTGGAATTCAAAAAAGTTCTTAAAACTCTTTGGAATTACAAAATATCATTTTTTATCCTTTTTTTATTCTAGAATTCCCTAGGGAATTCTAGAATTCCAAATTCTAAATTCTGGAATTCCAAATTCTAGAATTCCAAACCTAGCTTTTAAGCAAGTATCGTGCGCCAGATGTGGCTAAACTAAGCGAAGTGCGAATGAGACGGGCTTATTGCCCGTCGCAGTGTAGCACAAGCGAAGTTTAGTCGCAGATGGTGTGCGAGACGCAGCTTAAAAAGCAAAGCCCTTGTCTTCACCATCACACATTTTATCATACGCCGCCTTAACATAGCTATGACGCAAATCACAGCTAAAAAAACTCTCGCAGCCAAAGCAACTTTCTTTGCCTTGCTTTGCGATTTGACACTCTTTTAAAGCCTTGGTTTTATTTTCAAGCTGGGCTATAAAAGCACTACTTTCTACGCTAGACATGCTTTAACCTTGTCTATTTCATACTTTGAGCCAAAGTAGCATGGGCTAGTTTGATGGACTTTTTCTAGGCTGATTTCAAGCAGTCTTTTACCATCATTATCCACAGCATATCCCCCTGCAAGCTCGTAAATAAAAGCAAAAGGCAAAACTTCAAAACTAAGTCTTAACTTACCTTTTGGCGCATCGCTAGTGGCTGGATAACTAAAAAGCCCACCGCCTTTTAGCAAAATTTGATGTAAATCACTTACCATAGCCCCAGAATATCTTAGGCGATAACCCTCATCAAATAGCGATTTTATAAGCTCTTTATGCTTTTCATCCCAGCCTTTTTGAGACCCACCTGTAGCATTTAACTTGCCTTTTTCTTTTAATCTTAGCTCGCTAGCAAAAGCAAAATCGCCATTTTTATCAAGCCTAAAAAGCTCTACTTTGTCTTTGGCAATCACCAGCTCTGTTCGTGGACCATAAACGCTATATACGCTAGCAACTAGATTTGCTGGATTTAATGAGCCTTTATAAATACCAAAAATTGATCCCACAGCGAAATTCACATCCACAAGCGAACTACCATCAAGTGGGTCGTAGGCTACGATATACTCGCCATCTCCGCTTACTTTTAGAGCCTCTTCTTTTTCTTCGCTTACTAGTTCTTTTACTAAGTTTATTTTGCTTAGCGTTTTTGTGATTATTTCATCGCTTAGCACATCTAGTTTTAGCTGGGTATCACCGGTGGCGTTTTGATTAGCCGTGTAGCCAAAATCGCTGTATTTTAAAGCCTGTGCTATGTCCTTTACAGCTGTTTTTATACCATCAAAAATTTCTTTCATTTTCACACCTTTTTTGCGTTTTTATCTATCCAAGCAATTATATTTTCTATATCATCAAGCCCAAATCTAGGGCTTAATCTCTCATCATCTAAATTTGTAACAAAAGCATCGCTGATGCCCAAATACTCATCATTTATCTCATCTCGCAGCACAGATATCCTAGGCAGCGGCAGGTTTTTAAAGCCCTCTATTAGCAAATAATCAAACTCACTAAAAAGTCCCAAAATATCGCTAAGTCCAGTATTATCAGCCCTTTTAAAAATGCTAGTTCGCTTAGGGCTTAGCACAGCGACATCTGCGCCACTCTCAAAAAACTTCGCGCTGTCCTTTGGCTCACCAAATTCATTTAAAGCAGTATCAAAAACAGCCTTATCCTTTGGGTCGTGCTTGATGATAGCAACCTTAAAGCCACGCTTTTTTAATGCCTTTGAAATCTTACAAATTAGCGTAGTTTTACCACTATTTGAAGCGCCAGTGAAGCAAAGAGCAAGCTGTTTCATCAAAATCCTTATAAAAAACTAGAATTCTAGCCTAAACTTGCTTAAAAAATAAAATTTTTAGCTAAAATTGCGCTTAAAAAATTTAAAAGTAAAAACATTGATAAAACATTTTTTCTCAAACTCAGCTGGTATTTTTGTCTCTCGCATTTTGGGCTTTTTGCGTGATTTGCTCATCGCTAGTCACCTTGGAGCTAGCGTATGGAGCGATATTTTTGTGATTGCCTTTAAACTGCCAAATCTTTTTCGCAGACTTTTTGGTGAGGGAGCTTTTACTCAAGCTTTTTTGCCCCACCTTGTAAAAGCACGCAAAAAAGGACTTTTTATAGCTAGCACACTTGTTAGTTTTACTCTTATTATGCTAGTGCTTACAGCTCTTGTTATGCTCTTTGCGCCGCTATTTACTATGCTTTTAGCAGGTGGCTTTGATGAGGCAAGCATAGCACTTGCTGTGCCGCTGGTGCGGATAAACTTTTGGTATCTTATTCTTATATTTTTAGTTACGCTTTTTGCCTCGCTTTTACAGTATAAAGGCCACTTTGCCACATCTGCTTTTTCTACCGCTTTGCTTAATATTTCAATGATAGCAGCTCTACTTCTAGCGCAGGATAAAAAAGCAAATGAGGCTGTGTATTACCTTAGCTACGGCGTGGTAGCAGGCGGTGCGCTGCAGGTTATTTTGCATATTTTTATGCTTTATAGACTACATTTGCTGCCTTTAATAGCCCTTGGCTTAAAGGCTTTGGCAAAAGGCAAAAGAAGCGAGCACAAAGGCTTTTGGGGCTCTTTTGGTGCTGGCGTGCTAGGTAGTTCATCAGCGCAGTTAAGCGATTTTATAAGCTCTTTTATTGCTAGCTTTTTGATGGCTGGTTCTATTAGCTATTTATACTACGCAAACCGCATTTTTCAGCTCCCACTTGCCCTTTTTGCCATTGCGCTTAGCACGGCAATTTTCCCAAAAATCTCTAGGCAAATCAAAGCCCAAAACGAACAAGGCGCAAAAATCTTGCTTAGCAAGGGTTTTTATTTTTTGCTTGCTTTGTTATTAGCAGCTAGCGTGGGCGGCATTATACTAGCAAAGCCTATTATTTTTATTCTTTTTGAGCGTGGGGAGTTTGGCAGGGCAAACACGCTTGAGTGCGCATTTGCTTTACAAATGACTTTAGTTGGACTACTGCCTTTTGGGCTATATAAGCTCTTTTCGCTGTGGCTATATGCTAAAATGAAGCAAAAACTAGCCGCAAAAATCTCTATTATTTCGCTGATTTTAAATGTGATTTTAAGCCTTGTTCTATTTAGACTGGGTGCTGCTGGGCTTGCGCTAGCTGGTTCGCTTAGCGGATATTTCATATTTTTTGCTGCTATTTACTACTTTGGAGTGCTAGAATTCGCTAAAATCTTAAAAAACTTTAAGCTTATTTTGGTTTTAGGCGCAAATGCTCTTTTTGCCGTGCTTTTATGGCTAGCTTTACCATATATTGAGAGTTTTTTAGGAATTTAAGCAAAATTTGCTAAAATCACGCAAAAATTAAAAAAGGATAAAAAATGAAAATCTACGACTCAGCTCACAAAGAAAAGCTTGATTTTATCCCTGCAAACGAGCCAAACACCGTTAATATCTATGTTTGCGGGCCTACTGTCTATGATGATGCGCATTTGGGACACGCTAGAAGCTCTATTAGCTTTGATTTGCTGCGGCGCGTGCTTTGCGAGCTTGGATTTAGCGTGAGGTTTGCTAGAAACTACACTGATATAGATGATAAAATTTTACACAAAATGACCACCACAGGTAAAAGCTTAGAGCAGATCACCGAGCATTATATAGCAAGCTTTGAGGCCGATATGAAAGCTATGAATGTGCTTGAGCCTGATTTTAAGCCAAAGGCTACTGAGAGCATTGCTGATATTATCGCTTATATCAAAAAGCTTGAAGCAAACGGCGCAGCGTATATAGTTGAAGGTGATGGTGTGTATTTTGATACTAGCTTGGATGATGAGTATTTAAGCCTCTCAGGCCGCAAGGATGAAAACTTACAAGCCAGAGTCGAGCGAGAGGCGCATAAAAAAAATGAAAAAGACTTTGCTTTGTGGAAGTTTGATGAGAACTACTACGACGCGCCTTTTGGCAAAGGCAGACCTGGCTGGCACAGCGAGTGCGTGGCGATGATATATAGGATTTTTAAGCCAAAAGAAGGACAAAAGTATCAAATAGACATCCACTGCGGCGGCTCTGATCTGATTTTTCCCCATCACGAAAACGAGGCCGCACAGTGCCGCTGTGCTTGTAAGCAAAATCTAGCCAAATACTGGATGCATAATGGTTTTGTGCAAATTAACAATGAAAAAATGAGCAAAAGCCTAGGCAATTCATTTTTCATAAAAGACGCTCTTAAAATCGCCCCTGGCGAGGCTTTGCGCTTTTATCTTTTAAGCACGCATTATAGGGCAAACTTTAATTATAGCATTGATGATCTAAGTGCGAGCAAAAAGCGCCTTGATAAAATCTACCGCCTAAAAAAGCGCCTTAGTGGCGTAGCAGCTAGCGAGGTAAATGCTAGCTTTAAGCAGGGAATTCTAGATTTTCTAAGCGATGATCTAAACATCTCAGGCGCTTTGGCTACGCTTGATGAGATGGTAAATGACGCAAACGCAGCCCTAGATAACTCGCCAAAAGACAAGGCGCTAAAGGCGCAAACCGTGGCAAACTTAGATTTTGTTAGGCATGTTTTTGGCATACTAGAAAATGACGAGAATGAGTGGTTTCAGTGGGGTGTGAGCGATACGCTAAAAGAGCGCATAAACTCTCTTATCGCTGCTCGCCAGACTGCTAAAAAAGACAAAAACTTCGAGCTAGCTGATAGCATTAGAAGTGAGCTTGGCGAGCTTGGTGTGGAGCTTATGGACACCCCAGCTGGCACTGTGTGGGAGAAAATCTAGGCTTTTTAGGAATTCTAGAATTCCTACAATAAAATCTAGAATTCCCTAGAATAAAACCACTAAAAACGCAGATAAAGCAAGAGAATTCTAGATTTTAGCGGGGTTTTAGGGGCAACAGCCCCTAAGGGTTTAGGGCGTAGCCCTTATAAAATTTGCGAGCTGGGCTAGATTTATCTAGCTGGGAAGCGAGCTAAAAAAATTCTAAAATTCCTAAGGCTATCTCACCCCCCCCCCCAGCTTGACTGGGGGATCTCATCACAGAGAATTTCAAAATTCCGTCATTGCGGAAATTCCGTCATTGCGAGGGAACAAAGCGACCGAAGCAATCTCTAGGAATTCTAGAATTTCTAAGACTAAATCTAGAATTCCAAAAATAAAATTCTAGAATTCCCTAGATTTTTATTTTCTTTTATCTATCGGCTGGCTCAGCCCTGCGAGACGCTAAAATCACCAGCAGTATTTAATATAAGCTTATATGTGATTTTTTCTCCTTTTTCTAGCTCATTTATTTTTCACACATCATTCATTAACGCCAAAGAACTAACCGCAAAATTAGCTTTTGTTAATACATCTGGTTTTACTCCTTTTGCTAAATAATAAATTTCAACAGAACTCAAACCAACCTTAGCCGTATCAATAGCTAAACTAATTGTATCATTAGTTTTACCAAAATAATTTTCCCAAAAAGAATTATAATTATTGCTATTTGAAATAACAGCAATTAAGTCATCTAAAATTTTACTCATAGGTTATTCCTTATTTTTTTTGTTTTTACTTTTTACCAAATCATAGAACACAAGCTCAGATAATATAAAACCTAAAATTAAAGCCATAGAAATAATTCCACCAAAAAAGAAGCCTGTAAATGTGTCTTTAAAGCTTTTTAATGAACTTAAATAATCATATTTTTTTAACACTTCTGCTTTTTCATTTTGTAATTGTTCAACCCTTTTCATGCTTGAAAGAAAATATTTTGAGGCATAAATTTTTACCCATTTTCCCATTACACTATTATAAATTTTTTCATCTCTTTTGTGTATTTCAAAATGTTTTACATCTCCATTAATCTGTTCTAGCTTTAAAGTCCCAACGCCATTTTTTGTGCTATAACCAGTATATATAACTTTACCACTAAATTTATCCATTTTTTCAAGCGGTGTTCCATCAGGACTAGCTAGCCATAACAAAAAAAGGCTACTAATACATAATCCAGAACAAAAAAAACTGCATAAACGAAATAATTCTCTTCTATTAGCCAAAAATTTTTGATAAATACTTTCGTTAATTTCAGCCAACTTTTCTTTTATTTTCATTTTAACTCTTTTAAATATTAAATTTTGGTAAAAATCATTGAATTTCAAACCAAAAACACAGATAAAACAAGAGAATTCTAGAATTCCCTAGTTTTTTTCAGCCACTACCGCGAAGTTTAAAGGACAGCGCAAATCTAAAATTCCTAAACAAAATTCTAGAATTTCAAAAGAGAATTCCTTAAACTTGAATTCCCAGAATTTAGAATTCCCACAAACTAGAATTCCTTAATCTAAAATTCCCAAGCTAAATTCTAGAATTCCTAAGCATAAAACTAAAATTCCTAAGCTAAAATCTAGAATTCCTTAAAGATTGCTTCGGCTTTTTTAAAGCCTCGCAATGACAAGAGCTCTAGAATTCGCTAGCAGAAATCCCCCAAAGGGGCTGGGGGATGACACAAAAAGCAAAGCCCTAGGATGACAAGTTTAAAGAATTCTAGAATTTCTAGGGAATTCTAAACTTGCGCTGTCCTTTGGGCTTTGCACCAGCGGTAGTAAAAAATAGCCGAAATTAAAAACCAGCCGATAAAAGTTAGAGAATTCTAGAATTCCCTAGCCCTTGCTAAAAAATCATTTATCAAAACAAGCTGCTTTTCTACACTCTCATTGCTAGTGCCGCCACTGCTTTTTCTGGCTTCTTTGCTAGCTTCTAGGCTAAGAGCAGACAAGGCCCCTTCATCAAAGCGCGGATCAACGCTTTTTAGCTCTTCTAAGCTAAGCTCGCTAAGGTCTTTGCCCCTGCTCTCAGCCAAAGCCACTAAGCGCCCTGTGATATTATGCGCTAGGCGAAAGGGCTCGTTATAAGTGCTGACTAAATAATCAGCAAGGTCAGTGGCGCTAAGATGCCCCATTTTACACGCTTTTAGCATATTTTCTTTGCGCCAAGTCGTGGTTTTTAGCATTTCACACAGTATCACAAGGCTGGTGCTAGCTGTGCGGACGCTATCAAAGACGCCTTCTTTATCTTCTTGCATATCTTTATTATACGCCATCGGCAGGCCCTTCATCACAGTTAGCAGGGCGATTAGATTGCCATAAACTCTGCCCGTTTTGCCACGAATCAGCTCGGCTACATCTGGGTTTTTTTTCTGCGGCATGATGGAGCTTCCGGTGCTAAAAGCATCACTAATGCTGATATAGCTAAACTCTTGGCTAGACCATAAAATCAGCTCTTCGCACAGCCTAGAAGCGTGAGTGAAAATTAAAGAAATGTTAAAAAGCAGCTCCAAAGCAAAATCTCTATCGCTTACGCTATCCATCGCATTTGGCGTAATGCCGCTAAATCCTAGCTCGCTAGCTACTAGCTCACGCCTTGTAGGATACGGCGTGCCAGCAAGTGCTGCGCTGCCAAGCGGACTAAGGTTGTTTCGCTCGTAGCTAGAAAGCAGCCTTTCATAATCACGCTTAAAGGCAAATGCGTAAGCCAAAAGATGAAAAGCAAGGCTGATAGGCTGGGCGTGCTGTAAGTGTGTAAAGCCCGGCATCAGCGTATCTTTGTGCTCACTTGCTATGCTAGCAAGGACAGAGATTAGCTCACGCACAAGGGCGGCTAGCTCTTTTGTGCGGTTTTGGCAATAAGCCCTAAAATCTAGTGCCACTTGGTCGTTGCGAGAACGAGCGGTGTGAAGGCGGCCGCCAAGCTCTTTGCCGATAATCTGGCTAAGCCTGCCTTCAACTGCCATATGAATGTCTTCTTGGCTCACGCTAAATGCAAACTCACCACGCTCAATCTCGCCTAAGACCTGATCTAAGCCAGCTCTTATCTTGGCTACATCATTAGCATCTAGAATTCCACACTCGCCAAGCATTTTTGCGTGTGCTTTTGAACCAGCGATGTCTTCTTTAAAGAGTTCTTTATCAAAGAAAATCGAAGCATTAAACTCCTCAAGTAGCTCGCTGCTAGCCTCGTTAAATCTGCCATCCCACATTTTTTTCATATTTTTGCCCTTTTTGCGATAAAAATAAATAAAATAATAGCTAAAATTAGCGCAAAAATCACTTTAAAATCTAGATTTTTTTCGCTTTTTATGAGAATTTTTATATTATGTGTTGTGCTTTTAAACTCTATCACATCGCCATAAGCCCCACTAGCACGCATTTTTAGCATGTTTATTCCAGTATCTTTTAGCTGCAAACTTGAGCCAAAAGGCAGGGTATAGCTATACTGGCTAAAGCTGTCATTACAATGCTTTGGCGCAAAAAATACTTCGTATTCTCTACCATCTTCAAGCTCAATTATATCGCCGTCATTTACTATGAAGTACGGAATTTGTGGCTCTTTGGTAGCAAAACTCCACGAAAGGCTTTTATTCTCGCCACCTTGCGTGTAAGTAGCTAGCACCTCATAACTAGCGCCAAAATCAAAAGGACTTAGCGAAAAAAGCGCAAACTGATTGCTAGTAAACCTTAGGTCGTTATCCCTGCTTAGTAAAAGCGTGTTTTCTAGCTCTTTTCCATTTTTAAAAAGTTTAAAACTTTTTAAAAAAATCTCTAAGTTTGGATTAAACTCCAAGCTAACAGGCGCAGATGTGATTTTACACTGGGGCAAGGGGTCAGGGTCTTCATCGCCAAAAACAGCCACGCTAGCAAAACTTTCATTTGGAAACATTAAAAAATCAGGCTTGCTAGGCTTGGTGGCTAGGTTGAAAGAAGTAGGACTTAGTGGCATTTTTGGATTTGCGCAAGCCCCTAGCACATACTGCTTGCCTATGCTCTCTCCACGCTCGCAAAGCTTTAAAAGAGCTGAGTTTGACATCTCATAAGTGTAAATATCGCCATCATCATAATAGCCAATCTCATCAAAGCTGTAATTTAAAAAGTTAAATCTATGATAAATTGCGCTTAAAAGCCCATCAATGCTGTCATTAAAGCTAGCGTGCTTAGCTGAGATATTCTCACTAACAAAGCTAGAATTAAGCCCAGCAAAAATCGCTCGCTCGCTAGGGTTTGCGCCTGTAAAATACTTGTTTTCTTTGCTTTCATCGTGGCTGATGATACCAAGGTTTGAAAGATACAAAGTGTGATTTTTAGCAGCTTCGCTAAGAATGGAGTTTTCTTTAAAAGGCACTAAGCCCACGCTCTTTCTAGCAAGGTTTAGATAATCAAGCCCAAAAGAGGTATAAAGCTCGATAGGAATTCTAGAATTTTGGCTAGGAATTCTAGAATTCCCAGCCAAATCTGTATCAAGAAAATTAGCTAAATTATTTGGGTCTTTTGGAAACTTTGTAGGCTCCAAGCTCTCTTTGCCAAGCTTAAAAAAAGCAAGGGTAAAAAGAGCTAAAATTATACTAAGACCTAGGACCAGCCGCAGCAATTTGCTCGCCCTCTGCTCCGTATCGTTTGAAGTTTTCTACGAACATTTTAGCTAGTTTGCTTCTAGCTTCTTTATACTCACTAGCATTTGCCCAAGTGTTAATTGGGTTTAAAAGCTTGGTTTCTACGCCTTCAAGGGCTTTTGGGATAGCTAGATTAAACTCATCAAAGTTCTCAAACTCGCATTTTGTAATTGAGCCATCAAGTATAGCATTAACACAAGCCCTAGTGGCCTTTATACTCATGCGTTTGCCCACGCCATAAGCACCGCCACTCCAGCCAGTATTTACTAGATATACATGCACGCCGTGTTTGTCGATTTTCTCACCTAGAAGTTTAGCATACACAGTTGGGTGCATAGGCATAAATGGCTCGCCAAAACAAGCTGAAAAAGTTGCTTCTGGCTCTTTTACTCCACGCTCTGTGCCAGCTACTTTTGCTGTGTAGCCGCTTAGAAAATAATACATTGCTTGTTCTTTGCTTAGCTTGCTAACTGGTGGCAATACACCAAAGGCATCTGCTGTTAAGAAAATGATATTTTTTGGATGACCTGCTTTTAGGCTTTTTTCGTGGTTTTCTATGTGTTCGATCGGATAGCTTACGCGGGTATTTTCAGTCTTGCTAGCATCGTTATAGTCTACTTTACCAGAGCCGTCAATTACTACATTTTCTAGCAAAGCATTTTTGCGAATTGCAGCGTAGATCTCAGGCTCGTTTTCTGCGCTTAGATTTATACATTTTGCGTAGCAGCCACCCTCAAAGTTAAACACGCCTTCATCGTCCCAGCCGTGCTCATCATCGCCGATTAAGGCGCGGTGTGGGTCAGTTGAGAGTGTAGTTTTTCCTGTGCCACTAAGTCCAAAAAACAGCGCAGTATCGCCGTCTTTGCCTACATTTGCTGAGCAGTGCATAGGAAGCTTGTTTTCAAGTGGCAGCCAGTAGTTCATCATAGAAAAAATTCCTTTTTTCATTTCGCCACCATACCAAGTGCCACCTATCACGCCTACATTTTCTTCTATATTAAATATTACGAAAACTTCGCTATTTAGCCCATCTTTTTGCCACTCATCATTTACGCATTTACAAGCGTTGTAGACAGTAAAATCAGGCTTGAAGTTTTCTAGTTCGCTCTCGCTTGGGCGGATAAACATATTTTTTACAAAATGCGCTTGCCAAGCAACTTCTGTGATAAAGCGAACAGCTCTTCTTGAGCTTTGAGAGCTACCAGCATAAGCGTCTTGGACATAAATATCTTTACCACTTAATTGTGCTTTTGCTTTTTTTAGAAGTTTGTCAAAAAGTTCTTTTGAGATTGGAAGATTGATTTTACCCCAAGCGATGTATTTTTTGCTTGGGTCTTGGTCTACGAAATATTTATCTTTTGGGCTACGACCTGTAAAAATGCCAGTATCTACGCTAAAAGTGCCATTTTCAGTGACCGTGCCTTCATTATTTGCTTTTTCGTGTTCAAAAAGCTCATCATAGCTAAGATTATGAAAAACCTTGCCAACGCCGTCAAGTCCTAAGCTTGCCGTATCTTTCATTTTTCTCACCTCTTTTTAAAATTTTTTTTGAAAGTGTAGTTAAATTTAAATGATTTTTAGCTTAAAAATTCGCAAAATTTTATTTTTTGCGAATTTTTTCTAAATCTTTTGCCACTAACTCGCTTGAAACCGCACCTAGATAATAAAGCGCCTCTTTACCGCCTCTCTCACCTAGATTGTCGCTTAAAAGCTCGTATTTACCGCCTTTTAGCACTACTTTAAAAGGCAGCGAGAGCGCACTATCATAGCCGATGTCAGCCAAAACTTGCGAGATTAAACGCTCGTTTTTCTCACCCTCGTTTGCGATGAAATAATAAGCATTAAAAGGCTTTATAAACTTTTCAATCACATCTTTATCGCTGATTTGCTCAAAGGTTATAAGCCCAATTAGCATGAAATCATCGTGATTTAGCTGATAATCCATAAGATGTGGTGCTTCTGCTTTACAAGGCGCACAAAAAGTGCCAAAGATATCTAGCATAACGATTTTATCGCTACCCTTTAACACAAAGCCTGTGCTAGTTCGCACCAAGCTTATGCTTGCGCCACTTACGCTTTTTAGGCTGATTTCCTCTCCGTCTTTAAAAGGTGCGTACTCGCCAAGGTTGTAGCTTTCGCTCTCATTTTTATCACAGCCTAAAAACACTAGCGCAAAAGCGCAAAGCAGTACTAAAAGCAGTTTTTTCATTTTTATCCTTTCTTAAAATTTAGAATTCCTAGGAATTCTTTCATTCTTTCTTAAAATCTAGAATTCCTAGGAATTCTAGATTCTCTTAAACTCAGCCAAAGCACGCTTAGCATCCATATTTGCTTGCTTTTCTTTTAGGGCTTCACGCTTATCATGTAGGTTTTTACCCTTTGCCAAAGCGATTTTTGCTTTTAGGCGGTTTTTTGAGTTTAAATACAGGCTAAGCACGACTAGCGTGTATCCATCGGTGCTTACAGAGCCTAAGAGCTTATCTATTTCTTTGCGGTGCATAAGCAGCTTTCTTGGTGCTTTTTCATCTGGGCGAAAGTGCGGATTTGTCGTATTTAATAGGCTTATATGACAGCCTAGCAAAAACAGCTCGCCTTTTATAATCCTCACAAAAGAATCTTTTAGATTGCCTCTGCCCATGCGTAGGCTTTTTATCTCAGAGCCTTTTAGCACCACGCCTGCTTCGTAGTCTTTGATGATAGTAAAGTCGTGATAGGCTTTTTTGTTTTGGACTAGAATTTTCATGCTATTACCTTAAACTTCGCTGAGCCAGACCCACTCAAAAACTCAGATTCTTTTATACTAAATCCTGCATAAATTGCTACAACAGGTGTTAGCAAATCATTTAGCTCAAAGTTTTCATAAGAGCTTAAAATCTCTTTGCTACTCATACTCTCAAGCCTTTTTGCTAGCTTTGTATCTTTGATAAAGCTTCCTTTTGCGTAGGCTTTATACACCTCAGGTGTGGAGCAAAAAATATTGCTTAGCACTATACCAAGGCGTGGCAAATCATCATCAAAGCTCTCTACAATCTGCCCAAAGCCACGCACATTAGCTGAACTTGCCTTGCTAGCAAAAAAGCTCACATCAGAGCCGATTTTTGCTGAAATACTCATCAAAAGCTCATCCTCAAAGCCTAAAATCTCTTGCATAAAAAGCAAAAAGCTAGCCACATCGCTGCTGCCCCCACCTAGTCCAGCACCACTTGGAATGCCTTTTAGCAAATGTATTTGCTTATCGCTAAAAAACCTAGCTAAAGCCTCTTTAAATCCAGCATTTTCAAGCTCTTTGTAAGCTTTAAAAATCAAATTATCAGCAATATCATTTGCATACATTAGCCCGCTAGCATCAATACGCTCTATTATGCTAAGTTCATCATAAAGTCCATGAAATCGCACAAAACGAGAGCTAAGCTCGTGGTAGCCGTCATTTGCTCCACCTTTTATACGATTTAATATTTTTAGAAAAATATTTAATTTTGCCGGTGCTTTAAAACTTGCGATTATATTCATTTTGACTCTGTTAGTTTTTTTATCATTTTTTTGATTATATTTGTGTTTTGGTGTGTGGCTTGTTCGTTTGATACCTTTATATCTTTTGTCAGCTCTGAGCGCAAAATTCGCACAAAACTAGGCGCAGATATGCCTATTTTAACATTTGCGCCATCTATTTCTAGTATGGTTACTTCTATATTTTCGTTAATTCTAATGCTTTGCTCTTTTTTTCTAGTTAAAATTAGCATTTTTTATACCATTTAGTTTATATGTTACTTGCCCGTTTAAAATCTCTATTATACTAAAAAATTTTTCAAATTTGATGAAATATTCGCCATTTTCTTTAATCTTAAAATCATCTACGCAAAGTTTTTTGCCAAGTTCAATATCACTTTGGCTTTTTTCATACCAGTTTTGCGCTATTTTTAGGTGTTTTAAAGGATCTAAGGCTTTTTCATTTTCATAAAAAAACTCTCCTTCGCTCTTTCGCTCCAAAGCACTCAAAGTCGCATTTATACCAAGTTTTTTGGCTAATAGCTCAGCCCAGCTTCTAGCATAAGAGCCTTTACTAAGTTCAAGTCGCACTAGCAAAAAAGGATGAGTATAGTGTAAAATCTCCGCACTAAAAACCTCCATTTGTTCAGCTTTTAGCTCAAAATCCACGCCACGCCTTGCTAGTTCATAGGCTCGCACGCCACCAACATGCTTTGCGCTGTATTTTGGCGGAGTGTAATCTAGAATTCCTTGTAGATTTTCTACATTTTTACTTAGAATTTCTAGCTCAAAAGGCTTTATAATATCAACTTTACTTATATTTTCATTATCCCCACTAGGACTAAAAGCCCCTAGCCAAATACAAGCCTCATAAACCTTAGGTTCCACCTCTAAATACTGAAATAGCCTTGTATAGCTGCCAAAAGCTACTAGCAAAACCCCACTAGCAAAGGGATCAAGCGTGCCTGAAAATCCGGCTTTTTTAACGCCGTATTTGCGCTTTAAGCGAGCTAAGAAATGATTGCTAGAAATGCCTGAGGGTTTTTTTGCTGCAAATAATTTATCTATTTTTCATCCTTTATTTTAAATTCAGCTGCGAAAACTAGAATTCCTAAAACTGGAATTCCTTAAACTAGAATTCCTTAAACTAGAATTCCCAAGCTGCTGTCACAAAGTCCAAAGGACAGCGCAAATCTAGAATTCCTAAAGCTAAAATCTAGAATTCCCTAGAGAAAGTTCTAGAATTCCCCCTAGACCTTTTCTACAAAGCCTGACATTATTTCCTTTACATTTCCGCCAAAGTTTATTTTTAGCTTAAAATCGCTTTTTATCTGCGTTACTTCTAGCACCCTGCCGATGCCAAAAATTTTATGCTTGATTAGATCGCCTCTGCGAAACTCTTTTGTGCTCTCTATGCGAAGTTTACCGCTTATTAGCCCAGCTTCGCTTAAAAAGCGTGAACGCTCTAAGTTTGATTTTTTACCTCTGTAAATGCGAAAGTTTGAGCTACTTAGCACCAGATCGCTTTTAGCTCTAGTGATTGCCACATAGCCTAGGCGGCGTTCTTCTTCTATGTCGCACTCATCGCTAATAAGTGGGAAAAATCCCTCTTCAAGCCCTATTATAAAAACATGTTCAAACTCTAATCCCTTGCTAGCATGCACACTCATAATGCTAATAGCATCCTCGCTTATGCGGTCTTGGTCGCTTTGAAGTGTGATGTCGTTTAAAAACTCTTCTAAGCTAAAATCAGGATTATTTTCTATTTTTTGGTTAATTGAGCCATAAAACTCATCAATGTTTAGCAGTCTATCATCGCCCTCTGGGCTTTGTTTGTAAAACTCTTTTAAGCCAAATTTATTTTCTAGTTCAAAAACAAGGTCTTTTGGCTCTACCTCTCTAAGCTCAGCTATATCACGTGCAAGCTCATTTAGCGCAGTAAAGACCTTTTTGCCAAGCAGCCCCTCATCCATGCGCAAAATCGCCTCATAAAGCGAGATTTTATTATTAAAAGCAAACTCGCTAAGCTTGTTAAATCCTACCTTGCCAAGCCCACGCTTAGGGCGGTTTATAATTCGCTCTAAGCTAAAATCATCATGCGGATTTAAAATTAAACGCAAATAGCTTATGATATCTTTTATCTCAGCTCTTTCGTAGAATTTTATTCCACCTACGATTTTATAAGGCACACCGTTTGCGATAAGTCCTTCTTCAAGCGCGCGGCTAAGGGCGTTTATGCGGTATAAAATCGCTATTTGCGTAGGGTGTTCTCCATCATTTATAAGCTTTGCTATGCGAGCTGAGATTATCTTTGCTTCGCTTTCTTCGTCGCTGTTTTGTAGGATTTCTATATCTTTATTATCTTTTTTTGTGCTTATTAGCTTTTTGCCTAGGCGGTTGCGGTTGTGGTCTATTAGCTCGTTTGCGGCATTTAGGATATTTGAGCTTGAGCGGTAGTTTTCTTCTAGACGCACTACCTTTACAGAGCTAAACTGGTCTTTGAAGTTTAGTATATTTTCTATTTTTGCGCCTCTCCAGCCATAGATGCTTTGGTCATCATCGCCTACTACTACTACATTTTCATGCGCCGCACAAAGTTTGCGAAGTAGTTTGTATTGAAGTTCGTTTGTGTCTTGATACTCATCTATTGTTATGTATTTGTAGCGGTTTGAGATTTGATTGCATAGACTAGGGTTTGAGTCTAGAATTCTATATGTTAAGCAAAGCAAATCATCAAAATCAACTAGATTATTTGCTACTAAATACTCTTCGTAGCTTTTGTAGGCTTTGGCGATTTTTTCGTAGTTTGCCCTGCCACCGATAAAAGCTGGTATGACAGAGCTAGAAATAATCTCTTCTGGGCTTAAAAGCATATTTTTATAGCGCGAGATTTCATTACTAACGATATTTGTAGCAATGCTACCTTCAAACTCTTTTATGATTTTTTTCTTATCGTCGATATCGATTATGACAAAGTTATTTGCCCTATTTAACTCTCTCATATATAGCTTTAAAAACAGCAGTCCAAACTTGTGAAAAGTACAAAGCAAAGGATTTGCTGATGGCTGCGAACTTCTAATTAGATTTAAAGCCCTTAGCTTCATCTCAGTAGCAGCTTTGTTTGTAAAAGTAAGCGTTAGCGTATTTAGTGGGTCTATACCAACCTCGCCGATAAGATAAGCAAGGCGAGTTGTGATAGTAAGCGTCTTGCCAGACCCTGCGCCTGCTAGGATCAGCATTGCGCCATCTATGTGCCTAGCAGCCTCACGCTGGGCGTCATTTAAGCTAGATAATATATCCATTTTCTACTTCTTAAAAAAATCTTTATTTTTTGGGTTTGCTTTGAAAATATTTTTGCTTTTTTCAGTCTCGCTGGGCTCTTCTGGCAAGGCAAAACTCACAAAAAACACAGCATTCCCAGAGCTTATTCGCATGATAGCACAAAGCGGGATTAGCACCATGCTCTCAAAATCATTTTCGCCAAAAGCAGCGTGAAAATGCAGCCCACTCTCACTTACATAAGCAGAACTAAGCGTATAACCCTCAAGCCCAAAAAGCACGGCATTTTTCTCAGGCAAAAGTCCCTTTGGCAAGGCTGGTTTAAACTCTATTTGCTCCACATCTGCTAGGATATCAAACTTTTGATTTTTAGCAATTAGCAAATGCAAAACTTCTTTTGCGTGCTTTTTCATTAAAGCATTAAAATCACCACTGGCTAAGAACTTTTGCATTTTTTCTCCTTTTAATATTTAGGAATTCTAGAATTCCATCTAGAATTCCCTAGAAAATTCTAGAATTCCATAGAAAATTCTAGAATTCCTTACAAAATTCTAAAATTCCATCTAGAATTCCCTAGAAAATTCTAGAATTCCCTATAAACTCTCAAACTCATCAACTAGCTTTTTAACCTCATTTATACCGATTTGCCAAAACTCGCTACTTTCAATATCAAAGCCAAACATAGCCACCATTTCTTTTGGGCTTTTGCTGCCACCAAGGCTTAGAAACTGCGTATAAATCTCTACAAAATTCTCGCATTTGCCACTTTTATAAAGTCCAAAAATCGCCAAAACCAAAAGCTGAGCGTAGCTATAAGCATAGCAATAAAACGGCGTATGAATAAAATGCGGTATATAACTCCACCAAAGCTCGTAATAATCATTTAGCTTTAAGCTATCGCCAAACATTTTTTCGCTCTCATTCATCCAAAGTTTGCTTATACTATCGCAGCTTAGCTCATCAGGTTCAGCATGTACAGCACGCTCAAAGGTAGTAAAGTTAATCTGTCTAAAGAGCGTAGCAAAAATATCTTCTATTTTAGCACCTAAAATCGCACGCTTTTCTTCATTAGAGCTAGCTGCATTTTTAATGCATTCAAAAACTAGCATTTCACAAAAAACCGATGCTGTCTCAGCCATCGTTAGTGGCGTGTGAGAGCCAAAATATCCAGCCTTATAGCTTAAAAACTGATGTATAGCATGACCAAACTCATGGGCTAGCGTGTAGACATCACGGCGTTTGTTTGTGAAATTTAGCAGCACAAAAGGATGTGTATCAGCAGAGGCACTATGACTAAAAGCCCCGCCCATTTTAAAATCAGCTGGCATAGCATCGCACCAGCCGTTATTTAGCCCAGTCTCAGCGATAGTAGCAAACTGCGGGTTAAAGTCTCTAAACGCAGCAAGCACAAGCTCTTTTGCCTCATCAAAGCTAAACTCGCCATCATCACTGCCAAGTGGCGCATAGCGGTCATAATCATACAGCTCTGAATATCCTAGAATTTCACGCTTTTTAGCATAGTAGCGGTGACTTAGCTCAAAGTTACTCTCACAAGCTTTAATTAGCGCATCCACGCTTTCTTTACTTACAGCATTGCTTATGTGTCTAGGACTCTCAGCACTCTCATAGCCACGAAGCTCGCAGTCATTTTTAAGATCAGTTTTTATGATATTAAAAATAAAACTTAGCAAATGCGAGTTTGCCTTTAGCCCTTCGCTTAGGCTAAGGGCTGCTGCTTTTCGCACTAGGCGGTCTTTATCACTTAGTTTTGAAAGTAGCTCTTCCTCTCCGATTTTTTCGCCCTTAAAATCAAACTTAATGCGTGCCATACTCTCATCAAATAGCCTAGAAAATGCGCTTGCTCCAGTATTTGCTGTGCGAAGTAGCACACGCTCTTCTGCTAGGCTTAGTTCGTATTTTTTACTCTCTATGCTACGCTCTAAAAAATATCTATACTGCTCACAATGCTCACAAAAGCTCTCTTGCTTTTGCCTTGGCAAAGCATTAAACTCAAGCATAAAAAATAGCAGTTTTTCATCTATTTTGGTATAAAACTCTTCAAACTTTGCTTGCAGGGCACCTTTTCTAGTATCTTTAGCAAAGCTTAAATGCGCCCAGCTCATCGCCTTTGAAGCACGCTCACTTATACTCTCATACTTTCTAAGAGCTTCTTCAAAATCATTATCGCTTAGAGCAAAAAGGTTATTTTTATACTCTTTTTCAAACCCCTCTGCCTCAGCTAATAAATTCACACAAAACTCGCTAGCTTGGCTTTCATTTTCAAAAAACTCAGTTAAATTCCATGTCATTTTCTAATCCTTTTTAATACTTTCATTTACAGCAGCTGTAAATAACACATCAGTAGAGCTATTTAGCGCGGTCTCAAAGCTATCTTGTATAACGCCGATGATATAGCCTATAGCCACCACTTGCATAGCAATGTCATTTGAGATACCAAAAAGCGAACAAGCAAGTGGAATAAGCATAAGCGAACCTCCAGCAATGCCACTAGCCCCACAAGCTGCAATTGCAGATACAAAGCAAAGCAAAAGCGCAGTACCAAAATCTACGCTAATGCCAAGAGTATGAACAGCAGCTAGTGAGAGCACTGCTATTGTGATAGCAGCTCCAGCCATATTCACAGTAGCACCAAGCGGTATGCTAACAGAATATAGCTTTTCATCTATATTAAGTTTTTTAGCAAGAGCGATATTTACAGGGATATTCGCAGCCGATGAGCGAGTAAAAAATGCTGTAATTGCGCTATTTTTGATACAAGAAAAAATCAGCGGATAAGGATTTTTCTTTATCATCACAAAGACAATAACCGCATTTACCACAAAAGCGACAAAAAGCATAGAAAGTACAAGCACTAAAATCAGCTTCAAATACCCGCCAAGAGTCTCAAAACCAGTCTGCGCCACGCTAGTAGCAACAAGACCGCAGATACCAAACGGAGCTAGGCGGATGACTAAATAAACTACTTTATTTATAGCCTCAGCAAGGTCTACTAGGACTGCTTTTGAGCTATTTGATGCGTGACGAAGTGCTATGCCAAGTCCCACTGCCCAAACTATAAGAGCGATGAAATTACCAGTAGCAAGAGCATTTACTGGGTTATCTACGGCTTTTTTGGCTAGATTTATTAGCACAGCCCCCACGCTAGCTGGCGCACTAGCGTTTGTTGCGGCGCCCTCAAGCACCAAGCTAGTAGGAAAAGCAAAACTAGCAAGAACCGCGCAAACACTTGCTAGCAAGGTGCCAACGATATATAAAACAATGATTTTTTTAAGCCCAGTAGAACTAGTAGAAGTAAAGTGCTTTGTAGCAATAGACTCACAAATCAGCACAAAAACCATAATAGGCGCAATAGCCTTTAAAGCTCCAACAAACAAGCTACCAAGCAGCTCTAAAATCACAGCAATGCTATCTATATGATAAAGATATAAAAAATACCCAAGCACTGCGCCTATAAGCACGCCTATAGCAATCTGGGCTACCAAGCTTCCATCGCCACTGCGAGATATCGCATTTGAGATTTTCATCTAGGATCCTTAAAATAAAAAAAAATTAGCAGATTATAGCAAAAAGGGCTAAAAGTAACTTTAAATGAAATCTTAATAATAAATATGCTCTAGAATATCGCTAAATGCCGGAATTCTAGAATTCCCAAGAAAAACCCTAGAATTCCTAAAATAAATTCTAGAATTCCCAAGATAAATTCTAGAATTCCTAGGCAAATTCACTTAGGAATTCTAGAATTTAAAAAACTTTACTCGCCTATACCTGCTTTTAGCGCTGATGCAGGATTTGTAGGGTCGTAGACATCAGCATAAAACTTCTGCGCCACTTCTTTGTGAGAGCGAAGGCGGTGTTTTAGATAGTTCCAGCCGATTGTTGGGATTAGTGGGTTGTGCGGGTCACGCTCCACGCCTCTCATTTTTTCTTTTAGCTGTGGTGGTAGCTCGTAGACTTCTAGCTTGTGATCTAGCTTTGAGCCCAAAAAAATCACGCAAGAAATACGCTCTTGCCCTTTTAGTGGGCTTTTTACCCTGTGGTTTGTCGCACGCAAATACCCATCAGTAGCAATCTCCAAAAACTCGCCTATATTTATCACAAAGGCAGCTTTTTTATACCCTACATCTATCCACTCGCCTTTTTTGGCCTCTACTTGAAGTCCGGCTATCTCATCTATCATTAAAAGTGTAAGAAAGCCATCGTCTTTATGCGCGCCTACGCCTTGTGTATCTGCGCTATACTCATCTCCAGCCTCGGCTCTGCCTGGATAGTGAATAAGCTTGCCATGCTCATAAAAATCATCACCAAAAAGCTCATCAAAAACCCCAGAACGCCCATAAAGCGCATTAGAAAAAGCATCAAGCAAAGTAAAGCCCATTTCATTTACCTTGCTTTGCCACTCATCAAAGGTTTTTTTAAGCTCTGCTGTTTCATCACTCCATTGATTTGGCCCATAAAGTCTCATAAATGCTGGCTCATCGCCTCTTGGCGGTTGGTCAAGCCCTAAATCAATCTCTTCTCGCCAGTCCTTTTGCCCTAGTGTGTACTCACCGCCCACTGCTGTATAGCCACGAAAATGCTTTGAGTTTTCAAGGGCGATTTTTTGTTTTACTTCAAGTGGCAAGCGGAAAAACTCTTTGCTTTGCGCTCTTAGTTTATCGCAAAGCTCCTCACTTATGCCATGTCCTACTAGATAAAAAAATCCTACCTCATGCGCTGCGTGAAGTAGCTTTTCATAAAATGCCGCCTTTGCCTCAGGCGTGCTAGCGTTTTTGTATTCGCTTAGATCTATTGCTGGTATTTCTTTCATTATTATCCTTTTGTGATGCGAGCTTGGAGCCTATTTTTAACTACCGCTAACGCAATTCTAGAATTCCCTAGGAATTCTAGAATTTCATAGAGAATTCCAAATTTTTGGGAATTCTAGAATTCCCTAGAGTTTTCTAGAATTCCCTAGAGAATTCTAGATTTTTAGGAATTCTAGAATTCCTTAAAAACGGCAATTCTAGTATCGTGGTGCTAGTATGACAAAAGGCAGCAAGCGCGCCGCAGGGATAGAATACGAAATTCATCTGGGGGCGCGCGTGGCTGGCTTTTTTTATAATAGTGCTGCGAGACGAATTGCCACACAAAATCTACTCAAAAATTCCTGTTGAGAAGTATCTAGTCCCAGTATCTGGCAGCACAGTTACTACTACCTTGCCCTGATTTTCATTTGCTATTTTACTAGCTACAAATACATTTGCCCCAGCTGAAATGCCTACTAATGCGCCCTCTGCGCTAGCTAGTTTTCTTGTAGTTGCGATAGCATCGTCGTTTGAGACTGTGCGAATCTCATCAATCACACCTCTATCAAGGTTTGCTGGGATGAAGTTTGCCCCTATTCCTTGTATAGCATGAGGTCCGGCTTTGCCTTGTGTTAGAAGCGGGCTAGCCTCAGGCTCGACTGCTATGATTTTTACATTTGGGTTATGCTCTTTTAGCGCTTTGCCCACACCAGATATCGTCCCACCAGTGCCAAAGCCAGCTACGAAAAAGTCTATTTTGCCATCAGTTTGCTCTAAAATTTCCTTTGCTGTTGTCTCATAATGAACCTTAGGGTTTGAAGCATTATCAAACTGGCTTGGAATAAAGCTATTTGCTAGGTTTTTAGCCAGTTCATTTGCTTTATCCACAGCACCTTTCATACCTAGACTTGGCTCAGTTAGTTCAAGCTGCGCACCATATGCTTTTAATATAAGTTGCCTTTCTTTACTCATAGAAGCCGGCATGGTAAAAATCGCTTTTAGCCCCAAAGCTGCGCAAACCATAGCAAGTCCCACGCCAGTATTTCCGCTAGTTGGTTCGATAATTACGCTTTGGTTAGTGATTTTGCCACTATCAAAGGCGTCTTTTATCATCGCATAAGCAATGCGGTCTTTTACTGAGTGACCTGGATTTACAAACTCAGCCTTTGCTAGTATTTCTCCACCAAAACTATTGATTTTAAGCAGCGGCGTGCCACCTATCATCTCAGTTATATTTTTTGCTATTTTCATTTTTTTCCTTTGTATTAAATTTTAGAATTTAGCCTAAAAATTTCTTTTAAATTCTAGAATTTATCTTTTTTAAATTCTAGAATTTATTCAAAAAGCCTTTTGCTTTGCTAGCCAACTCTAAATTGAAACTTGTTTGACATTTAGTCTCCTTTTATTAAATTTTGTTTTTAAAAATAAAAATATAAATAAAGAAAAAATATAAGAAAACATTATATAATAAACACTGATTTGTTCTAAGAAAATAAAAGGCGAAAACAAAAACAAACTAACAAAGAAATAATAAATCGCGCTTAAAAATATATAAAAAATATTTTCTGCCACATAATCAAGGCTAAAAAGAGTATAAGCATTAAAAAAAGATATTATAAAATAAAAGATAATTAAATAAATTACAATATTTTTAACAGTAGTATTTAGTTTTTTATCATAAAATCTAATGCTAAATAAAAAGAAAAATATAAATAATAAAATAACTATTAAAGCCGCACTAATAACAACACCGCCAGTAGCTACAAAAGGCTCATTTTTAGTAAAAAATAAAAAATCAGTAATTTTACCAACAAATAAGAACCAAATTCCTACTTTTTG